>NZ_DATJJK010000181.1:0-10186 GCF_035492295.1 Acidisoma sp. | reverse complement strand
TATCCCGGTTGCAAGGACGAGCGCTATCCCGGCGTTTCGAGCTGGGAGAGCCTGGAGCATATCGGCCCGATGAGCCGGACGGTCGCCGATTCCGCGCTGATGCTGAGCGTAATTGCGGGGCCTGATTCCCGCGACCGGCTTTCCATTCCCTCCGCGGATATCGACTGGCTGCAAGCGACTAAGCCGCGAGACCTCAAGGGTCTTCGCGTAGCCTATAGCGCGGACTGGGGCTATGCGGCGGTGGACCCGGAAGTGCGCCGCGTGGTGGGCGAAGCCGTGCGGGTGTTCGAGACCGATCTCGGCTGCATCGTGGAGGAGGCGCATCCCGGCTGGGCGGATCCGGCCGAGGCTTTCTGGAGCCTCGTTGCGATGGAGAGCGACCTCGTCGGCATGCGCGCCATGGTGGAGGGACGCCGCCGCGAGATCTCCCCGCACCTTCTCGCCCTGCTCGACCGAAATTGGACGGCCGAGGACTTCACCAATGCCAATATGACCCGCAAGGCGGTCGCGAACCGCATGTGGCGTTTCATGCAGCGCTATGATCTGCTGCTGACACCGACGCTCGCAGCGCCCCCTTTCCCCGTCCATATGCAGGGGCCGGAAATTATTGAGGGTCGCATGGTGCGTGCGGCCGACTGGCTGTGCTTCACCTTCCCGATGAACATGACCGGTCAACCGGCAGCCTCCGTTCCGGCGGGCTTCACGACGGACGGCCTGCCCGTGGGCTTGCAGATCACCGGCCGCCATCTGGCTGATGCCAGTGTCATCGGGGCAGCGGCGGCCTTCGAGGCGGCGCGTCCTTGGGCCGGGCGCGAACCGCCTCTGCTCGCGGAGCTTGGACTTTGATCGGCTGGAACAGCGCAACCGGTAGCCTTGATTTCGCGACGCTGCACCGTGCCTATGCAGAGGGACTGACGCCGAGCGAGGTTGTGCGGGCCATCTTCACCCGCATCGACGCGCGCGGCGGTGACCCGGCTTGGATTCTTCTGCTCCCGCGCGAGGCGGTGCTGGCACGGGCGGCGGAACTGGAAGCGGAAGATCGCCGGGATTTGCCGCTTTGGGGTTTGCCGCTGTCGGTGAAGGACAGTTTCGACATCGCGGGCTACCCGACGACGGAAGCCTGCCGCGCCTTTTCCCGCATGGCGGCAGAGACCGACCCCATGGTCCAGCGGCTGCTGAATGCCGGTGCCATCATCATCGGTAAGACGAATATGGATCAGTTCGGCGTAGGAATTAATGGAACCCGCACCGATTACGGCATTCCGCGGAACAGCTTCAGCCCGGCCTTCATCTCCGGTGGATCGACCTCGGGCGGCGGTGTCACGCTCGCGGCGGGTCTCGTCAGCATGGCGCTCGGCGGCGATGCCGCAGGCTCCGGCCGCGTTCCGGCTGCGCTGAACAATGCCGTGGGCATCAAGCCGACGCCAGGGCTCATCGCCCTCGGCGGCGGGTCACGCGCAGGCATGAGCGCTAGCCACAATGTGATGACCCTGACGGTAGCCGACGGTGTGCTCGCAACCCGGGTGATGATCGGGTATGATCCGAATGACCCGCTTTCCCGCCCCGAGGCGGATTCTTTCGACCTGAAACTCTCCGTCCTGCCGACGCAATTCCGCTTCGGCGTGCCTTCGCGCGGGACCCGCATCTTCGCCAGCGATACCGAAGCCGAGCGGCTTTTCGACGAAGCGATCGCCCGGCTGCAAGGCATGGGCGGCGATGTTGTGGAACTGGACTTCACGCCCTTCTATGCGGCGGCGAAGATGCTGTACGAGGATGCTTTCATCGCGCGCCGCTACGCCAACCTGCAAACTTTCTTCGACGCCCATGAGGCGGAACTCTTCCCCGCCACGCGCGAGATCATCGGCTGGGGCAGGCGCTATTCCGGCGCGGATGTCTTCGTGGCGCAGCAGACGCTTGCCCGCCACGCCCAGACCATCCGCCACATGACGGCGGGGCTCGACATCGTGGTGACGCCGACGACGCCGACCACCTTCACGGTGGAGCAGATGCTGAGCGACAATATTCGACTCAACGCCATGCTCGGTACCTACACCAATTTCGTCAACCTTCTCGATATGTGTGCCGTCACCGTGCCCATGGGTTTCCGGGCGGACGGCCAGCCCCTCGGCATCAGTTTTGTCGGCCGCGCTTTGGAAGACAGCGCGGCCGCCAGCTTCGCCCATGCTTTCCATACGGCCCTCGGCGGCTCGCTCGGGGCCACGGCAACACCTCTCCCATCCCCCCTGGAAGGAGCCTTTGCATGACGTCGATCAGTCGCCGCGGCCTGCTCGCAGGTTCGATCCTATCGCCCGTCCTCCTCGCGGCCGGCGGAAAAGCCGCCTTCGCCAAAACGCCGCCGGAGGTTCTGGTGGTGGTGGGCGAACAGGGCACCAATTCGCTCGATACCATGGTGCCCGTCGCGAACGACTACAGCCGCATGGTCAATTGGCAGGTCTACGACCGGCTGGTGACCCATGGCAGCAAGGTCCTGCCCAACGGCACGGTTTCCTATGATTACACCAAGATGGAGCCGGAACTCGCCGAAAGCTGGGAGATCAGCGCGGATCGTAAGACCTATCTCTTTCACATCCGCAAGGACGCGGTTTTTCATGACGGCTCGCCCGTCACGGCGGAGGACGTAAAATGGTCCTTTGATCGTGCTGTCTCGGTGGGAGGTTTCGCGCAGATTCAGATGGGGGCTGGGTCTTTGACCAAGCCGGAGCAGTTTTCCGTCGTCGACCCGCATACCTTCAAGATCACATTCGATGTTCCGAACAAACTCACCATGCCCGATCTCGTGGTGCCGATCCCCTGTGTCGTCAACTCCAAGCTGGCCAAGAAGCACGCGACAGCGTCTGACCCCTGGGCGCTCGACTGGGTGCAGCATAACGATGCGGGCGGCGGCGCCTTCAAGGTGGCGAGTTGGAAGCCCGGCACAGAGATCGTCTTCAGCCGTTTCGACGATTGGAAATCGGGCCCGCTGCCAAAGTTGAAGCGCGTGATCTATCGCCAAATCCCCTCCCCCGGCACGCGCCGTGCGCTGCTGGAAAAGGGTGATGTCGATATTTCCGTCGGCCTGCCGCCCAAGGACTACGCGGAACTCGCCAAGGCCGGCAAGCTGCAGGTCATCGGCACACCGATCCAAAATGATCTTCTTTTCATCGACATGAATGTGAAGATGAAGCCCTTCGACAATCCCATCGTACGGCAGGCAATCGCCTGGGCGGTCCCCTATCAGTCGATCATGGATGCCGCCCTCTATGACCGGGGGGTACCGATGTTCGGCGGTGACCCGTCAAAGCCCTATCCGCCGGAATGGCCAGTCGTGTCCCACTACACGACCGATCTGGATAAGGCGAAAAAACTGCTCGCTCAGGCGGGCTTCCCGAACGGCTTCGAGACTACGGTCTCCTACGATCTCAGCCAGGCAACGACGCGTGAGCCGATTGCGCTGCTGCTTCAGGAGAACCTCGCCAAGATCGGCGTGAAGGTCTCGATCGAGAAAGTTCCAGGTGCCAACTGGTTCGCCCAGATGGCGTCCAAGACGATGCCCTTCGTCATCACGGAATTCTATGGCTGGCTGGTACCGCCTGAGTATTTCTTCTACTGGAATTTCTACGGCAAGAATAACGCGGTCTTCAACACCGCGAATTACGCCAATCCGAAGCTCGACGCCCTGATCGAGGATGCGCGCTTCCAGACCAATCCGACGATCTACGATGCCGATCTGGTTAAGATGAACGACATCGTGATGAGCGACCTTCCGCGCATCCCGCTGGCGCGCCTCTTCTTCGACGTCGCCATGCAGAAGAACGTTCACGGCTACGAATACTGGTTCCACACTCACCTTGATTTCAGGAAGCTGTACAAGTCTTGAGCCATCCCCTGCGCGCGCCGCACGATGCGTTCGGCGCTTTCG
Organism: Acidisoma sp.; assembly: GCF_035492295.1. Classification (GTDB taxonomy): domain Bacteria; phylum Pseudomonadota; class Alphaproteobacteria; order Acetobacterales; family Acetobacteraceae; genus Acidisoma. The sequence continues at coordinate 6,267 of NZ_DATJJK010000181.1, read as the reverse complement.
TCCCCGGCGCCCCGGTCCATGCGACCGGGGCGGCCTTCGGCCCGCTTCTCGGCCGTGGCTTCGCCGCCAAGGATCTGTTTGACGTGGCCGGCCTCGTGACCGGTTGCGGCAATCCGGACTGGGCGGCGAGCCATCCGCCCGCCGTCGCTCATGCCGATGCCGTGCAGGGGCTGCTCGATGCCGGCGCCAGTCTTGTCGGCCGCACGATCACCGATGAGATTTCACTGGGTCTTCTCGGCCGCAACCAGTTCCACGGCACGCCCATCAACCCCCGCGCGCCGGAGCGGCTGCCGGGCGGCTCCTCCAGCGGTTCGGCGGCCGCCGTTGCCGGGGGTCTGGCCGATCTCGCCCTCGGCACAGATTCGGGTGGGTCCGTCCGCGTGCCCTCCAGCTTCTGCGGCCTTTTCGGCATGCGCCCCAGCCATGGCCGCATTTCCGTACGTGGGCTGATGACGCAATCGCCCAGCTTCGACACGGTCGGTCTCTTCGCCCGCGATCCGGCAGTGCTACAGACTGCTTACGACCTTCTGTTGGACGACAAGCCAGTTGGTGGCACGGTCGATGGCGTGCTGATCGCCTGGGACGCTTTCGCCATTAGCGACGAAGCAGTGCAGGAAGCGCTGGCGCCGGCGCTCTTAACGCTTCGCGCAAGGCTGCCGGCAGAAGAGATCACCCTCTCCGCCGAGGGCCTGCCCCGCTGGGCCGAGCGGCAGCGCCGCCTGCAGCAGGCGGAATTCGGCCGCACCTTTCGCGATTGGATCGACGCCTTCAACCCACGCTTTTCCTTCGAGGTCGGTCGGTCTCTGGCACTCGCCGCTCTGGTCGCGGAGGAGGATCTGAGCGACGAGCACGCCTTCCGCGCCGAGGTGCGGGCGGAGATCACCGGTCGCCTCGCCGGTCGCCGACTTCTTTGCCTGCCGACGACGCCGATCCTGCCACCGGCACGGGGTATCCCGCTCTCCGCCATGGCGGAGGCGGGGCGACGGATCACGGAACTCACAAGCGTCGCTGGCCTCACCGGCCTCCCGCAGATCAGCCTGCCGCTCGGCCAGACGCCGGAGGGCATCCCCGTTGGCCTGTCGCTGATCGGCTGGCCCGGAGCGGACGAGGTGCTGCTGAGAATGGCGCGGGAACTGGCGGCCTAGCGCCTGGTCTCCCGGTCCTGCAGCGCCAGAATGGTCCAGCCGAAGAGCGGGATGATGATGTCCATATAGAAGATCACGCCGGCGTTGCCGGGTGCGAAATTATGCGCCACCACCATCTGCCGGACATGGCCGACGGCGGCACCCAGTGTGAACATGGCTGGTCCCGTGACGGCGGCAAGGCGGAAATCAAAGCTCCGGAAGGTTGCGAGGAAGGCGACCACCGCAAATCCGAGGCTCGCGGTGCCGACCTCGAACTGGAAGGGGCTGTCGGCCCAGCCGATGAAGGCCGCCGCCATCTGTCCGAAGAAGACATGCATGACGAAATTGTAGAGGAAGGAGATGCCGATCGCCCAGAACACGTGCCAGGCGATGAGTTTCTCCAACACCCGGGCTCGTGTCACCGGCCCGCGCAGGATGGCGACGCCTGAGGCGATCAACCCGATTACGAAAAAGGTCAGCGGGAAATTCGACAACACGAAAATGATGCTGCCCTTGATGGCATCAGCCATGTGCGTCTCCCGGTCGCTTCCCGCGTTCTTCTTTCCGCGCTGTCTAGAGGCGCTCCATTGGCGGAGTCAATCGATTCGATGGTGATTCGGACAAGAAAAGAGGGCACAAGGCCCTCTTTTCAGAACAGCACGGAAGGGACAGCTCAGACCTTCTGGGTCGAGGCCTTGTAGATCGTGTCGATCGACTGGCCGATGGCCGCATTGAACTCGGCATCCGACATGGACTTGGTGAGACCTTCCGTCAGCGCGCGTGAGAAGCTCGCGATCATGCCGTGATTCTCAGCCAGCAGTTTGCAGGCTTCGGCCTGGGAATAGCCGCCGGAAAGCGCCACGACCCGCTCGACCTTCGGATGGTCGACGAGCGGCTTGTAGAAATCCGGCACGGTCGGGATGGTGAGCTTGAGCATGACTGTCTGTCCGGCCGGCAGGGCTTCGAGCGCCTTGAGGAGTTCCTCGCGCAGCAACCCCTCCGCGCCGGTCTTGTCTGGGCTCTTGATCAGCACTTCCGGCTCGATGATCGGCATCAGCCCGTGGCCCGAAATCTGCGCCGCGATCTCGAACTGCTGGCGCACGATGGCGGCGACACCCGTGGGGGAGGCGAGCTTGATGGTGGAGCGCATCTTGGTGCCATAGACACCGAGCTTGACCGCACGCTCCAGCAGCGCATCGAGGCCAGGAATGGGTTTCATGAGGCTGACGCCATCGGCCTCGGCCTCCAGTCCCTTGTCCATTTTCAGGAAGGGCACCACGCCGCGGTTCTCCCAGAGGAAGGAGGGAACCGGCTTGCCCTCGGCCTCGCCATCCATGGTCTTCTCGAAAAGGATGGCGCCGATCACCTTGTCCCCAGTGAAGGCCGGCGCGGTCATGATGCGCACGCGCATCTCATGCATGAGCTGGAACATTTCAGCGTCGCCGCTATAGGCGGTCTCGGGGATGCCGTATTGCCGCAACGCGCCAGGGGTCGATCCCCCGCTCTGGTCGAGGGCGGCGATGAACCCTCCCTTTTCCGTCATCTGCTTCGCCATCTTGTCATTGGCCATGGTCATCATCCTTGCCAGCGGTACGTGAGAGCCAAACGGCGGTGCATAGGGTTCAAACTCTCTCCAAACGCGAGCGAGTTTTGGCATGGGGCCGGGGGCAAAGCAATCTGCGGCCGGGGATCGTCGCCATCCCGCCATCCAAACCGATAACCTGGTTGGCAGCGCAGCACCGTCAAGCCCCAGGGCCCAGCAGCCCGCATCCCATTAAATGCGAATAATTCTTAATTGCATTTCTTGACGACGGGTCGACCCGACTCTATTTTGCGATTGAGACTTGTTCGCATATCCGGAAAGCTGGCCCGCAAGCCAGCGCATGGAGAACTGCCTATGGCCGACCGCCCAACTCCGCTTTTGTCACTCCTGCCGATGACGCAGCATGCTCGCCTGGCTCCAGGACCCGCCCGATGAGGCCACCGGCGCCCGATAGCTACGAGCAGCGGACCCGCGCCGAGCAGCTTGCGATCTGGACGCTGCGGCGGATCGGGCAGGGCGGCACCTCCCCCTTCCCCGTGCATCGGCGGAGGTCCTCCCGCGAATGGCGGGATCTGGAGGAGATCGTAGAACTCCTTCGCGCGGCCAATCGCCGGCTGCATGAGGAGCGCGGCGCGGGCCTCGCCATCGGAAGCCCTGGTCATCTCGGGATCACGCCCGATGAGCGCGGCTTCCTCCGTGCCGCCGCCGCAGCGCAAGCCGAATCCGAAAACTTTCCGCTGAGGGAACTTGCAAGCTTCCTACCGGAAAGCCGCGCCCGCCTGCTCTTCTGCCGCGGCGTTATGCTTCTTGCCGCCGTTCTCGCGGCACATGGCCACTGGCTGCCGCAGCCGGCCACGGATGGCCCTCTCCTCGCCTGCGCGGCACTCGACCTCGCCCGTCGGCAGGGCAGGAACTGGCAGCGCGCCCGGATCATGTGGCCCTGACCGTTCCTCGAACCCATGCGGCCATGGGCCGCGCTTTCATGGCAAAGGATAAACGAATGCATTTCGGCACGTCAGTGGGCCGCTGCGACGCGCTGCCCAACCTCGACCGCGCGCTTCTCTGGGCCATGCGCGCCTGGGTGCTCGGCCAATGCCGCAAGCGCGAAACGGGCGACCAGATCCGGCAGGTCTTCCAGACGCTCGGTGCGCCGGACGGCGACCGCCAACTCGGCCGCTTCATGCGCGCGCTAAGCCATGGTGCTCGGCGCAGCCTTGAAGTCAATTGCGTCTGCAACCCGCATTTCAGCGAGGACGAGGCCCGTCTGCTCGATGTGTTCCGGCTGCAGCAGCAAGACCGGCATGATGAGGCCTTCGAGACTCTCTCCGGACTGACCGTCGAATTCGCCGCAATCACCGGTTGCGACAGCGCCAACCGGATCGTCCTGGCCCTTGCGGAATGCGGGCAGATCTTCACCGCAGTCCCGCTGACGGGCGCTTCGCGCTGGCACAGCACGGGAGCCGATGCCCGCCTGAACCGGCTTCACTGAAACGTGAGAAGCGAGCCTGCCCCTTCCTCGGATGTCAGACGCGATGGTCCGTCGACCCTCTCATCATGGGTCGGTCGGATTACCGCGTCTTGCGCATTTGTGCAGAGCAAAAATTCATTGGCCGCTCAGACGATCATTCTCTCGCGCCGTCATCGCGGGTCGAATTCGGCCGATCCGACAGGATTCTTGGCCCATCAGGCAGGCACACTCGCCAATTCTCGCGTATCCGGCATAATTCTCAGCGCCAATGTCTGCGCATGTGCTCCGTCCAGTTGACATTTGCACAGCCTCTGGCAAAGATGCGGGCAACGAAAGTCTATAAAGTCGGAGGACGTCATAGATGCGCCAGCAGAGCCAAGCCCGGGGGGAACTGGGACTGTGAAGACGAGCGTGACCCTCACCGAGGCTGCCCCGATACTCTTCGATCTGGTCGCTGTCATCGTGCGCGAACAGGGTACGTTGAGCGAAATCGACGGCCAAACCGGCGACGGCGACCACGGCGTCAATATGGGTAAGGGCTTTCGTTTGGCTGGCGAAAAACTGCGCGCCCGCGGCGAATTTTCCTTCCCAGAAGGGCTTGAGACCCTCGGTGACACGCTGCTGAGCGATATTGGCGGCTCGATGGGCCCGCTCTACGGCACTTTCTTCACCGATATGGGCGAGGTTCTAGAAGGCGCCGATTCCATCGACGGCCCCCGCTTCTCGGCCATGATGACCGCGGGGCTTGCCGCCGTACAGGGGCTCGGCGAAGCCAAGCCGGGCGACAAGACCCTGGTCGACGTGCTGGTGCCCGCGCAGACCGCCTTCGACGAAGCCCAGGCCTCCGGGAAGGATTTCGCCGCATCGCTCGAAGCACTGAAGACGGCCTCTGCCGCCGGGCTCGAAGCGACGAAGGATATGATCGCGAAGGTCGGCCGGGCCAGCCGGCTCGGTGAACGCTCCCGCGGCACGCTCGATGCCGGTGCTGCCTCCTGCAACATGATCCTGCAAGCCATGGCTGACGGACTGCTCGCACGCCTCGCTGCCTGAGGCAGCAGACAAGAAAACGGCGGGCAGTTCCATTCAGCTGCCCGCGCCTGCAACTCGGGACGGACATTCGGGTTCCCGCCGACCAACACCGCCGCGTGCCACGCGCAAATAGACAAAACCGATTTCGAGGAAACCTTCCGTCATGAGCGCACCCCCCGCTCCCTCCTCTTCGCGCCGAGCGACCGTGCGCAGCCCCCTGATTTTCGGCGGCGCGGCCGTGATCCTGGTGATTGCGATGGCGCTCAACGTGAAGGTCGTGAAACTCGGCTCGGAAGCTGCCGCCCCGCCTGGCGCCTTCAACCCTCAAGCCTATGGCCAGTCGACCTTCCCCAAGGTGCAGGCCGAGATCGAGAAGCGCGCAGTGGACGCGGCAACGCTCGCCGCGGCGCTCGCCCAGAATGCGGATGACGCGGCGAAGAAATACGGCGTGCCCGCCACGATCGGCACGGAATATATGGTGAAGTTTACCGGGGTCGCCGGCAAGCAGACCTTTGGCGTCTATTACGTGAAGATCCCGGGCGTGCCGGACGGTGTCACGGTGCGCGTGCAGATGGGACCTGCCGTCAACGGCACGGCCGTGCGCGATGCGACGGGCACCATCACATTCGGCCAGTTCACCAACCAGATCGACTATCAGAACGCCGGTTCGGCGTTGAACAACGAGATCAAGACTCAGGTCCTGTCCAAGATCGACACCAAGACCCTAACCGGCAAGACCATCAGCGTCGTCGGCGCGTTCCAATATGTCGTGCCGAACAGCTGGCTCATCACCCCGGTCATGGTCGAGGTGAAGTAGCATGAGCGAGCCTGCCGCCAAATCGGACGAGGTGGTGCTTTCGGCCCGCAACGTCTCCAAATCCTACGGCAACACGCATGCCCTGAAGGGCGTCAATTTCGACATTCACCGTGGCAAGGTGACGACCCTCTTCGGCGAGAACGGGGCCGGCAAATCGACCCTGATGAAGGTCCTCTCCGGGATTATTCCCCCCACCGCCGGAAGGATTGTGCTGGACGGCGAGGAAGTGCGCTTCGCCAGTACCAATGATGCGCGGGACCGCGGCATTTCGATCATCCACCAGGAA
>NZ_DATJJK010000180.1:0-31058 GCF_035492295.1 Acidisoma sp. | reverse complement strand
GGGTAAGGCCCGCTATATGCCCCTCCCACGGAGGGCGCATAGCTCAGTTGGTAGAGCAGCTGACTCTTAATCAGCGGGTCCAAGGTTCGAGTCCTTGTGCGCCCACCACGTCTTCTCAATGATTTACGTGGTTTCCCGTTGCGAGTGCAACGAACCTCCGTCCTTCCAGCCACCGCCCTAGCGACGACAGACGCCCGCGCGGCGATCCCCTGCCCTTCGCTTGCCCCAAGGGGGCGTTTGAGCGAAGAGCCCCGTCTGACGCCCAAGGCGCCCGGCCACAGAAACCCTTGCTCAATTCAACGATCCCGGTGCCAAGGCAGCTAAGCCACCGCGCGCGACCCCAGGTATCGGCTGGCCTTCCGAACTACTCTGGCTGCCTGAACGGTTGCCGCCGGAAATTCGCCGCCAGACGTTCCAGTCTCGCCGATCCCGGCAGCTGGATGATGGCGGCTCCACGGGAAAAGAGGGCACCGCGGATGAGCGCCCAGAACAACAGAAGCCCCCCAATCAGCCAGATGGACGCGAGGCTCTTGTGAAAAAGCGTCTCCAGTCCCTTGGACCCGAACCCATACCGATTGACCGGCAGGGAACAGAAGATGAGGCTCGTCCAGATCAGCGTCCTGGTCAGCCGATCGTCTTTGAGCGGCAGCCGGCCGGTGAAATATAAGGCATAGGGGATCAACAAGAGCAGGTAGTAGTGGGTCCATGAGACCGTGCTCGTGACGATGCAAAAGGCAAGGACGATGCTGAACTCCAGATAGTCCTGCGGCGACGGTTCACGGCTTGACGGCGGTGACGCCCGGCTGCTGCCAATCCAGAGAGCGCAGCCGACCAGGCCGAACAGGGCAAGAAATACGACATCCCTGGCTATTCCGCCCCAGAACGGCAGGACAAAGGGATGCCATGTGGTGATCGTCTCGGGCCCTTGTGAGAGACGCAGGATAAACGCCTCTATGGACTGCACGTTATAGGCTGGCATCGGCTTGCCCGCGTAATCTGCCACGATATGCTGATACCAGTAGACTGTCGTATCGACACCCGCGATCGCGACGGAACCGAGGAGTGCTGCCAGAATGACGGTCGCTCCCCCCAGCACCACCGTCCATTGTCTTTTCAAAGCGAAATAAAGACCGAACAAAATCAGCATGGGCTTGATGACGGCGGCAATGCCGATCAGAAGGCCGACGAGAAAGCCGTTCTGGCGCCGCCACAGCGCCAAGGCCGCGACAAGGCAGAGAAGCACGATCTGCGTACTGTTCCCAAGCTTCAGGGCATTCCAGATAGGGCCGTTGAGCATGAACATGAAACAAAGACCGGTCGCAACCCTCACCGTCGCTTGACGTGTCAGCAGAAAAATGGCGAGCAGCGTGCAGACGACATTGAGTGCGCCGAAGGCAATGTCGGCAGACTGCTGATTGAGATGGCCGATCGGTGCCAGAACCCAGGCAACGATCGGAACATTCACAAAACTCATATCGCTGAAGTGGGGCTTCAGGGCCGATGCGCCACCCTGAAGCAAGGCTTTCGCCGCCGCGTAATATCCCTTTTCAAAATCAAAATAGGTTGACGCCCCTCGCGGGTCGGAATGGCGCCAATAGATGAAACCAACGGGAATAGCGATCAGCGCAATGATCAGCCAGCGGATGAGGTTGAGCCGCGATATCCTGTTCGTCATGCGCACCAGCCGATCTTCGATCTTGAGGTTCAATCTTACAATCGGCACCAGCTATAATGAAGAACTCCAAGTTGGCGAAACCCATATCCGCGACGTAGTTACTAAGGATAGAGACAACAGCCAATTGGCCGAGTGCAGCCCGGGATTTCCGCCTTGTCCGCGCAGCCTGCGCGGGTGCCGGACTATCTCACCCCGAGGGGGCATAGCCGTGCCGAACTTGCGGGGTTATGCTCAAGCGGCAACAGGCGCGGATTGGAGGTAACCGGGTGATCACGCAAACGATCCGATGGATGTTGTGTGGAGTCTTCCTGGCCGCATGCCCACATGGGCAAAGCGACGCCGACCGGAACCGGGCTGCCCAGCCTATGACAGACCTCGTGGTTACCCGGAATCTTCCCTACGCAACGGGTGATCGTCACAGCCTGGACGTCTATGTCTCCCGCGCGCCGGGGAAACCACGCCCCGTGGTGGTCTTCGTCTATGGCGGCAACTGGGCGGCAGGATCGAAGGCCGAGTTTGCCTGGGTCGGCGCGGCTCTGGCACGGCTCGGCTTCATGGCCGTCATCCCCGACTACCGGCTGTACCCCGAGGCACGCTGGCCGATGTTTTTGCAAGACAACGCTGATGCTGTGCACTGGGCGCAAAGCCATGCAGCGAGCTTCGGCGGTGACCCATCAAAGATCGTGCTGATGGGCCATTCCGCCGGTGCCAATAGCGTGCTCAGCTTGGCGGTCGAACCGCAATGGCTTGCTGGCGTCGGCATGAGTCCCCATGACATCAGGGCCGTCATCGGCCTCTCCGGCCCCTATACGCTGTCACCGCTTGATTCGGCGCAAGAACGTGCGATTTTCGGCCCCAAAACCGGTTATGCGGATCCGATCCACCATATCGACGGCGGCTCCCCACCCCTGCTGCTGATCATCGGCGACCGGGACGATGCGGCCGATCCCCGTGATAGCGATGCGGTGGCGGCCAAAGTGCGCGCAAAGGGCAGCCTGGCCGAGGTTGTGCACTTTCCCACGCTTGGCCACAGCGACACGCAGAACGCCCTCGCCATAACGCCGGGCCGCCCACCGGGTGTCATCAACGTCATCCTGCGCTTTCTCGCAGCCCAGGGCGTTGTCCCGTCACAACCCTAGTGACGGGGCCTGAGACCACTCAACCGATGGAGGGCGCCGTGCGACCTGCAGGATCCCGATCTACCTCTCTCAGAAGCCCGCCGCTGCGGGCCAGGCACCAGGCGATCAGGCCGAACCAGAGCAGCCCGCCGAACAGATGGTGGGAGACGACGAAGGATGCGTAGAGCACCGCGAGGGACGAATCACCGGCCGGCTGCGGCCAGAGGACGAGCGGCGTGACCAGGGCGATTGCCGTCCATCCCAAGACGCGCGCCGGCGTCGACGCAAGACTCGAGGACCGCGCGCCAAGGAAGAACGCTGTCGGGATGAGCAGCCAAGCGTAATAATGGGCCCAGGACAGCGGGCTGCCCACGAGGCAGAGGCAGATCGTGAGCAGGTATTGAAGATCGCACCGTTCGGCGGCACTGGCTTGGTCCCCTGCGTCTCCCGCCCTCGCCCGTGCGAGGGGCCTGTAGCAGGCGACGGCGGCGATCAGAAAGATCAGCATGTTGATGATCTGAGAGGCCAGCTTGTCCCCCACTCCCGGCGTTTTCGCCGAAAAATCCAGCAGGATCGAGGGCGGCGCTTGCAGGCGGACAAGAAATGCGGGAATCGACTGATTGCCAGATACCGGCAGCCAATTGTGGCTGTATTGCAGAATGGACGTCTGCAGCCAGTATAGGTTGTTCCCCCAACCGAACAGGACGAGCGAGCAGGCGATCGTTGCCACGCCCACCAGTGCAAAGCCGAACACGCCACGCAGGTCGCGTCGCAGCAGGAAGAAGATGCCGAAGAGTACCAGCGCAGGCTTCAGCACGGCGGCGACGCCGAGCAACAGGCCTGCCGCGAAGGAGCGCTTCGAACGGATGAGGGCCAGACCCGCGGCCAGGAAAAAGACGAGAAAATAGCTGATATTGGCCCATTTGACGCCGCTCAGAAGCGGCCCATTGGCCAGGAACAGCAACGCCAGCAGCCACGTCTCCCGGCGTTCGAGCCTGGCCAGCCGGACCAGCAGGAACCAGGCGGCGACCGTGAGGCCGACGCCGATGATCGTAAACAGCACGGCGGCGATTCTGGGAGACAACCAGGCGAAGGGCGCAAAGAGATAGGCGACCACCGGGATATTCACGAAGCCGCCGCTGACCCCCTCGCCAATCAGCGCCTTCAGGGCGGCCGTATCGTGGTGGAGCGCAGCCTGACCGGCCGGGTAATAGGCCCTCAGGAAGTCCCAGAATGCCTGGGGGGGACTGCTGAGCTTGAGGCTCACCAGTTCGAAGGCAATCACGCCGAGCGAGAGGAGCGCGAGCAACGTGGAGCCCCAAATGGGGAGCACGCGGGCCACGGCACGGGTGCCGGGCCTGCCTTGGGACCGGAACACCCAGAAGATCGTCATCACGCCAATGGCTGTGGCGAGCGATTGTCCTGCAAAAACGAGATCATGCACCAGCGAAGGTCCCATCGCGATTGACACCCCGCTGGCGCGCCGAATTCGAGCAGATGCCTCTCGCAGAGGAAAGACAGTGCCACAGACGGAGAGTCGGAAGGAGCAGCACGGCTAGACAACAAGGCATCGTCAGGCTTCCGGGCTTCATCCGGGCCTATATCCGGCTCGCGACGGCGTAGCTGTTGATCTCTCCGCCCAAAGCAATCTCGACGATTATCGGCTTTTTCCAGATCACGGCGCACCCCTTTGGCAGTTCGACCCACGCACTTGGCACACACGGTTGTCACAGACATGCAGTCTTGACCAAGCAGGAGCACAGGAGACTGCCTCGAACAAGACTGCCTGAATGGATCATCTCCCAAAGGATGACGGCGCCAGCGCCGATATACCCAGCCTTTTTCCCTCGGCCCCGGCACGGGCTTCGCTGATCACCCGGAGCGGCCCCAAGCCTGACTTTGCATCAGTTTGCGGCCTTTCTTGGCACTATCGCTGGAGGAACGTTCCGCGAAGAAGACCGCCAAGCTCTCCGTTTTCTGGCCGAATTCGCGGCGTTGTACTCCCATCGAACTACTATCACCGAAACCCCGAACATTGACATCTTGTGCCAAGCGTTGAGCGGCAGGCGTCATGCCTCTGCAGGATGTGTCGATCGCGCTCACCCGCGTGTCTGTGCTGACGATATCTGGATCGAGATCGGGCAGCCGGCCATCGCCGCCTTCCGTGCCTTTGGATCGAACGCCGTGACGCATGCGCGGCCCGGCTTATTTCAGTCGCCTCTGCCTCAGGAGTTCGATGTCCGATGACGGTTATTGTCAAAGAGAGGGTCGTAAGGCAAAAGCCTCAGACCGCGATGCCGCTGGCCGTTGACCTCGACGGCACACTGATTCACGCCGACTTGTTCGTGGAAAGTGCGCTGAGGTTCATCATGTCGGGGCCATTCAACGTGCTTGTGCTGGCACGGTGGCTTCTGGCTGGAATCGCTGTCGCCAAGGCCAATCTGGCGCGACTGGCGCCATGCAGCCCGGACCTCCTGCCCTATGACGAACGCATTGTAGCCTGGCTTGCCGAGGAGCGTGCATCCGGCCGCACAATCGTGCTGGCCACTGCCGCGGACCAGATGGAAGCCGATGCCGTAGCGGCTCACCTGGGTTTGTTTGACGGCGTGCTCGCCTCCGACGGACAGGTGAACCTGAAGTCCAAACGCAAGGCCGCATTGCTGGCCGAACTTTTTCCCGATGGCTTCGTCTATGCCGGAAATCATACGGCGGATGTGGCTGTGTGGAACCGTGCCCAGGCCGTGGTGCTGGTCAACGCGCCGCCCGGGCTGCAGAAGTCGGTCGCCGGCCGGAGCACGGTGGAGCGCATCTTCCCGGCTGCGCGCAATACCCTCCGCGCTTTGCTGAAAGCTGTACGCCCCATGCAGTGGGCAAAGAACTTCCTGGTCTTCGTTCCGATGCTCGTGGGCCAGGGCTGGCTGGACATCGCCGCCTGGCAAGGCGCCGCGATCGCCTTCTTCGCGCTCAGCGCGACGGCTTCGAGCGTTTATCTGGTGAATGACGCGGCCGACATCGACGCCGACCGCCGGCATCATCGGAAGCGCAAACGGCCTTTCGCCTCCGGGCGCCTGTCACCGACGACCGGACTTACGGCTTCAGCCTTGCTCCTGCTGCTGGGGCTGACACTCGCACATTTCGCCGACGTTCTGTGGCTGGTGCTGACTTATCTTGCCGCCTCCACCCTCTATACCTTCTGGCTGAAGCGGAAGATGCTCGTCGATGTCTTTCTTCTTGCCGGATTGTATACGATCCGCATCATCATTGGTGGCGTTGCGGCAAGTTCGCAGCACGATCACATCGCATCGTCTTGGCTCTTGGCCTTTTCATGCTTCTTCTTCCTCAGCCTGGCGCTGGTCAAACGCGTGACAGAGGTTCAGGCGCAGGCGGCCAAAGGTGGCGGCGATCTGGCGCGGCGCGGCTACAGGGCGACCGACGGACTGACCTTGAAGGCCATGGGTCTCGCCTCCGGGTTCATCGCTACCCTGGTTCTGGCACTCTATCTTCAGAGCGACAAGGTAGCGGGACAATACAACGAGCCGTTCCTCCTGTGGGTCCTGCCCGCTGCAGTCGTGTATTGGGAATGCCGGGTATGGTTGATGACCGACCGTGGCGAGGTGCATGACGATCCCCTGATCTTCGCCGCGACGGATCGTGTCTCCTGGGGCGTTGCCTCCGTGATCGCGATCGCCTTCTGCGCGGCAGTGCTGCTGCCACGGGGATTGATCCCATACAGCTGACGGCGTCTCGTGGCACTTCGCTTCGGTGCGCCGGTATATCGGCCACCACGCGCGCTTTGCCTTTTGACCAGCCAAGATCACTGATGACTGAATGTGTGAAACCCCTACTGCGGAACTGCGACGCATGAAGAAGCGGCTGACGATCTTTGCCAAAGGTAATGTGGATCTTCATGATTCGCTGCATTCCTGCGTCATTGCCGGCGAATTGCGCTGGAACGGCATCAATGAAGTCGTGCGCCGCAGCCATCCCGGCACTCTGGCCCGGCTGAAACACGAAACCTGGACGCGATCAGATGCCTTGCTTCAGGCCGATGGCGTGGTGCCGCCCGAATTGGCGGAGCGCTCCTTGTCGCTCGGCTCCTACCCGCTCGCGAGCCAGTTCAGCACGGCACTCTTCAATACGGACGCCGACGTCTTCGTTCTCTCGATCATGCCGGATGCCGCGACATGTCTGTTGAAGCACCGACGTTCCGGATTTCTCTTCTATCCGGGTGAAACGGCGGGATGGAATGCGGAGGACCGCAATTGGCTGAAGACGGACTTCGAGTCCTCGCCGCTCATGGACGTCACATCGTCCCTGGCAAATCTTGAGCGCATCGTTGACCGCATTCGCAGCCGGAGCGATGCGCCGATCCTGGTCTATAACCTGTCGCCAATCGTGCCCGGGCCGATCGTCCACACGCTTCAGGGGCTTGGGGAAACCTTTGCGACACGCATCCGGAGGTTCAATCTGGCGCTGGCCGATCTCTCGGAGACCACGGGAATCTCGATCATTGACGTCGACGAGATTCTTGCGCGCGCCGGCGCCGATCGGCTCAAGGTCGATGCGATGCATCTGGCGCCCGAAGCCTATCGGCTCATCGCGGAGGAAGTGTTGCGCGTGATGGAGGATCTCGGGGTGTTCGAGTTCGCGCATACCCCGGATTATGCTCTTGCGTGACCAAGCGCAGTCAGACGAGCCAAAGGTCGAGGTCAGGCGCGTGAAGAAGGGAGAGCCGATTGCGACGGCGTGAATTCCAACCGAAGCCTGACGCTCGTTACCGCACGATCGCTGAATCAGACATCATCGAGCTCCTTCTGCTGGTCAGTTGGGCATACGAGGTCGAGGCCGGGCAAGGGGCAGCGGCCCGTGCGGCGGCGTCCGCGGCGCTCGACGGTTGGATTGGCCAAGGGCTCGGCTTCCAGTCCGACACCGATGGCCGGCGCCTGTTCGATCCCGTCGAAGTCATCAACTTCATGAAATGGGCTGGGCTCACCGGCGCCGACCCTTATTGGGAAACCCACTTCGTGGGTACGCATCGCGGCTTCGTGCAGGAGTTTGGCCCGGGCCCGGACGGCGGGTTGCAATCAAGCGCCATGCCGCCCCGCCGATTTCGCATCAAACTACGACGCAGCTTCGATCTTCACGGTTTCGCCGAGGGCGCAAACGTTCGGCTTCGCGCCCCGCTTCCGTTTGCCGGAACCTATCATCGTGATGTCGCCGTCACCCCGATTCTTCCGGAGGCGCTTGCGCAGCAGGCCGTCCTTCGCGAACAATGCCTGGAACTGCGTGCCAGGGTTCCGCACGACCGGACGATCACGATCGGGGCGGATTTTCTGATCACGGCGACCGATCCGACCGGCGGATCCGCTTTGCTCGCGGAACATGAGCGGGAGCTTTATCTCCGTGAATCCGAAGGCCTGATTCGGGTGACGCCGCGCATTGCGGCCCTCGCGGCAGAGCTGAGCGGCAACACCGGCTCAGCAAGGCAAACCGTCGGGGCCTTCTGGGACCATATGATGGGCACACTATGCTCGGGCATGATCCGGTATCATGATGTCCCCCAAGACAGGCCGGGTGACTGGGTGCTCGACAACGGCTGGTATGACTGTCAGCTCGGTGCGGCACTGCTCGCGTCCCTCTGCCGGGCGCGCGGCATTCCGGCCCGCATCGTGAGTGGGCATTTGCTCTATCGCGTACAGCCGATCAGCCACTATTGGTGCGAGGTCTGGCTGGACGATGCTGGCTGGCGCCCGTTCGACGTCATCTGCTGGGATCTCTCGCGCGGTGGCCGGGATCGCGGCTGGGCAGAGATGTTCGCTGGGCAGATCGACTATCGCCTTGTCGTGCAATGCTTTCCGCTCGTCTTCACCGGCCCCATGAGCGTGCACTTTCCGAAGGCGTGGCAGATGGTGCAGGTCGCGGCCGCTGGCGGCGTCGACATCACCTATACGAATGCTGAAGACGGAGCCTTGATCTACCGGGATCACGCGGAGGTGGAGAGCCTCGACGAGGCCTCCGCCCGGGCAGACGACCGGCGAGCGCCTATGCAAAGGGATGCTCCCTTGCCCAGTCAAATTGATTATGAAGAAACGCGGCTATTTTAAGTATAATTGCGCCGATGAAGAGGTATGTCGACCAGCACACCTCCCTCCGGCTCGGACCTTTCACCGGATCAAAAATGGCGCTGGCCCCACTAATCAGTAGAGACAATCTATGATTTATGAATTCCGGCTACCCTCGATCGTGACGCAGATGACCGGAGCAACCGTGGAGTGTCTGCACGCGAAGCCCGGTGACAACCTGAAGATGGGCAGCAAGCTCTTCGACATCAGCATCGATCTGAGCAGTGCCTTCGCCCAGGAATGTCCTCCGATCTCGTTTTTTCGGGTCGTTCTGCGCGAAGCGGTCTATCTTCGGAAACTCGAACTCGCGCCCGGCGGTTTCTCTCAGCTGGACGAGCAGATGGCAGTATTCAGCACGAGCCCGGACGAGGACCTCGGCGAATCCGCCAGCCGTCCGGTGCGCACGACGGTCGCCGGCATTGTCCACCACGATGGCATGTGGACAGGAAGCCAGCTATGAGCGCAATTGAGCTCCATCTCGGACCGCTGCGAGCGGAAGGGTATAATATCCTTCGCTCCGGCGTGCGTTGGCTCTGCGAATCCGGCCAGTATTGCGGCCCGAACCAGGTGTTTGCCTATTGCAACATCATCCTGGAACCCACGACCAGCCGCCTCAGCGGACCGCCGCCCTTCGCCGATGAGCTTGAACTGCAGATCGCCTTTGCATCACGAGTTGGCGGCACGATTACGACCGACTCCTCGACCGCACGCGGCGGCTATCTGAGCGTCCGCACGGTTGACGCCTGGAATGCGGAAACCGTCATCGCAAGTATCACCCCCGATCCCGGCGCCTATGATCGGGCGATGAACCCGTCGCGCCTGCGCCTGCTGGCTCTTGCCGGGCGGCGAATGACGGCCCTCGCGGATACCCATTCCGGCCTGCTTCCCGGCTGGCACGGCCGCACGCGCGGCTGGTGGTGCGACGAGGGGGAAACGCCGGTCACGCTGCTAAGTCTCGGCGTCTGCGACGCGACCGGCCTGATTCTGGGCGAGCAATGCGCCTTCCTCGAAATGTTCGAGACGACGCAGATGGCCGCTCAAATGGTCTCTGTGCCGGATCATCCTCTTGCCCCGGCAACCCCTCTGCTGCTCGACCAGCTTCAGCGCACGCCTCAACAGTTCGATGCCATCGCCGGGGATTTGAGGAGCTTTTTCAGCCGCAGCGCGACCGCGCCGACACCGGATGATCTGATGTTCGCGGGCACCATTCTTTCGGTGATGCAGCGCAATCCGATCCGGGACAGTTACAGCATCTTCTCCGCCAATGGATTGGCCCGTCTGGGACCTGCGGACGCGGTGCTGCTCTCCCTCGCGGTTGAGCCGAGCACGATCCTCAGGCACCGGAAGCTTGGCTACCACATCCACATCATGCGTCATCATCAGGTAGCCGCCGGACCCGCCGTCCGGGCCTGGCTTGCCGAATCTTTCGAACCGGTCAGGCGCTCGGTCAATGACATCAAGCAGGATTACATCACGTTGATTGACAAGATCGCCCGTACCACGGGTGGGCGCGTCATCATCCTCAACCGTATGTCCACTTCAGGCTACGAGGATGTTTCCAGCTATCTGGCCTTCGATGCACCGCTGAGCGATACGCTGTCTCTGGTGGCTGCGAAGGAATGGAACCTGATGCTGGAGGATGTTGCCGACGAGCGCGAGCTCCATATCGTTGATGTCGACGCGATCGCCGCGGACATCGGCGGCGCCGAGCACCTGCCAGACGGCATCCATCAAAGCGGCCTGATGCAAACGCTCCTGCGGCAGGAGGTTCGGGGCATCCTGAGCGACCTTCGCCGCGCCGATGCCCCCCTGGCCGCCGCCGTCAGATAATAGCGAACTCAATCACCAGATCGGGGGCGCCGTCCGGACCGTCGGGCAGCGCCTCGTCCGCCGTGTCGCTGAACATGGCCAGGGCCGAACCGATGCCGCACCAGTCTCCGGCCGCGGACTTGATCTCACGAAGCACCCCTGCCTGACCGGCCCTCGCCTCTACCACCGCTTTGTGGGTTTCCAGCTCGACGATCAGATCGCCAGGTGCGAAGACCGTGCCTGCCTCCCCATGCCATTCCAGGACGCGCACTTCCTCCACACCGGGCACAGCAGCGGGAACCGACAAGCGGTAAATCATACCCATTCATTCCTCCTTTAAAATCAAAACCAGACGCGCGGGTTCAGCGCGCCAACAGGTTACGGACCGCCTCGGCCACGCGCGTCGCGTTAGGGACGCAAGCCGCCTCGAGGACCGGATTTGACGACACCGGCGCCGGCAAGGCGCCGACACGCGCCCAGGGCAAATGACCGATGGTCTCGACCACACGGGCAATCACCTCAGCACCCACCCCCGTGGTCACCTGACCTTCTTCAAGGGTGACCAAAGCGCCCGTTCTGGCCACGGACTGGATAATGGTTGCCATATCCAAGGGCGCCAGGCTGCGCAGGTCGATCACCTCACAGGATATGCCGTCGCCTTCAAGCCGCTCCGCGGCCTCGAGGGCAACGCGTGTCATGAAACTGTGCGTGGTAATCGTAACATCGGTCCCCTCCCGCCGCACGGCCGCCTGGCCAAACGGAATCAGATCCCCGGCCAACGGCACTTCGCCAGGGACCGGAAAGAGACGCTTGTGATCGATGTAGACCACAGGGCCATCGGCGCGGAGCGCCGTCTTCATCAGACCGTACGCATCGGCAGGCGTCGACGGCGCCACCACCTTCAGACCCGGCACGCTCATGAGCCAGGCCTCGATACACTGGGAATGGGCGACGCCCTGGCCCTGGGCCCCGGCCGTTGTCTTGACCACGACCGGCGCTGTCAGCCCGCCACCGGTCTTGTAGCGCAGCTTGGCCGCGTAGTTGATGAGTGGATCGAAGCCAAGCATCAGAAAGTCCATATAGGTGATCGTGACCAGCGGGCGGTATCCCGCAGCCGCAGCCCCGGCACCTATGCCAATGCTGGCGTTTTCCGCGACCGGCGTATCACGCACCCGCGCCGCACCAAACTCCGCGAACAGCCCATCGAACTCGCGATAGGAGCCACCGAAGGAGCCGACGTCCTGGCCCATGACCAGAACGCGCCCGTCGCGCAGCATTTCCTCGCGCACGGCCTTGGCAACCGCTTCGCGAAAGAACAGTCTCTTGGTCGGCACACCGAGGCTATCCAACATCGGTCAAAACCCCCGCAGCACTCGGATAGGGCGAGGCCTCGGCGAAGGCCAAGGCCTCGGCCGCGAATTCGGCCGCCTCCCGGTCCAGCATCTCGACGGTATCCTCGTCCAGACCCAGCCGGGCGATCTGGCGCCGAATCGGGCAATGCGTGAGCAACTCTGCAAGCTCCTGACGTTTGCGGGTTTCCCGCGCCGTGGTCGAATGCGACCTCAGACGGATCGAGGTGCATTCAACGAAAGCCGGACCATGACCCTGGCGGATCTTGTCGGCAGCCTCTCCGATGGTCGCGGCCACGCCTTCAACGTCGAGTCCGTCGATAGTGCAAGCCGGCAAACCGAATGTCGCGCCGATGTCAGAAAGCCGACGGGGCGCCAATGCGTCCTGCCGTGCCGTCGATACTGACCATTGATTGTTGTTGCATACGAAGAGCAACGGCAGTTTCCAGATCGCAGCCATATTCAGCGTCTCGTGCAAGGCGCCTGAACCGCAGGCGCCATCACCGAAGAGAACGGCGACGATGCTACCGTCATCATCCAGCTGCTTGGCGAGTGCCACGCCTGCGGCGATGCTGATGTTGCCGCCGACCACGGCATGGGCACCGAAAAAACCGGACCCGGGATCCGAGAGGTGGCCGCGGCCGGCACGGCCGCCATTCATGCCATCCGTCTTTCCCAGCAACTCCGCCATCACCCGCCGCGGATCGGCACCCCGCGCAATGACCGGGCCGATCGAACGGCCACCAGTCAACAGCTGATCGCCAGCATTCAAGGCCGAACTCAAGCCGACGGCCACGGCCTCCTCGCCGCTCGAGAGCAATTGAAATCCGTGATCCGGCCGCGCGGCCAGAGCCGTTTCAAAGGCACGAATCCGCGTCATCGCGCGGAGCATCGTGAAGGAATTGGGTTTCATGGGCGCCGACCTACCTCTTGCGTCCTGGCCATCCGCGCGACACCGCTGATCAGAAGCCAGGCACTTTCACGCGCGCCGCGGCGCCGCACAGCGCCGGTGAGCTTGTCGAGCGCCTCGCGGCGGCCGATCTGGCCCTTCAAAACCTGGCGCACCAGCCATCCGACATGGTTTTCCTGCACCTCGGCGGTCACGGTCGCGACACGTTGCTTGCGTCGTCCCTGTCCCATGGCCATGAGGTTCGTCATCATCTGATCGGTCGTCAACCCGACAGATGGCCGTTCACTTTCGAGAATAAGCCGTGCCGCATCCTGTATCTCGGCCGGCACGAAGGCATCGAGTGCATTGGCTACGACGCAGACGGCAACCGCATTGCTCGCGAGCTCAACAGCCGCCTTGCCGCCAAGGCGATAGTCGGTTTCCAGGCGCCGCGCACCGACATCGGCCAGCACCCGGTCAAGATCGATCACCAGGGCGCCGTACGCACGGGACAGTTCCGTGGCCAAGAGGTTGAGCTGGCGGAGACGCCGGCGAATACGGTCGGCGCCTTCAATATCGTCTTCACTCTCCACATGCCGCAACAAGGTACAGATGAAGACCGGATTGCCCGTGGCACAAAGCGCCTCGTAGGTGCGGTGCAATTCCTGCTCTACATCGGGCCAGGACCTTTCGATCGGCGCGAGGGCCAGGGCGAGCGATGTGACAATGACGGAGCCGGCCGGCACATCGAGGACTGCGC
This sequence comes from Acidisoma sp., assembly GCF_035492295.1. GTDB lineage: Bacteria > Pseudomonadota > Alphaproteobacteria > Acetobacterales > Acetobacteraceae > Acidisoma. The sequence goes on along the minus strand of NZ_DATJJK010000180.1, from coordinate 17,336 downwards.
CCAAATCGGCCACGCGCGTGGCGGAAACCGCCCATGGCTCCGCCGCGGTCCGACTCAGTGAATCCGCAAGATGCCCGGCGGCCGCTTCGACAATGACCTGCTCATTCGCGGTCACGGCGGCGAGAATGGGAATGGTTCGGGAGTCCATCAAGCGCCTACACCCTCGTTGACATTGCTTGTGTAGTGCATATGCGCCTTGCGCACGGCCTGGCGATTGCCCAAGCCCCGGCAAAGCGCTGCTGCCTTCTCAAGATCTCGCAACGTGCGGATACGAGACGACGCGGGGATCATGTCTGTGTCACTCAGGCTTTCCCACAGAAGGGGCAGCAGTTCGACTTCTGGCAGCGGGTGAGCGCGGTAGAAGATGTCTTCCCAGTCCCGCTCTTGCAGCGGATCGCGCCAGCCACTGCGATGAATCATATGATAGGTGCGGCCCGCGCAGCCGGCCATGCGCAAACCCTGTTCGCACAACCGCAAGGCGAGTTCGCGATGCTCATTGATGGTCAGCTCCGGATGGAAGCCGCCGCTGTCGATGAACGCCGTCCGTGCCAGCGATTGATTGGAGCCGGAGGCGGCAGCCCAGAGCACACTGCAATCCGGCTGCGTTCTCAGTGCCTCCATCTCCAACTCATAGAGTCTGCGCGGACCGAAGCCTGGATAGATGCCAGCCTGAGCGCGACTATCGACCGTCTCGAAGGCATTGCGAATCTGCGCGCGTGTGACGATTGATTTCGCGCGTTCAGCCTCGGTCATCCGCGCGACCTTGGCCTCCTCGCCTGGTTTGGGCGTGCCTGCTTCAGGATCGAGAAACAGGCGCGTGCAGCGCAGGTGCCACGTTTCGCCACGGACGATGAGCCCTTCCTGGCGGCTGTGCTCCTGGACATGCCGCTGCACCATGTCGGGCGCCGCTAGCGTATCGCCGTCGAGGAAGACAATGATGTCGCCGCTCGCTTCCGCGGCACCCGCATTGGCAGCGGCAGAGCGACCGACTGACCTCTCGTGATGAATCGCAATAAGGTCAAGCGCGCCATGCATCTCGGCCAGGACGCTGCGGGTGTGGTCGGATGATCCATCATTCACCACCACCACCTCCGGCCGCTCGCTTTGGCAAGCGAGTGAGGTCAGCGTCAGACGAAGGCGATCGGCTTCATCCTTCGACCGAATTACGACGCTCGCACGCATGATCCAACCTCACCTGCACTCATGCCACTGTTCCGTGCAGCCAGCGACGACATACCCTTGCCAATCAAGGTGCATCTGCTGTCTCGCCAGCCTATCTATCAATAGAGCCGAATTTCGCCGCAGGCACTGCCCGCGCTGACGCATCTCGGGTGCGTGACCGCCATCACGATCGCTCGGTATTTCTCGAAGGACGCCAAGAATGCAGACCGATAATTTCCACTTCGGTCACCTAGCCTGAGAGTGGGAACGATCGATAAAGCAGCCGACTGCGCCCACCCATCATTGTAGAAGCGGTTAAAAGGAGCAAGTAAGACTTTATAACGCATACGGGTATACCCGTATGGCTTATGGCCTAGCCGACCCCCGGCCAAGCCGGCGGAGCAAAGCGATGCACGGGGCCGTGAATTCCGCGTGCAGGCTTCCGCTCATCCTCCTGTCCTGAAGGGACAAGATGAGCACCGCAAGGCCTTGCCCGATACGGTCTCGGCGCTCCCGCCCCGCTCGATTGACGTAGCTCGGCCGTCTCCCAATGGACAATAGGCACAAGGCCATCCTTTCCTTGTATTGGGGCCTTGGCGGAGCCATTCAGGCCGCTTTTGCAGTATAGGATGACCATGAAGGCGGGTGTGTTTCGTGACGTCACAAAGCGGTCCGATGCTCGGCAATTGTTTCTTTTTCTGGTTTCAGGTGGAACCGCAACCATCGTCCAATACGGTGTCCTCGTCCTCCTCATCGAGGTCGTGCGCAACAATCCAACAGTAGCCGCCGTCTGCGCCTATCTGTGTGGCGCCGCCACGAGCTATTTTCTCAACTTCTCCTACACCTTCAAGAACTCCGGCACCGGCTTCAGGAAGGGCCTTCTGAAGTTCCTGATCGTTAACGTCATCGGCCTTGGCCTCAATACCTTGATCTTCGTGACATTACGCGACCTCGGCGCCTATTATCTTTTGGCCCAGGCCGTGGCGACCGGCCTTGTGCTGATCTGGAACTATCTCGGGGCGCGTCTTTTCGTGTTTCGCAGCCCCGCGCGGGCGTAAGCGTAGCAACGGGCCTTGGCTCGGCTCTTCCAAGGCCGCCCCGACCGCGGCCGTTCTCGTTCCGTGCGGTTGATGCCAGGCCATGCCGAATAAAGAACTTAATTCGAAATGACTAGATCCCCAGTCATTATAACAATTGGCAAGCTTTCGCTCTCTGTGTCCTGATATCGCTTCAACATTTGGCGACAGGAGGCTTAGGTGCCCATGGCTTTCAATCTCGCTGCCCCGGCGCATGGGCGATCCAGTTGCGAGGTGTCACCTTGAAAGTCGCTCTGGTACATGAATGGTTTAATACCTGGGCGGGGTCGGAAAAAGTGCTTGAGGTCATACTCTCGCTTTTTCCCGACGCCGACATCTTCAGCCTAATTGATGTGCTGCCCGACGAGAATCGTGCTGTCATCAAGAAGGGCAGGGTCAAGACGACCTTTCTCCAGAAGATTCCGTTCGTCCGGCATTTTTATCGCGACATGCTGCCGCTCATGCCGCTCGCCATCGAGCAATTGGATCTCAGCAGCTACGACCTCATCATTTCCAATTCTCATGCGGTTGCCAAAGGGGTCATAACCGGACCCAATCAGCTCCACATCTGCTACTGCTACAGCCCAATGCGATACGCTTGGGACCTGCAGGAACAGTATTTGACGGAGTCCGGAATCGAGCGCGGCATTCGCAGCGCTTTCGCACGCTATTTTCTCCATAAGATCCGCATCTGGGATCAGCAAAGCGCCCAGCATGTCGACCATTTCATCGCCTGCTCACGCTATATCTCCAGGCGCATCTGGAAAGCGTATCGCCGTGAGTCGGACGTCATCTATCCGAATGTCGCAACCGACCAGTTTGTCATCGGTGATACGCGGGAGGATTTCTACTTCGCATCGTCGCGCATGGTTCCGTACAAGAAGATGCATCTGATCGTCGAAGCTTTTGCGAAGATGCCGAACCGGAGGCTGATCATGATCGGCACCGGGCCGCAATTCAAACGGATCCAGAAAATCGCCACGCCGAACGTCACTCTTCTCGGCTACCAACCCTTTCCCGTGCTCCTCAGCCATCTGCAAAGAGCGCGCGCCTTCATCTTCGCCGCCGAGGAAGATTTCGGTATCGCGCCGCTTGAGGCGCAGGCCTGCGGAACACCGGTCCTCGCCTTTGGCCGCGGCGGCGCGACCGAAACCATCATCAACGGCAAAACCGGCCTGCATTTCCACGAGCAGACCGCCGATTCCATCGTCGATATCGTCGAGCAATTCGAAGCCATGGACACCAAGTTTGATCCCCAGGTGATTCGCAGCAACGCGCTGCGCTTCTCCACCGAAGCCTTTAAAGCCGACTTCAGCCGATTCGTATGGTCCCGTTGGGACATGCATGTCACCGCCCTCGGGAAAGCCAATAGTGGACCCCGCCTTGTTAGTGAGAAAGTAGCATGAAAGGGATCGACGACATTCCCGGTTCGCCTGAGGCGCCGACGACGAGCACCGCGCTCATCACCGGCATTTCAGGTCAGGACGGCGCCTATTTGGCGCGCTTCCTGCTCGACAAAGGTTACACCGTCTTTGGAACCTATCGGCGAACCAGCACACCCAATTTCTGGCGCCTCGAGGAACTCGGGATCAGACACCATCCGAGGTTGAAATTACTCGTCCATGATCTGACCGACCCCGGATCTTGCATCCGGATACTCGAGGCCTCCAATGCAACGGAGGTTTATCACCTCGGTGCGCAGAGCTTCGTCGGTGCTTCTTTCGACCAGCCGGTGACGACTGCCGAAATCACCGGCCTCGGAACTGTCCATTTTCTCGAAGCGGTCCGAGCCGTCAATCGCAATATCCGGTTCTATCAAGCCTCCAGCGCCGAAATGTTCGGGCGGGTCCAGGCGGTTCCCCAGTCGGAGACCACGCCGTTCTATCCGCGAAGCCCCTACGCGGCCGCGAAGCTCTATGCCCATTGGATGGCGATCAACTACCGCGAGTCCTACGATATCTTCGCCAGTTGCGGCATATTGTTCAACCATGAGTCCCCGCTTCGCGGCCAGGATTTCGTGACACGGAAAATCACCGATTGCGTCGCCCAGATTGCACTCGGCAGTACGACGCCCTTGCGCCTGGGCAACCTCAATGCCGAGCGCGACTGGGGCTATGCGCCCGAATACGTGGCGGGCATGTGGTCCATGCTTCAGGCCGACGAGCCCCACACTCTGGTTTTTGCGACGAACAAAACCCATAGCGTGCGCAGCTTCGCCACCTGGGCGTTTCTCCTGATCGGTCGGGAAATTGAATGGTCTGGAGCCGGAGCAGCGGAAGTCGGCCGCTGCGCGCGCACCGGCGCCGTTCTCGTCGAAGTCGCGTCGGATTACTACCGCCCTGCTGAGGTCGATTCTCTCATCGGAGATCCGTCAAAGGCGCGGAAGACGATCAACTGGCAGCCCACGACGACCGCGCAGGAGCTGTGCAGGATCATGCTGAACGCGGATCTGGAACGCCATCGGCGCGCAGCGCGGCCGGCCGATCCGTCTTCAATTCTTGACCCGCTCATTGATCAGATTTCGCAGTTGGATCACGCGTCCATATCAGTGCCTGCATTATAGCCGAACGACCTGCTGTTAACTGAGGCGCTCCGGTTCCCGGGGTGCCACCCGGGCGCGTTGTCGCCTCCCTCGGGGGCGTGCGATCTCTCATGCAGATCGCACGCCCCACTCTGGCGTCGTCAATCCGCGACCGCCTGGAGCTCGATGACTTTGGGTCGCTTGGACCCAAAGTCATCGAGCTTTAAATGTTTGACGGAGACTAAGAATTAACGTCGGCAATTGCCGATCCCGTTGATTACGCGATCTAAATCCTGTGAGATTTATCTGCAGGTTTACGTGCACTGATGTAGATCCGCGCGAACCGGGCAGAAAATACCCAAGGGTTGATTATCTATTGTGATTATGCCGCGAAACCTTGTTTACAAGCTAAGATTTTACTATCGCATTAGTAGAGCGGACCACGAGTTCCCGGTAATCGTACAGTGAAACATCGATTGAACACTGTCCTGGCTCCACTGCATCACATGGCGCGCCAGTGATCGCGACTGCGCTGGAGGCAGCCACTCGTTGGAACGGTCGGACATCGCGCGAGCCAAAGCGCACTTTAATCTGGACAAGATGATGCCGGGACATATCCGCGTAGCCTGGATCGATCACTGCCAGTTGACCCGCGAGTGCATGACGATTGCCCTTTCGCACGCCGATTCGCCAATTTCGGCGACCCCTTTCGCGAGCTTCGGCGATTTGCTCGCTCAGTGCGCCGTTGCCGATGTTGATCTCATTGTCCTTCGCTCCAGCAGCCTGGATGATCACCTTCCGCAGCAGATCGCGTCTCTGCGCAAGGCGGGCTTCGCCCAGCCCATCGTTCTCGTGACGGAGGATGATGAAGCCGATCAGATGGCGGCCGTGAAACACTCCCTCAGTCTCGGTGCCAGCGGACATCTGTCGACACGGTCGACCAGCATCGAAATGGCTATAACCTCCTTCGCCTTTGCGTTTGAGGGCGGCACATTTGCGCCTCTCAACCTGCTGCTGGCCGAAGACCAGCCGGAGCGCCGAAAGCATACACCGCGCCCTTCCTCGCCGGGCGCCCGGGACGCTTACGGAGGGCGCGGCCGGCTCACCTTGCCGGCGTTGGGTCCGCAATCCGAGGCCGCGTCGGCGGAGCATCCTGTGAGGTCCCGGCGCAACGTGGAGGCCGGAACCACCCGAAAAGCCGGTTCACGCGGTGTCTCCGGCCCGCATAGCAAGCACGACAAATGATCCGCTAGCCTGCTGCCGCCCCATCTTCCGTTGTAGAGGCTCCGCACTGGCGACCGTAAAAGCCCTGGCCAAAAGGGCTAGGGCCTCGTGTCTCGCCCGCTTGTCGAGCTGCCCACAGGAATGAGCAAGCCTGTTCGCGGGGCGATGCTAGGCTAGGGCCTGGCACCAGAACTAAATTGAGTCTGCACGCGGACAGGATTGTTGATGCGGGATAGAACTTTCCCTCGCTCTAATGTTGCGACGAGCGCGCACGGCGATGCTGTGTCCGTGCCCATGCGCGATACGGCATCCAGCGCCGAGCCTGCTGCGGTGCCCTTCGGGCGTATTCTTCCCATCCTGCGACGGCGATTTTGGATAGTCGCCGTCGCGCTCCTGATCGGCATAGGTGGCGCGGTCCTCGCGGTCGGGCAGATGCCGAAGCTTTATACCGCTCAGACGACGCTCATCATCGAACCCCAGCGCACCCAGGTGAGCGACCTTCAGGCGATTTCGAATGAAGGCGAGGATATGGTGAGCCTCATGCGGACGCAGATCGATATCCTGAGTTCGCCCTCGCTGGCTCTGGGCGTCGTCCAAGCGCTCGATCTCACCCATAATGCGCAATTCATGCCCCGCGGACAGGGTATGAGCGGGACGGTCCGTCGCTGGCTGACGGACCATCACCTTCTCCATCCGCAGCCGAGCAAGCCCCTGACCCAGAGCGATAAGGAAGCGATCACCGCCGCGGTTCTGAGTGGAAAGGTCGGCTTTTCGAACCAGGTCCAATCCCGCCTGCTTGGCATCGTCGCCACAACCGTCAGCCCGACCCTGAGTGCCGCAATCGCCAACGAGTTTGCGAAACAGTTCCTGGCCTTCAAGGTACAGGAGAAATTCGCGGCGATGCAGCGTGCCCATGACTGGCTGCAGCATCAGGTGGCCTCCCTCGCCGACGAGGTACGGCGGAGGGACGATGCGGTGGAGGCCTATCGTCAGAGTCATGGCTTGGCCGAGGCATCGCCCGCGTCCTTTGACAATGCGGGAGGCCAACGGGAAGAGACCATCAACCGACAGCAGCTGAACGCGACCAGCGCCGCACTTGTGGATGTTTCCCGCGATCTCAGCCAGAAAGAGGGCGACCTCAAGGCGGCGCAAGCGGCTGTGACAGGGCACGTTTCGCCCGCCGATCTGCCGGCCGTGTTGTCCTCTCCCATGATCGCGGCGCTTTTGCAGCAATCGGCGGCAGCTTATGCCCATACGGCCGAGCTCGGCTCCTCGTTAGGCGCCGCCAATCCCGACCTGAAGTCAGCCAACGCCAGTGCCCGCGCCATCGCCGCGCGGACAAGGTCCCAAATAGCCTCGGTGATCCGTGGCCTGACAGTGCAAGTCCGGGCCACACGCGCGCAGAAGGCGTTACTGCAACAGCAGCTTGATCAGCTGCGCGACGCAGTCGGCAAAGAGAGTGCGGCGGAGCTTGGCCTCAACACGCTCGAGTCCCAGGCCCGAGCCACGCGCAGTCTTTATGAAAGCTTCCTGACCCGCGCCGCCCAGCTCGCCAATGTGGCCGGCATCCAGTCACCCGATGCCTCCCTCGTGTCACGCGCCGACCCCCCGCTCGGCCCCTCCTCGCCCAAGCGCGGGCGGATCTTTGTGCTCGCCACGGCGCTCTCGCTCGCAATAGGCGGCGGCGTCGCGGTCTTGCTCGAAAGGCTGCGCAGCGGGTTCAGCCGGCCGGAGGAGATCGAGGCGGTGCTCGGCATCCCCCTCCTGTGCATGCTGCCGGCCATCGCCCGCAAGCCGTCTGCCAAGGGTCTGCGCGGACCGAACGAGATCGCGATCACGGCCTCGCTCAACCGGCTACGCGCCCAGATGCGCCTTTTGGGCGAAGCCCGGCCACGCTTGCTGATGGTGACCTCCTCGCTGCCCAAGGAAGGCAAATCGGTCTTCGCGGCCCGACTTGCCCAGAACATGGCCGCGGCCGGTTGGCGGGTACTGCTGCTGGAATGCGACTTCTGCCGCCCCTCGCTGGGCCATCATCTCGATTTGAGCGGCGGGCCGGGGCTTTGCGAGATCCTCTCCGGCCGTACGCTCGGCGCCAGCGATAAGCTGATCCGGAAGCCGAGAGCCAATCTCGACATCATCCTGGCCGGCGATATTCACCGCGACAGCCAGGAAATGCTCGCCTCGCGGCGCCTGCGGGCGCTGCTCGCGGATGCGCGCGCTCGCTATGACGTCGTCATCATGGATACGCCGCCTGTACTGCCGGTCGCGGATGCGCTGGTGCTGGGGCAGCACGTCGACGCGACGCTCGCCGTGGTGCAATGGGAAAAAACCCCGCGGGAGGCGGTTGTGAACGCGATTCGCCAGCTGCAAAATGGCGGCATTCCCATTTTGGGAGCCATCATGACGCAAGTGGACCAGAAGAAGGCCGTTCTGGATGGCGGGCGAATTTCCTACACCTTCCGGCATTACGACGGCTATCACCCATCGAGCGCCTGAGCGCGCATCGAGGGAATCATCCAACTCCCGCGCCTTTCGGCTGATAAAAAGAGCGTCGAGCGGCACTCTCCGGTGGCAATTCCTGCCGGTGGGGGCCACTTAATGCTTAGCGATGCGCGTTGAAACAGCGTAATGACAATTCAGATGTCAATTTCTCACGCAACACTGGAACCGGGCGGTGGCCATGATGACCCTTCTCTCTTCCATCTTCTCCTCCTTCCGCACTGCGACGATCCGCTTGCCGGCCATGGGTTTGGCCGCCTCTCTGGCCTTGTCCGGCTGCGCTCCCGGCTCGGGCTTGCCGCCGCTGCCGCAAACCGCGTCCACCAGCTACACCTTGGGGCCAGGCGAAGAGGTGCGAGTCGTCATCTTCGGCCAAACCCAGCTGACAGGCCGCTTCACCGTCAGTGACCGCGGGACCATCTCCGTGCCGTTACTGGGGGACGTGCCTGCCGAGGGCAAGACAACCGGGCAGCTGGCGCAAACGATCGCGACCGAGCTCGAGCAGCGTAAGCTTCTCAACAGCCCGAGTGTGTCGGTCGAGGTATCGAAATACCGGCCGGTCTTCATCCTGGGTGAAGTGGTCAAGCCTGGCCAATATCCCTATGAGCCAGGCATGACGGCGCTGACCCTGGTGGCAATTGCCGGCGGCTTCACCTATCGCGCGCAGACCGGCTACGTTTCCATACTCCGCAAGGAGGATGGCCATGTCATCGAGGGCCGGGCGCCGCGCGGCGAGGAAATCGAGCCCGGAGATGTCGTGACCATCTTCGAACGCTATTTCTGAGGGCCGGGGGCCGCGCAAAGTCCGCGCCGGCCCCGGTTTTTCAAACCGCGGGCAGGCGCGCGTTACAGTGCCAGATGAAGGGTCAGCATCAGGAGGTTCTGGCGATAGGCGCCACTGAGCTGATCCGGCCCCGTGGTCGTCAGTGTCGTGGTGCCGGGAGAGTTCTGGTTGGTGTAATCATCGTCCAGGGACAGCCGCACACGGCGGTTGAGAAGCCAGGTCACGCCGGCGCCCAACGTCTCGTTCGTCTGCGTTCCGCCCTGCAGATAAGAGGCATATTGCAGGTCCACGCGCCCTTCCAGCAGCACATTGCGCATCAACTCGTAATCGCCGACGAGCCCAAGATCGTTCAGGACATAGCCGTTATTGCCCGAGGTATCCGCATCCTCGACCGTGCGTGTCAAATTCCCTGCGAAGGTCAGCACCGGCTTGGGTGTCCAGACCACCTGACCGGAGAGCACCGGGGCGGTAAAGGTCCCGTATTGTGATGCCGAGAAGACTCGGGTTTCGACGCCAACCAGCAAGGAATAGCGCCAGACGGCCTCGGGCTGATACTCGATCCCAGCCAGGACCATGCCGCTCACCGAGTTATTGCTCAGCTGGCCAGGGACCGGATTGACATAGTTCGTACTGGTCCCCCGCGTCACCAGAAGCAGCCCGGTGCCCCCGCTGAGCGCGTAACGCGTGACAATGCCAGCTGCCACGACATTGCGGTTGAACGCGGCCTGGCTTGTTTTGACACCGTTCACCGTGATATCGCCCAGGCGATACGCACTGAAGTCAACCGACGGTGTGATGGTGACACGGCCAAGGTTGAAGTCATAGGAAATGTCGCCGGTGTCGGTCGTGTTCTGGGAGGGCGCCTCGGATTGCGCCGTGCCGATTTCGGTGCCCAGCTGATTATAGGTCGAATGCGCGTAGTTGGCGCGAAGCTGCCCGCCCGCGATCGTGTATCCGCCGCCGATGCCGACATTCCAGTTGGTGTAATCCTCGGTCGGCATCGCAAAGTAGCTGTAATGATCGAAACCCAGGCTCGCCTGGAGGCTGTTGCGGCTCCAATCCGACGCACCGGTGACGGAACCTAAGGTCTCCGACCCCCAGCTGCCGGAATTGCTACCCCCCGTGCCGTTAACATTGGTGTTGTCGAATATCGACTGATTGAGCTGCGGGCGCACCGTAAAGCCGCCGAGTTGCACCCCTGGCTGATCGTATTCGGGCCGCGCACGGCTCAACACGGTGACCCCGAGATCCTGGTCATAGCCGTAGTTGCCGGTTGGAAAATAGGCCGCGGCGCTCGTCTGCGCGTCGGCGGGACTAGCCCATAAGGCCAGGGCGGTGCCCAGCAATGGAAGCACCCAGGCTCGGCGGCCCAAGGAACGGCTCTGGCGGGTCTCTGGCAAGAGAAGCTCTATCAAAGAATGATCCGTCGAAAGGCGGCGTTACAAGGAAGGCCAGGCGGGTTTCACTTCGTCTGAGGCGTGCACTTATTTCCGGCCTACCATAATGCCCTGTCGTGACAAATCCAGCGCGGATGGAGCTTCGAACACAAGTTTGTTGGTGGGACGCGATTTTCGACCGCTTTCTGGCTCCATGGGCCCTTGCTGCACCTGCACAGTCGCGGTGCGGCGCAGCAAACGGGCCCAGTCCTTCGGTGGAGCGGCAGACTGACCTGCCTCTCCCTCGAAGGGCGTACCGCGGCGCTTGGGGCGCAGCACGGTATCCTCCGATCCGGCGATGGCCGCACCACTTCGAGCCGGCCCAGCCGCGGCGGTCTCCACCACCCGGCCAGGATGCAAGAACGACCCTGAACCCGAGATTAGTTCCTTTATCAAAACAGGCATTTCTCGGCAACCTTGCTACCTCTTGTATTCGCCCAAACTGGCGACCTCTCAACCAGCACCCGGTCAAGTAATCATGATCCATTCGAAGCCGTGTGTCGCAGGGGGATTTCTTGTCGAGTTCGAACGAGCTTCCCGTCTCTCAAGCCATCACGACCGATGACATCGATGTTTCGTCGCGGAGCCAACCCAAGCTTCCGACCCTTACCTGCTCGTTGCTTTTTGTCGGCGCCGATCTTGCAGCCGCGACGCTGGCGCAGGCCCTCGTGATCGGGACCCAATTGGTCCTGTCCACGTATCGCGCGGCAACGCCACCGAATGTCACGGAAGATTTTTTTATCGTACCGATCGTTCTCGGCGCGCTGATTTTCTGTCTCGCCCTGCGTGGCCGCTATACGAGGCGCACACCCTTTTGGGCCGAAGCGAGCCAGCTCTTTCTGGCAAGCGGCTGGGCGATTGGTGCGCAATGTCTGGCGGCCTTCTTCAGCCATGACCTCGGCAACCAAATTCCCGGCGTGATCGCGGTGGCTCTCTTCCCTCTCCTCGCAACACTCGCCAACTCCCTTGCCAAGGGTCTGCTGGTGCAGGTGGGCGCCTGGCGTCTGCCGATCGTGCTGATCGGCGAGGGCAATGCCGCCTTGGCCGTCGAAGCCGCGCTCGCCTCGGATCCCGCCCTCGGTTATGCCGTCGTCGGTCGGGTCGATCCGCAGCGCATCCTTACGCTCTCGAACAGTGCCTTCCTCTGGGCCATTCTCAAGCGCCACCAAGCTGCCCAAATCCTTTTTGCGACCGATAACGACACGCTCCTCCAGCGGCAGCTGATCGACGCCGCCCTGCGCGACAAGGTGCCGTTCGCAATCGCTCCGGGTCCACACGTCATGCCCGCTCTCGCCTGGCAGACAACCCGCTTCTTCAGCCAAGACGTCGTCATGCTGAGCTTCCGGCACGGCACATCGTGCAGGCTCGCACAGGCGGTGAAAACGGCGATCGATGTGCTCGCCGCCATGGTGCTCCTGATCCTCTCAAGCCCGATCTTTCTCGTCGCTGCGCTGTTCAATCTCTTCTCGGACGGGCCGCTCTTCTTCGCGCATCCGCGCCTTGGCATTGGCGGCCGGATCTTCCCCTGCCTGAAGTTCCGCACCATGGTCGTCAATGGCGACCGCGTCCTCAACGAGGCGTTCGAGCGGAACCCTGCCCTGAAAGCGGAGTGGGACGCGACTCAAAAGCTGCGCGACGATCCGCGCGTCACGCCGTTCGGGCGGTTTCTGCGCAAGACCAGCCTCGACGAACTGCCGCAGCTCATCAATGTTATCCGCCGGCAGATGAGCTTGGTCGGGCCACGGCCGATCGTGCAGAACGAGGTGCGCTTCTATGGCGATGACATCGCTCGTTACTTCAACACCCGCCCGGGCGTGACGGGCCTGTGGCAGGTCAGTGGCCGGAGCAATACATCCTATGCCCGGCGTGTTCAGCTTGACGTATGGTATGTCAATAATTGGAGCGTATGGCTTGATATTGCCGTGCTGCTGAAAACCCTGCCCGCCGTTCTCGGGCGTAGGGGCGCCCATTGACCGACCATACATCGGTCTTCCCAGCACGGCCCGGCCGCGCTTCTCCGCGCTGAGCCCTGGCGTTCTCGCGCGTCGTTAATCGGCCGCAGCCGCAATGTCCTGCACGAAAGTCTGAATGCGGTCGCGGAAACGCTCCTGAGAGAAGCGCAACGCGTTCGCACGGCAGGTCTCGGGCACAATGTCGTTGGCCAAGGATTCAAAACGGGACAAAGCATCGGTGATCGACTCAGCCGATTGCTCCTCGAACAGCACGCCCGTGGGACATGTGCCCGGCGCCGTATCGATGATGTCAAGCGCACCCCCCTTGCTAAAAGCAATGACGGGCGTGCCGCAGGCCTGAGCCTCCACCATGGCGATACCGAAATCCTCCTCGGCCGCGAAAATCGCGGCGCGCGCGCTTTGCATAAACCGAACAAGCTCGAGATGGGGAACACGGCCGCGAAACTCGATATTGGGGGCACCGCCGGCGGCGGCGTGTACACGGGCCGCCTCTGGCCCCTCCCCCACCACGACAAGCCTGCGGCTCCCGTCAGCCGCAAAGGCCCGGACGACAAGGTCCGCGCGTTTGTAGGGCACGAAGCGGCCTGCCAGAAGGTAGAAATCCTCCCGAGCGCCGCCAATGGTGAAGTCCGTCACATCCACAGGCGGATGGATGACGAATGCCTCGCGGGCGTAAGCCTTTTTTATGCGACGCGCGATATAGCTGGAATTCGCGATGAAATGGTCGACATGCTGGGCACTCGCATAGTCCCATTGCCGCATCCTGTTGAAGAGCCAGCGCACGTAGAGCGCCTTGGGGGACCAGCCGAGTTGCGCCTGCCGCAAATACTGATGCTGCAGATCCCAGATATAGCGCATCGGCGAATGGACGTAGCTGATATGGACCTGATCCGGCCCGGTCACCACGCCCTTGGCCACCGCATGATTGCTTGAAATGACGATGTCGTAGGAACTGACATCGAACTGCTCAACCGCGATTGGCATGAGTCCAAGGAAATGTCTGAAGAATCTCCGGGCGCCCGGCAGCTTCTGCACGAAACTCGTCGTCACCTTGCGGCCCTTCAGGAAGGCACGCTCATGCGGCGGCATGAAATCGACGATGGCAAAAAGGTCGGCATCCGGAAAGCAGATCAGCAGTTGCTCCAGAACGCGCTCGGACCCGGCATAGACCTGCAGCCATTCATGGACGATTGCGATCCGCGGCGCCCGCCGCCGGGAGGCTGTCGCGGACGAACGGTTCTGCACATCCGGGGCTACAATCGCCCATACGTCATCCGGCTTACTGAGGATAGAGCTGCTCAATCGTCGAAATCCTCGTGAATTGCACGTCGATGGGATGTTTTTTTGTTTTCTTTGAGCCGCGACAGCCAAGACCGGTACCCGGCCCTGATCGAGGGGACAATGCCCCGCGTGAACTGCTCCAGCGCTGCGCGCGGTTTCCGGTTCACCCGTCGTGGTCTCCAGCAAGAATCGGTGTGACGCCGAACAGGCCAAGGCCCGTTCCTGGGCTCACACCGACGCTCGATCCAGCGCGCGTCGCCCGCTGGCTAGGCTTACGGCGCGGCTAGACCGTTGCCACTACGGCTGAGAAATACGGCCTGGGTGCGGTTCGTCGCTCCCAGCTTGTGCATAATATTGCGAATATGCACTTTTGCCGTCGATTCACTCATGCCGAGTTCGAAGGCAATAATCTTGTTGGGCTTGCCTTCTTTCAACTTGCTGAATACCTCCTGCTGCCGCTTCGTCAGTGGGTCCGCAATGTCCACGCGCGAATAGGTCGCCGTCGCTGCCGGGTGGTGCTCCAGGAAGAGTTCAGGCGGCACGAAAGCGCCCCCATTAAGGATGAACATGATCGCGGATTGCAAGGTTGCAGCCGCCGTATGCGATGTTGAAATGAAGCCGTTCACGCCGCCACGCAGGGCATCCCGGAAAAAGGACGAAAGCTTGGCCGCACTCTCATCCGTGATGACGAGAAGCCGAAACTGGGCGTCCTTGATCCTGCCAAGGAGCGACCGAACCTGCGCCTCGCAGCCCTCATGAATGTAGAGGACGACAATGTCGACCGAGACCGCCTCGAGCGCAAAGACCTCCTCGATGGTAGCGAAGGAAGACACCTCGATCCGGCTGTCGAAATTCGCCTTTAGAGTTAGAGCGATACAGTCGCGCGAGAGTTTCCGATCATCGACCAATGCAACACTCAAGGTCTGGTGTATATATTCGAATGGTACATCGATATTGACCAATTGGCTTGCACTAACCGCCAAGCCTCTAGGTAATCCGGCTTCCTGATTCATTTGGGTTCCATTCAGTCAGCTGCTTGTCAGTCAAGGATTGACGCAGTTGGCCATGCATGTCTGCTGATCGCATAAATTTAAACGGGGCAAAAGCCCCATTTAGGGCGATGCAAAGTTTGTAGGTTCATCCGATAGGTTTAGGAAAGCAGCGTAGGACACCGAGAATATTCGGCCAACATTCAGAACCGGTTTTAATTTCCGCTTTTAAGGTATTGAAAATTAAAGGGTGTAAGCCGGAAGGCGCTCGTCAAATTCACTAGTTTTTTCGGCTTCCAGGATAGTCTCGCAAGATCACCAATTCGTGAGTAAAGCTCCCGCTGGCCAAACAAGATTTATGCATGGTTCCACAAAAGAGCAAAGGCAGTCTCTCTCACCTGCCTCCACTCGAGCTTACCCAAATGGAGCTGATTAAAAGACACTTTGCTCCATGCTGGCTCATTGACTTTAGCCGCCGCGGCCGCGCCAGCCTTCAATCGCGACGTTTCAATTCTACATAGAATCGAAGCTGTAGTTAAGCAGATAATTCCTGGGTGACTAACGGACCAAGCCGATGCGCGGTCGTCCGTTCGCAGGGGGACCGTGGCTCTTCAGTCTCACTGGTGGTTCCACGCTATTCGGCCAGGATCCTGAAGAAATCCCGCGGCATCGCGCTTTTGTCGCGACATTTGCTTTTCCTGCCTTCAGAAAATTCGGCTTCTGATATAGTAGTATCCCAAATTCGACGAGAAGGCTGGAGCTTACCCGCTTCTCTGTCGGTGGGTCTCCGGTCGTCAAGAACCGAAGCCGAATCGGTATCCTTAAAGCGCTGATCGGGAAACTTCTGCATCACCCTTTCTCGAAACTTGGGCCAGACTGAATGGCCGACCGGGACAATGCAGCCTCCGGCACCGGGGCCAATAGCCGCCTCAATTAGGAGACGATGAACCGCGCGGGCGGGTTCCATAGAGTTCGGTCACAGACCGCTTCATCGCGCCTGGAAGCGGCGATTTTCCCGTGAGTGCGGGGGACGGGTGGTGGTTCAGAACTCTGTCAGCAACCTCGGTCGATGGTCAGATGGGTTAGTCGTACCAGGGGTCTTGTGGCCGACACCGCCCGCGAGAGTTCGCAGCGGCGAAATGCGGTGGGCGGAAGCTCCCTGATAGCGGATATTTGATCCTTCGCGAGATATACCACCAATACTCTTGCCCTCTTTACTGGAGCGGTTGGATATGAAGCGTCCAGGTGTAATTCTGTATATTGCGGGGTTTGTCGACTCCCAAATCATTTGCTGATTTGAATTGTCGCGATCACCGGCCTGCTGACGTCTGGCTGCGGCCATGGCAAGCACGGCCATGGACCGCGCCGGTGCCTTCACCCGCCCAGCGGGAGGATCCGCAGAATGGGCGCATCGCTCGCCAGCATGTCACCGGCCTGCGCCCGAATCTCTGTCACCCGACCGGCGACCGGGCTCTTCAGCACCATCTCCATTTTCATCGCTTCGATCACGACAAGCGGCGCCTCGGCTGGGACCGCGTCCCCATCCGCCACCAGAAGTCGGGCGAGCACCCCCGGCATGGGCGCGCGCAAAAGGCTGCCTTCCAGGACACGCACGCCCTGCGGCATCAGCCGCGAGAGTTCCAGCGTACGTGGCGCCCAGACCTGCGCCGTCGTGACCGTGCCGCCGTGGCGCAGCGCCTGCCCGTCGCCCGCGCGGCCGATCTGCAGGCTCATGGCCTGACCGTCCACCGCCCCCGTCCAGACCGGATCAGGCGCCTGCCAACCGCTCTCGACCACCAGCCGCGCGCCGTCAGCGAACATAACGGCGACCGCACCGTCCGCCGTGCCCCGTGTCTCCACCGGCCAGTCCTGCCCTCCCAGCACCACCACGCGCGCAGCATCCGCTGCCCCCGCGCGGCCGGGGCGGGCCTGCCGCGCCGCCGCCCGGCGATGCGCATTGGCCGCGACGATGGCGACGAGGCGCGGGGCGAGCGCCGCATCTGGCGGTACTTCCTCCGCCGCCTCCCCGAATTCCTCGACGATCAGCCCGGTGGAAAGCCGACCCTCCTGCCAGCGCGGCAGCGCCATGAGCTGCGAGAGGAAGGACAGATTGTGGCGGACACCGCCGATCGCAAAGCGGTCCAGCGCTTCGGCCTGAGCGGCGATGGCCTCGCTTCGCGTCGGCGCGTGGGTGATGAGCTTGGCGATCATCGGATCGTAATGGATGGGCACGGAGCCGCCTTCGACGAGCCCGGTATCGACACGCACCGTCACGCCCTGGGCAATGGTCTCGGCGGGCGGGCGGAAAATGTCGATCCGGCCGGAGGACGGTAGGAACCCCCGCGCGGGGTCTTCGGCATAGATGCGCGCCTCCACCGCCCAGCCCGAGAGG
>NZ_DATJJK010000179.1:0-20820 GCF_035492295.1 Acidisoma sp. | reverse complement strand
GGGCGTCTCGCTGCGGGTCGGTGCGATGCCGCCGCCGTACCAGCCGCAGGCCGCCTTGAAGCTCTTGGAGCGGGTCGCGCCCCACCAGGCGATCGTCCCGCCCCAGCAGTAGCCGATGATGCCGATGGAGGTGAGGCCCAGCGCTGCCGCGGAAGCCTCGATGTCCATCATCACCTGTTCCTCGGTGATGCCGGCGCGCAGTTCGAGCCCCTTCTGCACGGTCTCGGATGTATAGCCCAGTTCCACGTCGCGCTCGACGCGGTCGAACAGAGCCGGGGCGATGACGGCGAATCCGGCGCGGGCCAGCGTATCGCTTGCAAAGCGCATGTGGCTGTTCACGCCGAAGATTTCCTGCACGACGACCAGACCCTTCGTCGCACCTTCGGGACCGGCCTTGTAGGCGGAGAATTGATGGCCGTCGGCCGCCGTCAGTTTCACAGTGTTCATGATGATCAGTCCTAGAGTCGGGGGTCAGGCTGGAATGGCGAAACGCGCGAAGGAGGTCGCGAGCACGCCATAAATATCCCGCTTGAAGCCGACCGCAAGTGACGGGAGGTTTGCAAGATCATCCCAGCGCCAGGCATCGAATTCCGGATGAGGATCAAGATCGAGTCGAATATCCTGGTCCTCTCCCAGAAAGCGCAAGGCGAACCAGCGCTGGCGCTGCCCGCGATAGCGGCCCCCCAGGGCGCGGCCAATCAAATCTGGTGGCAGGTCGTATTGCAGCCAGTCGGGATGCTCGCCCAGAATCTCGGCCCGGTCGGTGCCGATCTCCTCACCAAGCTCGCGGAAAATGGCGACCGCCGGATCCTCCGCCTCGTCGATCCCGCCCTGGGGCAGTTGCCAGCCCCCTGCGGGCCCCTCCGCATTGGGGAAATCCGCCCGCCGCGCCACGAAAATGCGGCCCGCGCGGTTGAACAGCACCGCGCCGACATTCGGGCGGTAGGGCAGATCCTCGGCGCGCATTGGCAGTCCTTTCGCGCGGTCGTCAGTTCGCCGCGCTGCTCACGGGCTTCATCGCGTCCACGATCTTGATGGCTTCCTGAAGCTGGAAGTCGGTCGTGGGCTTGGAGGCGTCGAATTTCGGCCAAGTCGCGGGCGGCTGCTTCGGAATGGACTTGGCGATCGCCGGCAGATCAGCGCGTGGCGGCAGCGGCGGCAGCTTCTTGCTGTTCGGATTTTCCATCGCATGCTGCAGGTCACTCTCGCGCAGCGGTTGCATGGCATTGGCCTCGCGGTCGGATTCCGCGACCTGAATGTCCGGCGTGATGCCGAGATCCTGGATCGAACGACCGGAGGGAGTGAAGTAGCGCGCCGTGGTGAGGCGCATGGCGCTGTTTTCAGGCAGCGGAATGACCGTTTGCACGGAGCCCTTGCCGAAGCTGCGCTCGCCCATGACGATGGCGCGGCGATTGTCCTGCAGCGCGCCGGAGACGATCTCCGAAGCCGAGGCCGAGCCCGGATTGATCAGCACGACCATGGGCAGATCGCCGGCGACGTCGCCATCCGGCTTGGCGCTCCAGACTTCGCTGTCTTCCGGGTGGCGCGCCCGGGTGGAAACGATCTCCCCCGTGCTCATGAAGTCGTTGGCGACCGACACTGCCTGGTCGAGCAGGCCGCCCGGATTGTTGCGCAGGTCGAGAATATAGCCGTGCAGCTTGCCATGCGCCTGGGCCTGCAGCTTCTTGATCGCGTCGCGCACACCCTGATCGGCGTTTTCGCTGAAGACCGAGAGGCGGATATAGCCAATGTCGCCATAGAGGTCCGAATGCACCGAGGGCACGTTGATGACCTCGCGCGTGAGCTTCACGACGACCGGCTTGGTCTTGCCGACCGGCTTGATGGTGAGGGAAATGGACGAGCCGGGCGGGCCACGCATCTGATCGACCGCGGTATCCAGCGCCAGGCCCTGAACGGATTTACCGTCGATCGCGATGATGAGGTCGTTCGGCTTGATATTGGCCTTCGCCGCCGGCGTCCCGTCGATCGGGCTGATCACCTTGATGAAGCCGTTCTCCTGGCTTACCTCCAGACCGAGGCCGCCGAAGGCGCCGTCGGTCTGGGCCTGCATGTCGCGATACTGCTGGGCATTCATGTAGGCGCTGTGCGGATCAAGCCCGGCGAGCATGCCGTTGATCGCATTCTCGACCAGCGACTGGTCATTCACCGGCGTCACGTAATCCGCCTTCACCCGCTCGAACACATCTCCGAACAGGCTGAGCAGCTTATAGGTGCTCGAAGCATTATCTTCGGCCGCCATCGCCTTCGTGATGCCGAACTCCCCCCCGAAGCGGTGGAGGAGGACATCGGAAACCGGAGCCAGTGCGAGACCGGCAATGAAGGCGGAACCGAGCAGCAAGCCAGAGCGAAACTTCATCCGAACTTTCCTATAGCCGCCCCAAGGGGCGCGATCGAGGGGGCGGAGAGACAGTATAGTGGCCCATCAGGCGGGCTGAACATGCGAAAGCAGCGCCATTGTGAGAAGCAAAGCGGCCAACAATCAACCCTGCGCGCGCAGCCATGGCGTAGGATTCACCGGATTCCCATCCCGGCGTAACTCGAGATACAGCTTCGGCCGCTGGTTCGGCTGGCGCGGGGTCCACCCGGCCATGACGCCTACGGGCTCACCCGTCTGCAGGCGTTGTCCGACGCTGACGTCGAGCCGGTCAAGCCCCGCGAGGACGAAGTCGTAGCCGCCGCCGCAATCGACGATAAGGAGAAGCCCATAACTGCGGAAGGGCTGGCCGAAAACAACCGTGCCGCCGCAGGGCGAGATCACCCGCGCCCCAGGGGGCGTCGCGTAGGAAACGCCGGTCGCGGGCCCTGCCAGGGTCTGGTCCCCCCAGCCGCGCACGAGCTTGCCTGCGACCGGCGCCAGGATATCGCCGTGCGGGGTGCCCAGACCTGCCCCGGTCGGCGCAGAGAGCGAGGCCTCCTGGGCCTCGGCCGAAGCTGCACGGCGGGCTTCCTCCGCGCGGCGCGCAGCGCGGGCGGCCCGCTCGGCCCGAACAAGAGCCGCCTGCCGTGCCGCCGCAATACGGGCGAGTGCGTCCTTGAGCGTGCGGGCGCGGGCCGCATCCTGGGCCGCCGCCTGGTCTGCCGCCGTCGCCGCATCCTCCGCACTCTGACGGCTGGCCGAGGCATTGGCGATCTCGGCATCAAGCGCGGCCTCCTGCTGGGCCTGGACGGCCTCGGCCGCTGCCAAAGCGGGCGCCGCCGCCTTCATCTGCGCGGTCAGATCGTCCAGCTGCGCCTGTTCCTTCTTGAGCTCGGCTGCCTGACGGCCGATTTCACGCGAAAGACCTTGCAAGACGAGCAGGCCGCGCAGCGTGTCGCGCGGGGGCGCCGGCACGGCAAGGAGCGTTTCCGACGGGAAAAGCGCCAGCCGTTCGATGAGAGGGAGCATGGGCGCGAAGGCCGCCGCGCGCGCGGTGAGTTCGTCCGATACCTTCTTCTTTTGGGCAGCGAGATCGGCCATGCGGTCAGCGGCGGCGGCGGTTGCGTCCTCGGCCGCGCGCAGCTTGGCGGCGGCCTCCACGCGCTGCTGAGCGAGGGTCGCCTGCATGGC
The DNA here is from genome assembly GCF_035492295.1 of Acidisoma sp. Classification (GTDB taxonomy): domain Bacteria; phylum Pseudomonadota; class Alphaproteobacteria; order Acetobacterales; family Acetobacteraceae; genus Acidisoma. Next base: position 17,252 of record NZ_DATJJK010000179.1, on the reverse strand, counting down.
GCTGATCGCGGCGGCCCGGGCGCGGGCGGCCGCCGCCTGAGCTTGGTGCAGGGCGCGCTGAGCCTCCGCCTGCTTCAGCTGCGCGGCCGAAGGCTTTTCCGCTGCCCGCGCGGAGCCGCACAGCGAGGCCCCAACCAGCAGCGCGAGTGCCAGGCCCCGGGCGGGGCGGCGCCGATGAGAGCTAGGCCTTGGCAGCAGCTTGCCCGCTCCTCAGCAGGCTCACGCCGGTCATGGCAGCAGGCTGGGCAATCCCCATGAGGGCGAGAAGCGTCGGCGCAATATCGGCGAGCCGCCCGTTCGCGATGCGCGTGCCGGCGGGCGCCCCCATCAGCATGGCGGGCACCGGGTTCAGCGTATGCGCGGTATGCGGCACATGGGTCTTGGGGTCGCGCATCAACTCGCAATTGCCGTGGTCGGCCGTGACGAACAGCGCGCCGCCCTGGGCGGAGACAGCATCCGCGATCCGTCCGAGGCCGGTATCGACCGTTTCGACGGCCTTGATCGCCGCCTCCAGAATTCCGGTATGGCCGACCATGTCGGGATTGGCGAAGTTGAGAATGATAAGGTCGAAGCGGCGGCTGTTGATCGCATCGACCGCCTTGTCGGTGAGTTCTGGGGCCGACATTTCCGGCTGCAGATCATAGGTCGCGACTTTCGGCGAAGGCACCAGGATACGCTCCTCCCCCTCGTTCGGCACTTCCTCGCCACCGTTCAGGAAGTAGGTGACATGGGGGTATTTCTCCGTCTCGGCCATGCGCAGCTGGCGGCGGCCGGCGCGCGCCAGGACCTGGCCCAGAAGGTCTTCCATGCCGATCGGCGCGAAAAGCGTCGTCTGGAACTCATCGAGCGCGCTGCTGTATTGGGTCAGGCCGGCGGCGGCGCTGAGGGCCGGCACCGCCTTGCGTGCGAAGCCCTCGAAGGCCGGGTCCAGCATGGCCATGAGGATTTCGCGAATGCGGTCAGCCCGGAAGTTGAAGGTCAGCAGCGCATCGCCCACCGCCATACCCCGATACGCCCCGATCACGGCGGGCAGCAGGAACTCGTCGCCGAGATCGGCCGCGTAGCCGGCGGCGATGGCCTCGGCCGCGGTCGCGAAATGCGGCCCCTCGCCCGAGACGATTGCATCATAGGCGCGGGAGACGCGCTCCCAGCGGTTGTCGCGATCCATGGCGTAGTACCGGCCGCTGACGGTCGCGATGGTGGCGCCCTCAGGCAGCGCTGCCTCGAAGCTGGCGACGAAACCGGCGCCCGAGCGCGGCGGCGTGTCGCGCCCATCGGTCACGACATGAACCAGGACGCGCAGCCCGGCAGCGGTCAGGATTTTGGCCAAAGCGACCGCATGATCCTGATGGGCATGCACCCCGCCCGGGGAGACAAGACCGAGAAGATGGCAGGTGCCACTGCCGGCACGGGCCTTCGCGATCAGCGCGCCCAGCACGGTGTTGGTGGCGAGCGAGCCGTCACGCGTCGCGCGGGTGATGCGCGGCAGATCCTGCATGACGACCCGGCCGGCGCCGATATTCAAATGGCCCACTTCGGAATTGCCGAATTGCCCCTCCGGCAGGCCGACATCCTCGCCCGAGGTGCTGAGGAAGGCATGCGGGCCATTGCCCCAAAGCTTGTCGAACGTGGGCGTATGGGCAAGACGGACGGCATTGTCCTCGTTCGACTCCCGCCAACCCCAACCATCCAGGATCACCAGCATCACTGGGCGTTGCTGTTGTTGGGTCATGGCGCGCGTCTCCGTTCTCAGCCTGACGCTGCTGGTATCACGGTCGTCCCTCACGATGGTAGGGGTGGCCGGTCAGGATGCCATGGGCGCGAAACAGCTGCTCGGCCAGCATGGCGCGGGCCAGGAAGTGCGGCCAGGTCATGGGACCGAGTGAAAGCGTGGCATCCGCACGGTCGATAACGGAAGCGTCCAGCCCCTCGGCGCCGCCGATCAGGAAGCAAATCGGCCGGCCGAGACCCTGCCAACTTGCCACCATACGAGCGAGGCCCGCGCTGTCCGGCGTCGCTCCGCCCAGATCCAGGGCCACGACATAGGCCTGGGCCGGCAAGGCGCCGAGCAGCGCCTGCGCCTCTCGCCGCTTGATCTCGACCGGGGCGCCGCGGCCTTCGGGCAGTTCGGTCAGCGCCAGCGCCGGGCGCAGCCGCCCGGCATAGCGGGCGAAAAGCTCGGCCTCCGGCCCCTGGCGCTGACGGCCGATGGCAATGACGCGCATCACGGCGCGACAGCCCCGGCCCTCACCGGCCTCAGCCCTCGCTCGCCTCGCTCGCCTCGTCCAGCTCCGCGCCCCACATCTTCTCGAGGCCGTAGAGCGCGCGCGCATCCGGCTTGAAGAGATGGACCACGATGTCGCCGGCGTCGATCAGAACCCAGTCGGACCCGCCTTCACCTTCGACGCGCGCGCGGCCGAAACCCTCCTCGCGCAGCTTCTCCTGAAGATGAGTCGCCATGGCGCTGATCTGCCGGTCGGCGAGGCCGCTGGCGATGATCATGCGATCGGCGAAGCTCGCCTTGCCGGCAAGGTCCAACGTCACGATCTCTTCGCCCTTGTCGTCCTCCAGGCTGGTGACGATGAGCGCCTGCAGCCGATCGAGATCGGACGGCTCAGCCTGGGTCTTGCGGCTTTTGGCGCGGGGGCCGGAGATGACGGCCTTCTTGCGGATGGTCGCTGGCGCGACGGGCGCGCCTGCGGCGGCGGGCTTGGCGGCCGGTGCGGCCCGGCGGCGGGGCGCAGCCGGATCGGTGGTCGGTTTGCGGGCTATTGACCTTCTCCATTCGTGGCGCTGCATGATGCAGGTGGACTGATGACCCCCGCACTGACGGGAGCCGATGATTTCGCCGCCCTCAGCGCGGTCGCGGACAGCGCATTCTGGGCGGCAGGCAGGAAAATCCAGGCCGGCGTCCGGGCCGAGGCAAGCAGCGGCGCCTGGCGGGCCGGAAGCCTTGCAGGCCGCAGCCGGTGCGCGGCGGGCCCGGCCAGTGCCGCCATATTATGCTCGGGCCGAGGCAGAACGCCCAGCGCCGTTTTGGACACGATCTGGCGCCAGCGCTGCCAGCGGTCAAAATGCTCGAGATTGTCCGCCCCCATGAGCCAGACGAATTCGGCCCGGGGAAACAGGCGGTGCAGCCGGCCGAGCGTCGCCCAGGTATGGCGGGTGCCGATCTTGGTCTCGATCGCGGTCGCGACGATCCGCCGTCCGTCGGCAATTGCCCGTGCGCTTGCCAGCCTTTCGGCGAAAGGCGCCATGCCCCGCGCCGGCTTGAGCGGATTGCCTGGCGAGACCATGAGCCAGACCTGGTCCAGCGCGAAGCGCCGGCGGGCGAGTTGCGCCACATGCCGATGGCCGTCATGGGCGGGATTGAAGGATCCACCCAGCACGCCGATGCGCATGCGCCGGCGATCGCCGCGCCGCGGCAGAGGGTCGGCCGTGAACCGCATAGAGGCTGGTGTCAGCTCCGCACCTGACCGTCGCCCCGCACCTGGTAGCGAAAGATCGTGAGTTGCTCCACGCCCACCGGGCCACGGGCATGAATACGGCCGGTGGCGATGCCGATTTCGGCACCGAAGCCGAATTCACCGCCGTCACAGAATTGGGTGGAGGCGTTCCACAGCACGACGGCGCTCGGCGTGCCGTTCAGGAACAGCTCGGCCGCCGCCGCGTCCTCGGTGATGATCGCCTCGGTATGTTCGCTGCCGAAGCGTTCAATGTGAGCGATGGCGCTCTCGACACCGTCCACCACCGCGATGGAGAGCACGCGATCCAGCCATTCGGTGTGGAAATCGGCCTCGGTCGCGGGCGCGAGGTCGGGCAGGATCACGCGCGCCCGCGCATCCGCCCGGAAGTCGCAGCCCTGCGCGGCCAGATCGGCGACAATCTCGGGCAGCAGCGTCGGCGCGATGGCGGCGTCGATCAGCAGCGTCTCGGTAGCGCCGCAGACATCGGTGCGCCGCATCTTGGCGTTCAGCATGATGGCGCGCGCCATGGCAGGGTCGGCCGCCGCGTGAATATAGGTGTGGCAGAGCCCTTCTGCATGCGACAGAACGGGCACGCGGGCCTCCGCCTGCACCCGGGTCACGAGCCCCTTGCCGCCGCGGGGGATGATCAGATCGATAAGGCCCGAGGCCTTCAGCATGGCCGCGACGAAGGCGCGATCACGCCCGGGCGCGACCTGCACCGCCGCTTCCGGCAGGCCGGCGGCCCTGAGACCGTCCGCCATCGCCGCATGGATCACCTGGGCACTATGAAAACTGTCCGACCCACCGCGCAGGATGACGGCATTACCGGATTTGAGGCAGATTCCGGCCGCGTCGGCGCCGACATTCGGCCGGCTCTCGTAAATCATGCCGATGACGCCGATGGGCGTGGAGACACGCTGGAATTTAAGGCCGTTAGGCCTCGTCCATTCAGCCTGGACATGGCCCAGCGGATCAGGGAGGTCCGCAATCTCCTCCAAGCCCACGGCCATACCTTCGATCCGGCGTTCATCGAGACGCAGACGGTCGCGGAGGGACAGAAGACCTTCATAAGCATCGAGGTCCTGGGCATTGGCGGCAAGAAGCTCCGGCATGCGGGCACGCAATGCCGTGGCAGCCGCACGCAGCGCCACCTGGCGCTGAGCATGGGGAGAGCGGGCGAGGACACGGGCTGCGTCCCGTGCTGCGAGGGAAGCGGCGCGCACCTCACCGGCGGCAGGGTCGAATTCGATATTCATCGGCAGGGCCTGCATGGCGAAGATCAAGCTTTTGAAAAGTTTTGCCCGCCCCGCGCCGCCAAGGCAATGGCAGTCGGCGCGCGGCAGCTTCCCACGCATCTCGCCCGGGCCGCTACCGCAGTTGCGAAGATGCGGTGAGCATTCCCGACATCGTTGACTAGTCAAAATACACAATAAGGCAAATTGCCACAATCAAGGCAGAAATGTGGCAAGATCATTGAGTCCTTTTGAAAGAACAACTTAGCCGGCACCACGGCGTTACTGATCGGATTTACCAGCAAGACTCACCCACTAAGGCTTGCAATGGCCGACGGATTGCGGTTTATCGAGATTGTGACTGACATAAATCGTCTATCCCAGCCTCGCGTTTTGTTTTCTACTCAAAGCCTTAGCGAGGTTCCCTTCGATGCGACCTTCATGAGTCGCAATAGATTGAAACCTGGTTCCGCAGCTTTTCTCCGCGGCCAGGGTTCGAACGGGGATGTGCGAGCCCATTCCGCAGCATCCCCCAACAAAGGGAGAGCCCGGATGAAGTCGCGCATCGCTCTGTCGATCGCTCCGATCCTGCTCCTGGCATTGGGCAACCACGCCGAAGCCGCGACCAACAAGTCCGACGTGCACCACGGCGCCCAGGGCCGCACCGCCGCCGCCGCGTCCCGCCACGCCAAGACCCGCACCGCCCTCCGCACCAGCCATGGCGTCAAGGTTCGGCACGTGGCCGTACGCCACGTCGACGGCCGCCACATCGCTTATGGCAAGCGCAGCCACGGCCTCACCGATGCCGATGGCTGGAACCCCATTACCGCCGGCATCTCCTATCCCAAGGGCATGAAGCCGGTCGGCGCCTCGGTCCAGCTCACCAGCTATACCGAGGGGCCGGATGCGAGCGCCAGCGGCGCTGATGCCGGCGATTTCGCGGATGCCACGCCCATCCAGCGCGGCATCGCGTCTTATTACGGCGGCCGCCACAATGGCCGCCGTACCTCAAGCGGCCGTATTTTCAACCAGCATGAGATGACGGCAGCCCATGCCACGCTGCCCTTCGGTACCAAAGTGCTGGTGCGCGTCGCGGGGACGGACCGGACGGTCGTCGTCACTATCACCGACCGTCTGTTCGAGCCGCATCGGATCATCGACCTCTCTGAGGGTGCCGCCAGCAAGCTCGGCATTGTCCACCAGGGACTGGCCATGGTGACCCTGACCCGCGAGAATTAAAGCGCCGGCAGCGTCAGCCGGTCGCCTCCTTTCCATCTACACACGCCTGTGAAGACCACGGACGCGCCCAAATCTGCGCGGATGTTTCCACGCGCTCCCTTCCTATGTGATAGGAAGCATGAGGATTTGGAGGCTGGCCGCGTCCCCTGCGGGCGGCTCCGACCCCATGAAGATTGCGCGAAACCTGCCCCCCCGGTTTCAGAGCGGCCCGAGCCGTGCCATACCCATCTGCGTGGATGACCTCGCGAAGAAGGATATCTTGACCATGGCAGACGTTACCCCGGGCTCAGCGGTGAAAACCGTACCGGCCCCGAAAGACCAGCACCTGCGCGACCTCGCGGATTGCATCCGCTTCCTTTCGATGGACGCCGTCCAGCTGGCCAAAAGCGGGCACCCCGGTGCCCCCATGGGCATGGCCGACATCGCGGTCGTCCTGTTCAAGGACTTCATGAAGTTCGATGCCGCCGCCCCGAAGTGGTTCGACCGCGACCGCTTTATCCTGTCGAACGGCCATGCCTCGATGCTGCTCTACAGCCTGCTCTACCTCCTCGGGTACCAGGATATGTCGATCGAGGATCTGAAGACGTTCCGCCAGGCCGGTTCCAAGACCGCCGGCCATCCGGAATACGGCCATGCGAGCGGCATCGAGACGACGACCGGCCCGCTCGGGCAGGGCATCGCCAATTCGGTCGGCTTCTCGCTCGCCGAAGCCATCATGAGCGCCAAGTTCGGCAAGGATCTCGTCAATCACCACACCTATGTCTTCCTCGGCGACGGCTGCCTGCAGGAAGGCGTCAGCCAGGAAGCGATTTCGATTGCGGGCCACTACAAGCTTGGCAACCTGATCTGCTTCTGGGATCACAACTCCATCACCATCGACGGTGATACCAGCCTCTCGACATCTGAAGACGTCATCAAGCGCTTCCAGGCTGAGAACTGGCACACGCTGGAGATCGACGGTCACGATACGGATGCGATTCGCGAGGCGATCAAAGCCGCCCAGGCCGTGACGGATCGCCCGACGCTGATCGCCTGCAAGACGATCATCGGCTTCGGCTTCCCGACCAAGGCCGGCACCCACAAGGCGCATAGCGACGCTCCCGGCGAAGAGGAAATCGCCGGCGCCCGCAAGATTCTGAACTGGACCGCCCCGCCCTTCGTCATCCCTGAGGAACTGCTGAAGGCATGGCGCGAAATCGGCGCCCGTGGCGCGAAAGAGCGCGCCGCCTGGGAAGCGCGCTTCAAGGCAGCCCCGGCCGAGTTCCAGCGCCGCATCAATAACGAGTTGCCGGCCGACTGGCGGAATGCCATCGCCGCCGCGCGGAAGGAGTTCATCGACAGCGGCAAGGAACTGGCGACGCGTGCCGCGAGCGGCGCCGTGCTGAACCATCTGTTCGATGCGATCCCCGAAATGCTCGGTGGCTCGGCCGACCTCACGCCGTCGAACAATACCAAGGCCAAGAATCAGACCGAGATCCACCCGGGCGAGTTCGACGGCTCCTACGTCCATTACGGCATCCGCGAGCACGGCATGGCGGCGGCGCTGAACGGTATCGCCCTGCATGGCGGCCTGATCCCCTACGGCGGCACCTTCATGTGCTTTTCCGACTATTGCCGCCCCTCGATCCGTCTCTCGGCCCTGATGGAGATCCGCTCGATCTTCGTCATGACCCATGACAGCATCGGCCTCGGCGAAGACGGCCCGACCCATCAGCCGGTCGAGCATCTCGCCGCCATGCGCGCCGTACCCCATCTCGGCGTCTATCGCCCGGGCGATCCGATCGAGACCGCCGAGTGCTGGGAAATGGTGCTGGAACAGCCGCATCGCCCGGCCTTCCTCGCCCTCTCCCGCCAGCCGATGCCGCTGCTCCGTAAAGAGGCCGGCACCGAGAACAAGTCCGCGAAGGGCGCCTACGTCCTGCTCGAAGCCGAGGGTGGCGAGCGTAAGATGACCCTCTTCGCCACCGGCTCGGAACTGCATCTCGCGGTCGAAGCCCGGACGGTGCTTCAGGCGGAAGGCATCCCCACCGCCGTCGTCTCCATGCCGAGCCGCCTGCATTTCGAACTGCAGGACGCCGCCTACAAAAAGTCGGTGATCGGCACGAACAAGGCCCGCGTCGCGGTGGAAGCCGCGGTGGAACTTGGCTGGGAACGCTATATCGGCGATTACGGCCGCTTCGTCGGCATGCACGGCTTCGGCGCCTCCGGCAAGATTGGCGACGTCTACAAGAAGTTCGGCATCACGACCGACGCCGTGGTGGCCGCGGCGAAGGAAAGCCTGGCCGAAGTCGGCTAGGCGCCCGCGCTAATTTCTTGTTTGATCGAAACTAAAAAGCCGGCGGGATCGCTCCCGCCGGCTTTTTTAGTGCAGCGCTCTTAGGCGGTGACGGCCCGAACAAGATCAGCCAAACTGGGCAACGCCGCCCAGCCGCGCGGCAATGATCTCCGCATCCTCGGCCTCACCTTCGCCGGCCCGATCAGTTTCTGTTTCAGTGTTCTTTTCCCGGCAGACGGGCTGGGCAAGGGACGGCGGCAGAACCACATTCCGAGCAAGGCTGCGCCCGTTCGCTTCACACTGCGCCATAGGCGTGCTCCCCCAGTCGACAGAACGCCTATAGGCCTCTTCAGCTTTCGTTCACCTTACAGGATGTCGACTTCTCCGAGACATTTCCCCCGACAGACCCTTCATCAGACGGTGACCTCGGCCTGCCCTATAGAGGAATGCGAATGGTGTCAGGTCACGGTAAGTTGCCCCTGCCATCACCGGTCTCGCCCGAGCGTCGCGATGCGAAGGGCGGCGCAGGGGGCGGCATGAGAGAACGGCGGATACACCAGATTTTCGAGGCCGGCATGCTGCTCAAGGGGCTGCATGGGCTGGTCGAATGTATCGGTGGCCTGACGCTCACCGCCATCAGCGCTCATGCGGTCATACGCCTCGTCGGGCTACTCACGCAGGGAGAGTTGGCCGAAGACCCGCATGATGTCATCGCGACACACCTGATGCTCTGGGCGGATCATTTCTCGGGCGGAAGCAAGACGTTCTTCGCCTTGTATCTGCTGAGCCACGGCCTCACCAAGATCGTGCTCGTCGTGGCACTCCTGCGCGGCAAGCTCTGGGCCTATCCGGCGTCGCTCACCGTGCTCGGTCTCTTCATCCTGTACCAGCTTTACCGTTTCCTGTTGTTGCCTGGTCCGGGCATGATTCTGCTCACGATCTTCGATCTCGGCGTCATGTGGCTGATCTGGCACGAATACCGGGTCATGCAGCGCCATGGGCTGCGCGCGGTCAGGCCCGATCGGTTCAGACTGAACCGCGCAAGCGAGTCATCTGAACCATGAATCAGACCTTATGGACAATCTAGAGGCCGAAGCCGGCGGCCGTTATTCCCCGGCTTCAGCCGCCGGCGCCATTTTTTCGGCCAGACGCGGTAGGCGCGCCTGCCGTTTGGGAGAGAGCCAGTGCTGTAGCCGGTCGAGATAAAGATAGATCACCGGCGTCGTATAAAGGGTCAGGATCTGGCTCAGAATCAGCCCGCCCACCATGGCGAAGCCCAGCGGCTTGCGCAGTTCGGACCCAGCCCCACTTGCCAGCATCAGCGGCGCGCCGCTCAGAATAGCGGCCATGGTCGTCATCAGGATCGGCCTGAAGCGAAGCAGGCAGGCCTGCCGGATCGCCTCCAGCGGTGGCAAACCCTGATTCCGCTCCGCATGAATGGCGAAATCCACCATCATGATGCCGTTCTTCTTGACGATGCCGATGAGCAGGATGATGCCGATGAGCGCGATCACCGTCAGCTGGTAACCGAAGGCCATCAGCATCAGGAGCGCGCCGACGCCGGCCGATGGCAGGGTGGACAAGATCGTCAGCGGCAGGATGTAACTCTCATAGAGAATGCCGAGGATGATGTAGACGGCGATGAGAGCGGCCAGCACCAGTATCGGCTCCGAGCTCAAGGAAGCTTCAAAAGCCTGCGCCGTGCCCTGGAAATTGCCTTGCACCGTCTCCGGCACGCCGAGCTGTGATTTCATACGGTCGACGGCGCTCACGACATCGCCGAGCGAGGCCTCGCCGCGCAGGTTGAAGGAGATCGTCACGGAGGGGAACTGGCTCTGATGATTGATGGCGAGCGGCTGCACCGGCACCGTCGTCTCGTGCACCATGGTGGACAGCGGCACCACCGCCCCGGTCGATGACTTCACATAGAGCTTGTTCAGCGTATCGAGACGGCCGAACTGATCGGGTTTGGTCTCCAGGATGATGTAATACGCCTTGTTGCCGGTAAAATACTGCGCAACCTCCCGCTGGCCGAAAGCATCGTAGAGAATAGCGTCGATCGTCGCCGGCTGGATGCCGAAACGCGCCGCCCGTTCGCGGTCGATCGTCAGCGTCTCGGTCGTCCCCGCGTTTTCCTGGTCCGAGGTCACGTCCTGCAACTGAGGAATCTTCTGCATATGGGCGAGGATCCTGGGTGCCCAGCGGTCCAGCTCCTCCTGGTTCGAATCCTGAATGGTGTACTGATATTGGGTCTTGGAGAGGCGCGCGCCGACCCGCACGTCCTGCGCCGGCTGCATGAACAGACGGATACCCTCCACCTGCACCGTGGCGGCATCCAGTTGCGCGATCACCTGCGTTACGTTGCTCTTGCGCTGATCCCAAGGCTTCAGCGTGATGTACATGCGCCCGTTGTTGGCCGTCTGGCCACCGACACCCGATCCCACGACAGCGGTAACGGTGGCGACCGACGGGTTCGCCATGACGATTTTGTTGATCTGTTTCTGCAGGCGCGACATCTGATCGAAGGATGAGTCTTGCGCGACCTCGGTCACGCCGATGACGATGCCGGTATCCTGGGTCGGAAAGAAGCCCTTTGGGATGATGACATAAAGCGCGATGGTCAGGCAGACCGTGCCGATGAAGACCATGAGCGTGATGAACTGGAAGCGCAGTGCCACATCCAGCGTGCGCCTGTAGAAGGCGAGCATGCCGTCGAACATGCGCTCCACGCCGTTGTAGAGTTTCCCGTGCTTCTTCTCCTCGTGGCGGAGGAAGCGCGCCGCCATCATCGGCGTCAGCGTCAACGAGACCACGGCCGAGATCACGATGGTGATCGAGACCGTGATCGCGAATTCGCGGAACAGCCGCCCGACGATGCCGCCCATCAGCAGCAGCGGAATGAACACCGCGATCAGCGACACGGTCAGGGAGACGATGGTGAAGCCGATCTGCCGTGCGCCTTTCAACGCGGCGGCGATCGGGTCCTCGCCGGCCTCGATGTAGCGGACAATGTTCTCGATCATCACGATGGCGTCGTCGACGACGAAGCCGGAGGCGATGGTCAGCGCCATGAGGGAAAGATTGTCGAGGCTGAAGCCGCACAGCGCCATCGCGCCGAAGGTGGCGATCAGCGACACCGGCAGGGTGACGCTCGGGATCACCGTGGCCCATAGCTTGCGCAGGAACAGGAAGATCACCAGCACCACCAGGGCCGCGGTCAGCAGCAGGGTGAACTGCACGTCGGCGATGGCCGCACGGATGGTCAGGGTGCGGTCGGTGACCACGTCGATCTTCAGCGCCGGCGGCAGCAGTGCCCGCAGCTTCGGCAGCAGCGCGCGCACCGCGTCGGCAACCTGGATGGCGTTGGCGCCGGGCTGGCGCTGGATGTCCAGCAGCACCGCGCTCTCGCCCTGGTACCAGGCGGCCTGCTCGGCATCCTCGACGCTGTCGATCGCGGTGCCGATGTCGCGCAGCAGCACCGGGGCGCCGTTGCGATAGGCGACGACGGCATCCTCGTAGCCGGCGGCGTCGAACAGCTGGTCGTTGGCATCGATCTGGAAGGCCTGCGAGGGCCCATCCAGCGCGCCCTTGGGATTATCCGCGGTGGCCGCGGCGATGGCGCGGCGGACATCCTCCATCGCCAGGCCAAGCCCCGCGAGCCGCGCCGGATTGACCCGCAGCCGCACCGCGCGGATCTGCCCGCCCTCGACGGTGACCGCGCCGACGCCGCTGATCTGCGACAGCTTCTGGACGATGACGGTCTGCGCGTAGTCGTTCACCTCATGCAGCCGCAGGCTCTCTGACGTCAGCGCCAGGATCAGCACCGGCGTATCGGCCGGGTTGACCTCGCGATAGGTCGGCGGGCTGGGCAGCAGGGCGGTCGGGATCCAGCCGGCCGACGCATTGATCGCCGCCTGCACGTCCTGCGCCGCGGCATCGATGCGACGGTTGAGGTCGAATTGCAGGGTGATCTGGCTGATGCCGTAGGAGCTGGTGGAGCTCATCGACGCCAGGCCCGAGATGGCACCGAAATAATGCTCGAGCGGCGCGGTGATCGCGGTCTCCACCACGTCGGGCGCCGCACCAGGATAGGGAGTGACAACCTGGATGGTCGGGAAATCGACGTTCGGCAGGGCGGCGACCGGCAGCGCGCGATAGCCGAGCGCGCCAAGCAACAGCACGGCGATGATCAGCAGGGTGGTCGCGATCGGCCGCAGGATGAACGGCGCGGACACCGGTTCAGCCCGGCCGCGGCGCCGGCTTGGCCGCCTGGATCTCGACCCGCGTGCCGTTCTCCAGCCGGTAGTAGCCCTCGACGACGACGCGGTCCTCCGCCGCCAGACCGCGCTCGATCAATACCCGCCCATCAGCCACCTGGCCGGTGGCGACGTTGCGCGCGGTGACGGTGTTGTCCTCCTTGACCAGCCAGACGAAATCCCCCCGCGGCCCGTGCCGCACCGCCACCGCCGGCACTGTCAGGCCGTTGCGCCGCGTCTCCACGGTGATCCGCCCATTGACGAAATTGCCCGGCCACAGCCGCAGCGCGGCATTGGGAAAGCTCGCCTTCACCTTGATGGTGCCGGTGGCCGGATCAACCTGGTTGTCGACCAGCTCGACCCGCCCGTGGTCGAGCTCGGTGCGATTGTCCTGGCCGATCGCGGTCACCGCCGCCTCCGCCCGCCCCGGCGTCAGCTTGGTCCCCTCCAGCGCCACGGCAGCAATGGTGAAGACGACCGAGATCGGCTGCAGCTGGGTGATCATGGCGATCGCGCCGCCATCGGTGGCGCGGATGAAATTGCCCTGGTCGATCTGGCGGATACCGATCCGCCCGGTCAGCGGCGAGCGGATGGTGGTGTAGGCGAGCTGGTTGCGCGCGAAATCGATCTGCGCCTGGTCGGTCTTGAGCTGGGCGCGGTACTGGTCGACCAGCGCGTGCTGCTGATCGACCTGCTGGCGGCTGGCGAAATTGCGCTGCACCAGCTCGTCGTAGCGGCGCATGTCGGCAATCGCGCCGTCGAGCAGCGCCTGGTCCTTCGCCAGTGCCGCGACCTGCTGGTCGAGCTGGGCCTGGAACGGGCGCGGATCGATGATGGCGATGGGCTCGCCGGCGGTGACGTCCTGGCCCTCCTGGAACAGGATCTTCGTGATCTCGCCGTCGACGCGCGATTTCACCGCCACCATGTTGTACGCCTGCACGGTGCCGATGCCGTTGAGATAGATCGGCACCGCGGCGCGCTGCACGGCGGCGACCTGAACCGGCACCGGCGGCGGCGCGGCGCGCTCGGCCGGCGCGGCGACGCTGGTGGACATGGCGCGCGTCAGCACCGCCGCGAGGTCGGTGACCTGGTTGAGGGCGGTGGTGTTGAAATAGACGAGGGCGCTGAGCGCGAGAACGCCCAGGCCGGAGAAGACGAGCGCGATCCGCATGCAACCTTGCCCTGGCCGGGCGCGGACACTAGGCGATATGGGTGGGTTCACGCAACGACGCGGCTCTCGGCGATCGATGGGATGCCGCTTGCCCGGATGACATGCCAGCGCCGGCATCCGCAATCGATTGGTCACCAAACTGTCGTCGAACCATGCTTCAGCCCGTCCGGGGCCGGAGGCACCTTCCCGCTCCATTGCCAGCGCACAACCCTCGCCTCGCCAGCCCGGCAGGTTGCCGGCCGCGCGACCGGCCCAGCCCCACCGCCAACCCGACATGAAGGACATCGCAATGACACCCATCATCACCGGCGTGGGGACGATCCTGCACAACCAGGGCGGAGGGCCGGCGGCGCTGGACGGCGCGCTCACCCGGGCGGCGGCGGCCGGGGCTGATCATGCCGAGCTGTCGGCGACCCATCTCCACATCACCGTGGCGGGCCGCGACAACGCGGCCCGCCAGGAAGCCCTGGCGCAGGTCTGCGCCCGCCACGGCCTCACCTACACGCTGCACGCGCCGATCGCGGTGAACTTCATGGACACCACGCATGGCGCGCTGCACCTCGCGGTGCTGGAAAGCAGCCTGTATTTCGCCGGCCGCATCGGCGCCACCGTGACCGTGATCCATCCCGGCCGGGTCAGCCCGCAAGCCGACCTCGCCGACCGCAGGCGCCTGCTCCAGATCGAGCGCGACCAGGTGCTCCGCGCCGCCGACCTCGCCGGCAAGCTGGGCGTTCGCATCGGCATGGAGAACCTCAACCCCAACCGCGACATGATGGCCGGCCGCCTGCACAGCTACGCGCTGGAGCCCGCGGCCCTCGCCGAGCAGGTCGCGACGATCGACCACGAAGCGGTCTGCGGCGTGCTGGATTTCGGCCATGGCTGGCTCGCCGCCGGCCGCCTGGGCTTCGACTACCATGCGCAAATGCGCGCCTTCGCCCCTCTGGTCGGCCACCTGCATGTCACCGACAATTGCGGCATGCCGGTCACCTACCCCGACGCCAACGATGACGAGCACGTGGCCTATGGCATGGGCGACCTGCATCTGCCCATCGGCTGGGGCACGGTGCCCTACGAGACCCTGCTGGCCGACCTGCCCATCCGCCCCGGCAGCATCGCCAATATCGAGATCAAGGGCAGCCATGATGTGGAATTGGCAGCCAGCATCCTCGCCACCCGCGGCTTCGCCGCGCGCCTCAACGGAGCCAACGCATGAAACGCGCAGAAGTGGATGGGCTGCGACCGGCCTAGCCGTCACCAAAGCTTCGCCCATCCGTCATCGCCGCGACGCGGAGCGCGCGCATCTCTATCGGCCCGTCTGCTGGAGTTCTGGCCATGCTTCGCCGCGCCTTCTTCGCCTTGCCCCTCGTGGCCGCCCTGCCCGCCCGCGCACAATCCGACTGGCGCGCGGACATGAAGGAGATCCGCTTCGGCATCACCAGCGCCGAGAACGACAAGGACGCGGTCACCCGCTTCGAGAACCTCGCCCGCTACATGGAGGCCAGGCTCGGCGTGAAGGTGCGCATCTACCGCAGCACCGACTATGCCGGCACCGTCGAGGCGCTGGCGGCCGGGCATCTCGAATTCGCCACCATGGGCCCGGCCTCCTACGCGCTGGCCAACAAGGTGATGGGCGACAGGATCACCCCGATCGCCCGCAGCCTCGATCAGGACGGCTCCGAGGGCTATTACAGCGTGGTGGTGGTGAAGGCGGACAGCCCGGCGAAATCGCTCGACGACCTCAAGGGCAAGTCCTTCGCCTTCGCCGACCCCAACTCCACCTCGGGCTACGCCTTCCCGAGCTTCTTCCTGAAGAAGCAAGGCTACGACCCGGCGAAATTCTTCAGCCGCACCGGCTTCTCCGGCAGCCATGAGCTGTCGGTGATCGCGGTGCTGAACGGCACCTACGACGCGGCCGCCACGTTCTGGACCAACGAGCGGCGCGGCAACGTGCAGCGCATGACCGAGAAGGGCATGATCCCCGCCGGCGCCATCCGCATCATCTGGACCAGCCCGCTGATCCCCAACTCGCCCTGGGTCACCCGCACCGCGCTGCCCGAGGCGCTGCGCCGCGATTTCACCACCGCTCTCTTCGCCATGCCCAAGGAAGACGCGGCCGCCTGGCGCACCGTCAGCTCCGGCGCCGCCGGGCTGGTTGCGGCGAAGCACGAGGATTATCTCGACGTGATCGAAGTCGTCCGCGCGCTCGACGCCGAGCGCAAGCGCAAGGGCGCCTAGCCGCCGGACATGGTGGCGCGCGACGCCGTCCAGCAGCGCTGGCGGGAGCGGCGCGGCGCGGAGCTGCTGCGCCAGGCAGCCACCGCGACACTGCTGCTCGTGCTCATCCTGTTCGCCGGCCATGTCGGCGAGGTCGATGCCGGCAGGCTGGCCGAGGGCGTTCCGCGCATCCTGGCCTATATCGGCCGCACCCTGCCGCCGCTGCATCTCGCCACCGTCGATGCCGACCTCGCCGACTGGATGTGGGACCTGCCGCGCTGGCTCGGCCTGCTGCTGGATACGGCCCTGATCGCCTATGTCGGCACCGCCTTCGGCGTCGCGGCCGCCCTGCCGCTGAGCTTCTTTGCCGCCGCCCGCCACGCGCCGCACCCGGCCGCGGCCTTCGCCGCACGGCGGCTGCTCGAATTCGCCCGCTCGGTGCCGGTGGTGGTCTTCGCCCTGATCTTCGTGTTCGCCTTCGGCCTGGGCCCCCTGCCCGGCGCCATGGCGCTCGCCGTGCACAGCGCCGGCTCGCTCGGCAAGCTCTTCGCCGAGGTGCACGAGAACGCCGAGCCCGGCCCGGTCGAGGCCACTTGCGCCGCCGGCGGAAGCTGGTGGGCGGCGATGCGCTTCGGCGTGCTGCCGCAATCGCTGCCCGCGGTGGTCAGCTACGGGCTGCTGCGGCTCGAGATCAACGTGCGCGAGGCGGCGATCCTCGGCTTCGTCGGCGCCGGCGGCATCGGCCAGGAACTCTATCTCGTGGTCCGCCGCTTCGAATACACCGACATTTCTGCCGTCGTGGCGCTGATCCTGGTCAGCGTCGCCCTGCTCGACACCGCCTGCGCCTGGCTCCGCCGCCGCATCACCGGCGCCCTGGTCGCGACATGAGCCCGGGTCTGCAACTCCGCCTCGTCTGGGGCAGCGGCGCGGTGCTGCTGCTCGCCGGGCTGTGGCGCATCGATGCCAACCCCTGGCGCATCGCCGAAGGCCTCTCCAGGCTCGGCTGGCTGGTGGTGCTGATGCTGCCACCCAGCGACGGCGGCGCGCTGGCCGACCTGCTGCGCGCCCTGCTCGATACACTGGCGATGGCTTTCCTCGGTACGCTGGCCGGCGCCGTGCTGGCCCTGCCGATGGCGCTGCTGGGCGCCGGCAACGTCATGCCCGCCTGGCTGCTGCGCTTCGGCCTGCGCCGCCTCTGGGACGGGCTGCGCGGCATCGACGCGCTGATCTGGGCACTGATCTTCGTCTCCGCCGTCGGCATGGGGCCATTCGCCGGCACCCTCGCCCTCGCGGTGCCCGATGCCGGCGCCCTGGCCAAGCTGTTCAGCGAGGCGATCGAGGCCGCCGACCGCCGCCAGATCGAAGCCATCCGCGCCGCCGGCGGCGGCAGGCTGGCGA
>NZ_DATJJK010000178.1:0-14355 GCF_035492295.1 Acidisoma sp. | reverse complement strand
GCGGCCGAGCGCCAGTTCGCCAAGCTCGGTCGAGGGACCGTCGGCGATGATGTCACCGGCCTGTACCCGGTCGCCCACGCGGACCAGCGGGCGCTGATTGATGCAGGTCGACTGGTTGGAGCGCATGAACTTGCGCAGACGGTAGATGTCCACGCCGCCGGTGCCGCCCTCGCCCGAGGAGGCGCGGACGACGATGCGGGCGCCATCGATCTGGTCGATGATGCCGCCGCGGCGGGCAACGATGGTCGCGCCTGAATCGCGCGCGACCGCCGCTTCCATGCCGGTGCCGACGAGCGGCGCATCGGCGCGGATTAGCGGCACCGCCTGACGCTGCATGTTGGAACCCATCAGCGCACGGTTCGCGTCGTCGTTCTCAAGGAACGGAATGAGCGCGGCGGCCACAGAGACCAGCTGGCGCGGGGACACGTCCACGGCTGTCACCTGATCCGGCGGCACCAGGCGGAAATCGCCCTGCTGGCGGACCGAGACGAGTTCCTCGGTAAAGCGGTTGTTCTCGATTGGCACATCGGCCTGGGCGACGATCAGCTTTTCCTCTTCCATGGCGGAGAGGTATTTCCAGCCGTCCTTGACCTCGCCATTCTCGACCAGGCGATAGGGCGTCTCGATGAAGCCGTATTTGTTCACCTTGGCATAGGTCGCGAGGCTGTTGATCAGACCGATGTTCGGGCCTTCCGGCGTCTCGATCGGGCAGATGCGGCCGTAATGCGTCGGGTGCACATCGCGTACCTCGAAGCCGGCGCGCTCACGCGTCAGACCGCCCGGCCCAAGCGCCGAGAGGCGGCGCTTATGCGTCACTTCCGAAAGCGGGTTGGTCTGGTCCATGAACTGGCTGAGCTGCGAGGAGCCGAAGAATTCGCGCACCGCGGCCGCGGCCGGCTTCGCGTTGATGAGATCGTGCGGCATCACCGTATCGATGTCGACCGAACCCATGCGCTCACGGATCGCCCGCTCCATGCGGAGCAGGCCGACGCGATACTGGTTCTCCATCAGTTCACCAACCGAACGCACGCGGCGGTTGCCGAGATTGTCGATATCGTCGATCGAGCCGCGGCCGTCCTTGAGTTCGCAAAGGATTTGAACCGTGCGGAGGATGTCCTCCTTGCGCAGCACGCGCACGGTATCCTCGGCGTGGACGCCGAGACGCATGTTCATCTTCACGCGGCCGACGGCGGACAGATCATAGCGGTCGGAGTCGAAGAAAAGGCCGCGGAACAGCGCTTCCGCCGTCTCGCTGGTCGGCGGCTCGCCGGGGCGCATGACGCGATAGATGTCGATCAGCGCATCGTCGCGATTGGTGTTCTTGTCGACGGCGAGCGTGTTGCGGATCCAAGGACCCTTGGCCTGGTCGATAGCGAGCGTCGGCAGTTCCGTGATGCCGGCCTCTTCCAGCGCGGTCAGACGGGCCTCGGTCAACTCCTCGCCGGCTTCGATGAAGATCTCGCCGGTGGTCTCGTTGACAATGTCGATCGCGATGAAGCGGCCGATGAGGTCGAGCCGGGTCGCGAGCACGGTCTTGGTCTTCTCGGCGATGCGGCGGGTCAAGCGCGCCGTCATCTTCTCCTCGGGCTTGGCCACGATCTCGCCGGTCTCGGCATCGACCAGGTTCTCGAAGAGCTTCATGCCGCGGAAGGCATCGGGCTCGAAGGGACGCGCCCAGCCCTTGGCTGACTGGCTGAAGACGACTTGGCCGTAGAAGGTGCCGAGGATCTCCTCCGGATCCATGCCGCGGATCTCGCCGATGTCGACGCTCTCGCCCTTGGCCGCACGCGCTTCGCGCAGCTTGCCCGTCGCCAGGCTGTCCAGCGCGTAAAGCAGCGTCGTCACCGGCAGCTTACGCTTGCGATCGATGCGGACGTAGACGAGATCCTTGCTGTCGAATTCGAAATCGAGCCAGGAGCCGCGATAGGGGATGACGCGTGCGGTGAAGAGGAACTTGCCGCTGGAATGCGTCTTGCCCTTGTCGTGATCGAAGAAGACGCCCGGCGAGCGGTGCATCTGGCTGACGATGACGCGCTCGGTGCCGTTGATCACGAAAGTGCCGTTGTCGGTCATGAGCGGCAGGTCGCCCATGTAGACCGGCTGTTCCTTGATGTCGCGGATGGAGCGGGCGCCGGTGTCCTCGTCCAGATCCCAGACGATCAGGCGCAGCACGACCTTCAGCGGCGCGGCAAAGGTCATGCCGCGCTGAATGCATTCCTCGACGTCGTATTTCGGCTCTTCCAGCTCGTAATAGACGAATTCCAGCCGGCCGCGGCCGGCGAAGTCGTCAATGGGGAAGACCGACTTGAAGACTTCCTGAAGGCCCGTCTGCGTCCGGCTGTCGGGCGCCACGTTCATCTGCAGAAAGCCCTCGTAGCTGGACCTCTGCACGTCGATCAGGTTCGGCATCGGCGCCACTTCCGGGATACGTCCGAAGCTCTTGCGAATGCGCTTCCGCCCTGTGAAGGATTGGTTCGAGCCACCTGAAATAGCGTTCATCGCTTGCCCTTAGCCTTCGATTTTCACACCGGGCCGGGAAGATGCCGGCCGGCCTTCACTGAGATCCGCACCCGTCCACCAGGCCGACCCAGCCGTTGATCCCGCTTCAGGTCCCGCAGGACGACCGAAGCTCAGCCCCAGCCCGGAGGATGATCCGGAGCCGTTCTACAAACTCAAACGTCGATCCGCCGCCCCAGGGACGACAACTCTACCCCGCAACCAAGGAAAGGGTGGAGACCGGACCGATCCCCACCCCATCTTAGTCCGCGATGCCCATCCCGGATGAAAGTCCCGGGATGGCCGAAATCACTTGATTTCGACAGAGGCCCCGTTCTCCTCGAGAACCTTCTTGATCTTCTCGGCTTCGTCCTTGTTCACGCCTTCCTTGACGGGCTT
This sequence comes from Acidisoma sp., assembly GCF_035492295.1. Taxonomy (GTDB): domain Bacteria; phylum Pseudomonadota; class Alphaproteobacteria; order Acetobacterales; family Acetobacteraceae; genus Acidisoma. Next base: position 11,460 of record NZ_DATJJK010000178.1, on the reverse strand, counting down.
CGGCGCGCCTTCAACAAGGTCCTTCGCTTCCTTCAGGCCGAGACCCGTGATGGTGCGAACTTCCTTAATGACGTTGATCTTCTTGTCACCGGCCTTGGCCAGGATGACGGTGAATTCGGTCTGCTCTTCGACAGGAGCAGCGGCAGCGGCCGGGCCGGCAGCAGCGGCGACGGCCACAGGAGCGGCGGCGGAGACGCCCCACTTCTCTTCGAGAAGCTTGGAGAGCTCAGCGGCTTCGAGAACGGTGAGGCCCGAAAGCTCTTCCACCAGGCGGGAAAGGTCAGCCATTGTCAACTTCCTATATAATAACTTTGCTCGGTTCAATGCAAGCCGAAACACCCGGCATCACATCATCGAAAGGTAGGCACGCCCTGTAACGGTCAGGCCGCCTCGTCCTTCCTGGCATAGGCCCCAAAAACCCGCGCGAGGTTGCCGGCCGGCGCCTGGACGACGGCCGCGATCCGGGTGGCGGGGGTCTGAATCATCCCCACCAGCCTGGCGCGCAGCGCATCGAGCGACGGCAGTTCGGCGAGCGCCTTGACACCTGACGCATCAAGCGCCTGGGTGCCGAGAGCACCGCCGATGACGACGAACTTCTCGTTGGTCTTGGCGAACTCGACGGCAACCTTCGCCGCTGCCACAGGGTCCTTCGACCACGCAAGCGCGGTCGGCCCCTTCAGCATCGGCTTGATGCCGTCGAATTGGGTCCCTTCCAGGGCGAGGTTGGCCAGACGGTTCTTAGCAACCTTGAAGGTCACCCCTTCGGCCCGCATCTTGCGCCGCAGATCCGTCACCTCGGCAACCGTCAACCCGTTGTTACGGGTCACGACCACCATCGACGTCTCTGCGAACACCGCTGCGAGCGAAGCGACGAACTCCCGCTTCTCCGTACGGTCCACAGTAAACTCCGCCACCAAAGGCGCCGGACCAAAGGCCCGCCGCCGGGTTTCCCATGAGCATGCGCGCGGCTAGCACCGTTCACATGCCCGGTTCGCCTGTCCTTTTCAGCCGGAACCGCCAAAGTTCGCGGCCCTGCCTCCTGGGCAGAACCTGCGATCGCTGGCTTCCCCGTCTCCCACCCGCCGGCATGCTCGCCGTTTAAGGGCCGGCCCCATGTCTTGAGCGGGGGCCGGCTCACGTCTGGTCTTGGACAGGTTCGGAGAGGTCCCCCTCTCCTGCGCGTCCGGAGGTCGAAACCCCCGGACGAATTCGTTTGCCTTACTCGGCAGCAACCGCCGTGAGGCTCGAAACGTCGATACGGACGCCCGGGCCCTGAGAGGAGCTGAGTGCCGCCTTCTGCAGGTAAGTGCCCTTGGCGCCCGCAGGCTTCGCCTTCTGCACCGCATCCGTCAGGGCGCGAATGTTCTCGATCAGCTTGTCCTCATCGAAGCTCGCCTTGCCGATGCCGGCATGGATGATGCCCGCCTTCTCGGCGCGGAACTCGACCTGACCGGCCTTGGCCGCGGTGATCGCACCCTTCACGTCCATCGTCACGGTGCCGAGCTTCGGGTTCGGCATCAGACCACGCGGCCCGAGAATCTTACCGAGGCGGCCGACCAGGGCCATCATGTCCGGGGTCGCGATGCAGCGGTCGAAGGCGATCTCGCCGGCCTGGACCTTCTCAGCCAGATCCTCGGCGCCGACCACGTCGGCACCCGCCGCCTGCGCTTCCTCGGCCTTCGCGCCACGGGCGAAAACGCCGACGCGCAGCGTCTTGCCGGTGCCGTTCGGCAGGCCGATGAGGCCACGGACCATCTGGTCGGCATGGCGCGGATCGATGCCGAGATTCATCGAAAACTCAACCGTCTCGTCAAACTTCGCGCGGGCATTGCCCTTCACGATCTTGACGGCTTCGGCGAGGGAATAGGTCTTGGTGCGGTCAAAAGCGTTGTAGGCCGACGCAAGGCGCTTGTTCTTGGCCATCGGATCAGCCCTCCACCACCGAGAGGCCCATGGAACGGGCCGAGCCTGCCAGCATGCGGACGGCGCCTTCGACGTCGTTCGCGTTCATGTGCACCATTTTCTGGGCCGCGATCTCGCGCAGCTGCGACATCGTCACGCGACCGATGGTCGAACCCTTGCCCGTGGTGGTCGAACCCTTCTTGATGTTCGCCGCCTTCATGAGGAAATAGGTGTTGGGCGGCGTCTTCGTGATGAAGGTGAAGGTGCGGTCCGCGAAAGCGGTGATAACCACGGGCACCGGCATGCCGGGCTCCATGCCCTGCGTCACCGCATTGAATTCCTTGCAGAACTGCATGATGTTCAGACCACGCTGGCCGAGGGCTGGGCCCACCGGCGGAGACGGGTTGGCCTTGCCGGCCGGAATCTGCAGTTTGACGTAGCCGACGATCTTTTTCGCCATGACCCTCGTTCCTGGTTAAACGCGAACAAGGACCGCGGTTCATCCGAGCCCGGTTTCCCGACCTCTCCCGCGTTCCGATTGAGGCGGGGCAGATAGCGGATCGCAGGATAGGAGTCCAGCGCCGAGCGGTGGTGCAGGCGCCCATCAGCCATGCGGGCCTACAGATATTTCTCGGCGAACTCCTCCACGAGGTCGCGAATCGCCTCGGGTTCGCTCTGCTCCATCACGCGCCGCGCGAGGCGCGCGCAATCGGCGCTCGAGACGCTGCGCACCACCTGCTTCACGCGCGGCACGGCGCTCGCGTTCATGCTCAGGGCGCGAAGCCCGAGACCGAGCAGCAGGGGCGTGAGCTTCGAATTGGCCGCCATCTCGCCACAGATCGAAACCGGCTTGCGGAGCCTGAGGCTTGCCTCGACCGTGAACTGGACGAGCCGCAGAACCCCGGGATGCAGCGGATCGTAGAGTTTCGCGACCTCGGCATCGCCGCGGTCGGCAGCCATGGCGTACATCGTGAGGTCGTTGGTACCGATGGCGAAGAAATCGGCCTCCAGCGCCAGCGCATCGGCCGAAAGCGCGGCAGCAGGGGTTTCGATCATAATGCCCAGAGGCGGCATGCGGGCGGGCAATTCCTCGCCACGGCGCTTCAGCCGGCGAACCACCTTCTGCAGCACCTCCCGCGCGCCGCGCACCTCTTCGGTGGTCGTCACCATGGGAAGAAGGATATTGACCGGGCCGCGCAGGCTCGCCCGCAGGATGGCGGCCAGCTGTGTCTCGAGCAGTTCCTGGTGACGCAGCAGCATGCGGATGCCGCGCAGGCCAAGCGCCGGATTGATGCCCGAAACCTGGCCCGCAATGCCGCGGGTCTGCAGCGCCTCGATTTCCTTTTCACCCCCCCAATCCAGCACGCGGATGGTGACGGGATCGCCCTCCATCGCCTCGACGGCGGAGCCATAGACCTCGGTCTGTTCATCCTCGTCCGGCAGTTCCTCGCGGTTCATGAACATGAACTCGCTGCGGAAAAGGCCGATGCCGTCTACCCCCGCCTGCGCGATCAGCGGCAGTTCGAGGGGCACTTCCAGATTGGCGAAAAGCTCGACCGCCTGGCCGTCCGTGGTCTCGGCCGCGAGGCGGCGGAGCTGGGCAAGCTTCTGTCTTTCCCGCGCGAAGGCGGCGGAGGAGCGTTTCGCCGCGGCGAGGGTCTCCTGCCCCGGATGCACCGTGACCTGGCCGCTGCCGCCGTCGAGCACCAGCAGATCGCCGCTCTCGATCCCCTCCGTCACCCCGGGCGCGCCCAGAACGGCGGGAATGCCCAGCGCCCGCAGCATGACGGCGGTATGCCCGTCGGTACCCCCCTCCTCCGTCACCACCCCGGCCAGCCGCGCCGGGCTGAGCAGCGCCGCATCAGCCGGGCGCAGATTTTCCATCACCAGAATGGTGCCCTGGGCGAGCTTGGCGAAGCTCTGGAAGGGCGTCTCGGTGAGATTGCGGATGACCCGCCGGCCGATTTCGTGAATCTCGTCCGCCCGGCGGCGCAGGCCAGCACGGTCCCGGTCCGGCACGGCGAGCACCATGGCGGCAAGGACTTCGACCTCCTCATGCACCGCGGTTTCGGCCGAAGCCAAGGCTTCGATACGGCGGCGCACGCCGCGCAACAGGCGCGAGGGGCCGATCATCTGCAAATAGGCGTTGAGCAGCGGTTCGAGTTCGGCCCGGCCTTCGTCCGGCAGCATGGCCAACTGGGCGCGGAGCTTGGCCAGTTGCCGGCGGGATTTGACGACCGCCGTGTCGAGCCGCTCCAGTTCAGCCTCGACCTGCGCGGGCAGAATCGCGACCGGCGTGAAGTCCGGGGTCTGGTCCTCGAAAAGATAGGCTGGCCCGACGGCAATGCCGGCGCCGATGGGCAGGCCCAGGAAGTGCTTCTCGGCTGGCGGTGGTGCAGATGGCGGGGTGGCGGACCTGGACCCCGTCTTCGCCGCGCGGGGCTTTGGTGCCGCCTTCGGGTCAGTCTTCCTCATGGAAGCCAGCCTCGATCAGCGAGGCGACGGCATCGATGGCTTCCTTGGCGTCCCAGCCCTCAGCCGAAAGGGTGACCTTCGAACCCTGGCCGGCGCCGAGCATCATGAGGCCCATGATGGAGCGGGCGGACACGATCTGCCCGTCCTTGGCGACCGAAAGCTCGGCGCCAAACTGCTCGGCAGCGGTCACCAGCTTGGCCGCCGCGCGCGCGTGCAGGCCGCGCTTGTTGACGATGAGAAGATGGCGCGTCAGCGCGCCGGCAGCGGACTCCATAGACCCGCTCACCCGCAGGTTCCGCGCACGCCCTGCAGAACCTGTGAGGCGCAGGCGATGTATTTGCGCCCGGCTTCCTGTGCGCAGCTGACGGCGCTGGCAAGGTTCTGCTGGCCGCGCACCTTGGCGAGCTTGACGAGCATCGGCAGATTGACCCCGGCGATGACCTCGACATCCTTGGAATCCATGAGGGAAATGGCGAGGTTGCTCGGCGTTCCGCCGAACATGTCCGTCAGCAGCACGACACCATCACCGGTATCGACCCGGCCGATCGAACGCTGAATGTCGCGTCGACGGTCCTCCATATTGTCCTCGGGGCCGATGCAGACCGTCTCGACCCCGCGTTGGGGCCCGACGACGTGCTCCATAGCCGATCGCAACTCTTCGGCGAGATGGCCGTGAGTGACGAGTACTAGACCGATCATGATGAGTTCAGCGGCCTCCCATGGCCTTGATGCGGATCACGCTGCCGCCGGGCCCGAAAGGCCCTTCTCGCGCTCGCGATCAAGTTCGCGATGCACGACGAGCGGCTGCCAACCTGCTTGCCGTAATAGCTCAGCCAAAGTTTCAATCAGAAAAACCGAGCGGTGTCGCCCGCCAGAACATCCGATCGCGACGGTCACATACTTCTTACCTTCCTGCACGAAGCGCGGCAGTAAAAGCAAGACCATCGAACGGATGGCTTCCTGGAAGGCTCCGCAGTCCGGATCGTTGCGGATATATGCGCAGACTTCCGGATCCAATCCAGTGCGTGGCCTCAGCGTCTGATCGTAGTGAGGATTGCGTAGGAAGCGGGCGTCGAAGACGAGATCGGCCTCGGGCGGAAGCCCTGCGCGATAGGCAAAGGAGATGAGCGTCAGGGACAGTCCGTCTTCCGCGGCGATACCGAAGCGCTTGCCGATAGCCTGGCGCAGCGCCGGCAGCGGCAGGGCCGAGGTGTCGAGCACCAGATCGGCGGCGGCCCGCAATTCGTCCGTCAGCGCCCGTTCGGCCGCGATACCGTCTCGCACTTGGCCTTGGGGCGCCAGGGGGTGGCGGCGCCGCGTCTCGGTATAGCGCCGAAGAAGAACGGAATCCTCGGCGGTCGCGAAGATCAGCTCCGCGGTAAGGCCGGTCTCCGGCTTGAGTCGGGCGATCGCTTCCAGGACGGCGGTCGCGGCAAAACCGCGGGTGCGGGCGTCAATGCCGATGGCGAGCGCCCGGTCGGTGCGGGAGAACAGCTCGTCCAGCAAGGAAAAGGGCGGATTGTCGACGGTCTCGTAGCCGAGATCCTCGAGCGTATGAAGGATCGAGGATTTGCCGGCACCTGAAAGCCCGGTGACCAGCACGATGCGGCGCTCGGGTGCCCCGCTCATGCGAAGGCGCCCGCCTTCTGGCCGAGACGACCGGCCGCTGCCTCGAAAGCGAAATCGAGGAGTTGGGCGGCCGAGGCCGGGCGCGGATCAACCGCGATGAGCGGCAGATCGAGCGTCTCGTCCCGGCGGGGGGTGGGCAGCCGCGGCACGGGCCCCTGCACCATCTGGGCGACCAGGATGGGCCGGGTCTTCTCGACATAGGGCAGCCGCATGATGCCGAGGCCACGGATTTCGACGAGGCCGGCAAGCGCTTCGGGGGCCTGCGCCCAGCCGTCCTCCCCGATTTCGACCTGGTCATCCGCGACCAGCGCGAAGCCTCGGTCGAGCAGGCGCAGCAGCATGTCGGATTTCCCTGCTCCGGGCGCACCGGTCAGGAGAAGTCCGAGTTCGTCTCGCGCGGCGCAGCTCGCATGCATCAGCATCGGGCAGAGAATGAGCCAAGGCCGCCCGGGAAGAAAGCGTCAATTCTCCCGCGCCGCTCTTTCCCACATGCCCCGAAAATTAGTCCCCAACGTCCCCAAAGGGGGTGCTCAGAGTCATGGGGATGAAAAAAAACAAGATATAATCTGATCTTAGCGCTAATCGCTCGTGCGTGAGTCGAAGACCGAAACCGACTCATACACAATCTTATCCACAGCGCTGTTCATGTTATCCTCAAGCTCTGCCCAAGCGGCATCGAGGGCCCCCACCAGGGCCGCACGGGCGAGCCCCGCCGGCAGAGGCTTGCCGATGACGATGTGGATCGTGCCCGGCCGCTTGAGGAAGGAGTTGCGTCCCCAATGGGCGCCGGAATCGGTCACGACCGGAACGACCGGAACGCCCATGGCGCCGGCAAGCGCCGCTACGCCCGGCTGGATCACCCGTGGCTCGCCGGGGCCGGCGCGAGTCCCTTGTGGAAAAATCACCACCTGGCGACTGTCCGCCGCCGCTGCCTGGCCATCGCGGATGAGATCGCGGATGGCACGAGCCCCGGCGCTGCGATCGACCGCGATCATGCCGGAGGGCTGCATGAGGCCGCCGAAGACCGGGACCTTCAGAAGTTCCTTCTTCAGCACATAGGACGGGCGCGGCAGCAGCATCCAGACCGCCGTATCGAAGGCCGACTGGTGGGTGGAGGCGATGAGCACGGGGCCATCCACGGGCAGATTCTCGAGCCCGCTCACCCGCACCTCAATCCCGCAGCAGATCCGCAGCAGCCGGATCACGACCCGCGCCCAGGCGCGGCCGCGCAGGATCAGCCGGTCGGCGCGGCCCCGGCGCAGATCGACATAGCCCCAGAGGCTGTAGAAAGTGGTGGCCGCGTAGAAGCCGATATTGAACAGCAAGGACGCGGCACCGAGCCACAGTCGCTTCATGGGTTGTTGATCCCTCGAAGAAAGCCCACGAGCCGCGCGAAGCGGAGCTCGGCCAGGAGCCACTTGGTGTATTCGCCGAGCAGGAGCCGCCAGACATGCAGGCGCGTGCCATCGAAGATGGCGGCCGGCTGCACCCGCATGGGATAGAGCTGGACGTCCGGCATGGCGCGGCTGAGTTCCAGAACCGCGCGTGGCATGTGATAGCCGGCCGTGACCACGATCAGGCTGCGGATGTGATGGGCGCGGACCCAGGCGGCGGTCTCGTCCGCATTGCCGACGGTCGTCTGGGCGTGATGGCCGAGCGTGACATGGGTCGCGGCGGGTGGCTTGGCGAGATGGGCCGAACGTTCGACATCGCGAAGCGTCACGGCCGCCGGAACGCCGGAAATGAGCAGCTGGTCGGCATGACCCTCGTTGAGCATCTGGAAGGCGGTCGCCAGCCGGTCCTCGCCGCCGGTCAGGACGACGATACCGTCCGCCCGCGCCGGCGCGACCGATGGCGAATAGGTCACATAGAGGAACCACAGGAAGCCCCCGCACCAGCCAATCAGCAGCAGGAGGCAAAGCGCGGCGATCACGCGCTGGACCAGCTGCCGCCCGGTCCGGCGGGCGACACGCGTGCGGGCGCGGGCGGCCCGGCGCCGCGAGACCGACCGGCCCCGCCGCGTCACGGCAGCCGTCTCAGCCAGCGGCGCACCGTCCCCTCGGCGGTGAGATAGCCGATGAGGGCGGCGGTGAAGGGCAGCACCGGCAGCGCGATCCAGAGCGAGAGCGGCAAGGCCAGCAGGGGTGTGGCCGCCGCCATCGGCGCCCCTCCCTGCGCGAAGGGCGCGGCGAGATAGGCGAGCCAGAGCAGCACCGGCAAGGCAGCGACCGCGCCCACCGCCCCGCCTGTCGCGGTGAGGCGCATGGCGCGCCGGGCGAAGCGGCCGGCGATATAGGAATCGGTCGCGCCCAGCCCGTGGATGATCTCGATGGCGTCACGCCGGGCGGAAAGACCCGCCCGCGTCGCGACCGCGACCACGGCGATCGCGACCGCGACCACGAGCAGCAGCGCCACCGCCGCGCAGGCCTGCAGGCTGCGCGCGAGCGCCGAGAGACGCTCGGCCCAGACATCCGCGCTTTCCATGGCCGTTTCGGGCGCGGCGGCCTGAAGCTTGCTCGCGAGATCGGCCGGCACCGCGCCGCCCGCCGCAAGTTCCACCGAAATGACGGCCGGCAGCGGCAGGGCGAGGGCTGAGCCCGTGGGACCGAGCCAGGGTTTCAGCAGGGTCGTGAGTTCGTCCGTCGTCATGGCGCGGGCCGAGACGATGCCAGGCTCGGCATGCAGTACGGCGAGTACGGCATCGAGCCGGGAGAGATGGCCGCCGGCAGGACTGGCGGATGCCGGGTCGTTCGGGGTCGGGATTTGGATGGTGAGCTCCGCTTCCGCTCCGGTCTGCCAATGCTGAGCTAAGGTCGAGGTCGCGACCGCCCCGGCGAAGGCGAGGGCGGCCAGGAAGGTCATGGCGGCCACGAGCAGCGGCAGCAGCCGGTCCGAAAGCGCGCGCCGCAGACCGAGATCGTCGAAGCCAACGGGGCGCAAATTGCGCTTGGAAGGCGGCCGACGCGGGGCCTGGGGCCGAGGCTCCGGCCGGGCGGGTGCGCGGCCCGACGCGGCATGGCCGCCGGATACGCGACCCATCGGCTCGCGCGGAGATGCCGGAGGCAATGGCGGCGGGACCGACTGACGGTGGGCCGGATCCTCATCGTAATAGTCCTCGTCGAACTCAGCCATCCTGGACCAGCCGCCCGGCTTCGAGGCGCAGAGTTCGCGCCGGATAGCGCGCCATCAGGGACTCATTATGGGTGGCGACGATCGCCGTCGTGCCGAGGCGGTTGAGTTCCTGGAAGAGCTGCATGAGGCGTTCGGCCTGGGCATCGTCCAAATTGCCGGTGGGTTCGTCAGCGAGCAGCATGACCGGCCGGCTGATGACGGCGCGCGCGATGGCGACCCGCTGCTGCTCGCCGCCCGAGAGTTCGTAAGGGTGGGAATTGATCTTCGCGGCGAGGCCCACCCAGCGCAGCATCTCCATCACATCCGCCCGGATCTGTCCCTCCGGCCGGCCGGAGATACGCAGTGGCAGGGCCACATTGTCGAAAGCGGTCAGATGCGGCAGCAGTCGGAAATCCTGAAAGACGACGCCGATGCGCCGGCGCAGCCGCGGCAGTTGCCGGCGCTCCGCCCGTCCGATATCGGCGCCCTGGATGAAGAGTCGCCCACGCGACGGACGCACGGCAAGATAGACCATGCGCATCAGGCTGGTCTTGCCGGCGCCGGAGGGGCCGGTTAGCCAGCGAAAACCGCCCTCGGGCACCCGGAAACTGAGGTCGTGCAGCACCTCCGTCTGGGGGGCGGCACCCGAGCCGTAGCGCAGACTGACATTCTCGAAATGAATCATGGAGCAGAGCTATCCACGGTCAGGTCACTGGGGTCAGATCACGGGGTGCAAGTCCCTGGGGGCAAGCCTCGGAAGACCCCGCCCGCGCGCCACCCGGCCCGCCTGGCCGCTGCCCGCGTGCAGTTCGCGCCTTGGCAAGCGCATGGCCGACGGTTGGGGCGGTGCTCGGCCCGGTCGGATCCCCTCGCGGAGAAGACGTTGCTCTCGTCAGCCATGGTCAAAGTCGATCAAGGTCCCGTCCAGCGAAGTCCGAGGGAGAGGATTGCACGGGCCGCCGCTCTTGGCCACAATCCGTGGATGAAATGAAGGGACGCAAAGTCCCCAATCGTCCCAAGGCGAAGGTATAGCCGCTGATGCGACTGGTCTGTCGTGAATGTTCCGCCATCTACGAGGCGCCCGACAATCTCTTCGGCGCCCAGCCGCGGGAGGTGCGTTGCAATCGTTGCGGGTATCAATGGACCGTGGTCGGTGCGGTGAAGGCGGTGCCGGGCCTGGGGCCACAGCAGGCCATGGCCCAGCCGGAGCCGGCTGCTGCCGGTGGCATGCCGCCGGATCTCATGCGCGATCCCTCTGCCCTACCGGCCGAGCGGCCGCCCTCCAAGCTCGTCTCCGCGCAGGGCCGTGCAGCCGCCGCTTCGCCTGCCGCGCCACTGGCGGCCAGAAATTCCCCGCTGGCGGACAGCGTGGCCGGCCCCCTGCCGGGCCGGACGCTCGAGCCCGCCGTGGCCGAACCGCCCGCCTCCACGCGCAGCCTGCTCAAACGGGACGAGACGGAGGCCGAGTTCGACATGGGCGATCCCGAGGAGCGGCGCCTGTCCCACGAACTCTCCTTCGGGGAAACGGAGCGGGCGCCGGTCGCCGACCGCCCTTCCTGGAGCGGGTGGCGCGGCGCGTGGCTGGTCGCGATGCTCATCATCGTTCTGGTCATCGCAGCGATCCTTTTCGAGCCGCAGGTCGTCGGCGCCGTGCCGGCACTCGGCCGGCTCTACGCGGCGGTCGGCCTCTGAGCCGCTCTTAACGGCTCGGGCGCGGCGGCGTGGCGGTATAGTCGTAGAAACCGCGTTTCGACTTGCGGCCGAGCCAACCGGCCTCGACATATTTTACGAGCAGCGGTGAGGGCCGGTATTTGCTGTCCCCCATGCCCTCGTGCAGCACCCGCATGATGGCGAGGCAGGTGTCGAGACCGATGAAATCCGCCAGTTCCAGCGGCCCCATCGGTTGGTTGGTGCCGAGTTTCATGGCGGCGTCGATAGCCGTGACCGATCCCACCCCTTCCATCAGGGCCGTGACCGCCTCGTTGATCATCGGGATCAAGATGCGGTTCACGATGAAGGCGGGATAATCCTCGGCAACCGCCGTGGTCTTGCCCATGCGCTGCGCCAGCGCCGCGACGGCGAGAAAAGTCTCCTCGTCGGTTGCGATGCCGCGGATCACCTCCACGAGCTTCATCACCGGCACCGGGTTCATGAAATGCATGCCAATGACTTTGTGCGGCCGGTCCGTGGCGGCGGCGAGACGGGTGATGGGGATCGAAGAGGTATTGGTCGCGATGATCGCCCCGGGGCTGAGATGGGGGACGAGGCCTTTAAGGATCGCGATCTTGACGTCCTCCCGCTCGGTCGCCGCCTCGATGACCATGTCGCTGCCGGAGAGTGCGG
>NZ_DATJJK010000177.1:0-46880 GCF_035492295.1 Acidisoma sp. | reverse complement strand
CCGTCCCGGCCATGGCAACGGCGCCAATCAGCTTCCTGCGATCGATCTCAAGCGTCATATCCAGCTCCAACGATTGTTATTGCGCCACCCGCCAGGGCGAACGGGTGTTCCACGATGCCAGTTGCGCCTTGGCCCAGCCGGTATCCTTGTCCTTGTGGCAGCCATTACAGGCGTTGGGAATTTTCAACCGCTCGGTGTCGCCGGGCGTGATGAAGTGGAAGGTGTGCGCCGCCACGTTCACGCCGGGAATCTCCGCTTCGATCTTGGGCATGTGGCAGGAGACGCATTGGCTGGCGACGCTGCCCGCGGGATGATGGGTGTGCGCCTCGATACTGGTTTCCTGCGGCCCGTTCGCGCCGCCCGGCACATGACAGGAATTGCAGATTTCCGCGATGGGCTTGCGGAGCATCGCCTGGTTGCTGCTGCCGTGCGGGTCGTGACACGAGAAGCAGGTGACGCCGCGCGTGTACATCACGCTCTGCACGAAATCGTTGCCCTGCATGCGATTCTTGTGGGCGGTGCCGTCGGCGAAATGGAAGAAGTTGGTTTCGCCGAGCTTGTGTTCTTCCAGCTTCCAGAAATCCTTGAGATTGAGGCCGGCATGATAGCCGACCGCCCAATCGTAATATTTGCCGTTAATGGGATTCTTCAGCGGCTGGCCCTGGCTGTGGCACTGAATGCAGGTGTCGCTGGCATGGACATAGTCCTGGCGCGCCGGGTTGAGGATATTGTCGCGCGTCGGGTGGGCGACATGGGTGCTGCCCGCGCCATGGCACATCTCGCAGCCGACATTCCATTCGCTGGGCTGCTTGGTCTCGATATTGTAGTTGACCGAGTGGCAGCCGTCGCAGAGCGGCCCGGTGGGGCGGCCCATATTGTCTCCCGCCGGATCGGGATAGAAGGGCGCCCACCAGTCGCCGCCCTTGTCCGGAACGTGATACGGCAGCCACTTCTTGTTGATGACGTCCCACTGCACCGGAAAGACGAAATAATCGTCACCGACCTTGTGGAAATACCGCTGCTTCCAGATGCTGCCATAGGTGAAGGCGACATCGTCCTTGGTGAATTTCACCATCGGATCGGCATGGGCGAGATCGGGAATGATGGCGCTGGGCCGCAGCTTCGGGTCCTGCACGATGTTCGCCATGGCGGTTTTCGACCAGCGGGCATATTCATCCCGGTGGCAGGATTGGCAGGCCTGGCTGCCGACATAATGCGCCGCCAGCACCGCCTTGGCCTGGCTCTGGGCGATGGGATCGCCCGCCATGCCCGGCATGAACACGGCATGCGCCGCGCCCGCGCATGCCAACAGGAAGATCGCGATGCCCAGGGCCGCGACAAACCTGTGACTTCCAGACAGGGCCGGCAGCATTGTGAACCCTCGCGCGCAAGGCAGGCACACTGCTTTTGATCCGCGGCTTCGCGGCGGTCAAATCGATGATATGCTCGTATCATGAGCGACGCGCCCTGGCTGCTGCTGTTTCATCAACTGCCCTCACGCCCGCCTTACCTGCGGGTGAAGATCTGGCGCCTGCTGCGGGACGCGGGCGCGGTGATGGTGCGCAATTGCGCCTATGTGCTTCCCGCCACGCCGGAAAGCCGCGAAGCCTTCGGCAAAATCCGGCGGGACATCGAGCATGGCCGCGGTCAGGCCGTGCTGGCATCGGCACATTTCGTTGAAGGCCTGGCTGACGGCGAAATCCGCGCCCTCTTCAACAAGGCCCGCAACGCCGACTATGCGGCGCTGGAGAAGCAGTTGCGCGTCCTGGCCCAGACAGGAAAGCGCAAACCCTCCCGGGGCGACGATATCCGCGCCAGGCTGGAGCGGCTGGGCCAGCGCCTGGCGCATATCCGGGCGCTGGATTTCTTCCAGGCTTCGGGCCGCCAGGCGGTGGAAGCGCTGCTCTCCCGCCTGGAGCACGATCCCATCGTCACCGGCACGCCGCCGGGCGCGCCATCCGAGCGCAAAGCGGTGCGCCGCCGCACCTGGGTGACGCGGCGCAACATCCATGTCGATCGCATCGCCTGTGCCTGGCTCATCGGCCGCTTCATCGATCCCGAAGCGGTGTTCAAATTCACGGCCGGCAAGCGCTACCGCCCGCTGCCCGGCGAGTTGCGCTTCGATATGGCGGACGCGGAATTCACCCACGAAGGCGACAAATGTTCCTTCGAGGTGCTGCTGGAACGGCTTGGACCGTCCGACGCGGCGCTGCACGCCATTGGCGAAATCATCCACGACCTCGACATCCGGGACGGAAAGTTCGGCCGTCCCGAAAGCGCGGCGGTCGCGGAGGCGATAGACGATATCTGCCGCACCCAGCCGGGCGACAGCGGCCGGATCGGACGCGGCGGAGTGCTGTTCGACGGGCTTTATGAGGAACTTGGCGCGGGAAAGGCGGCCTGAACCCGGCATCCCGCCGGGGCCTCGGCTGCCTTTTTTGGTAAATTGCCCAAGGCCTTGGAATTGAGCCGGGCCGCCCGCTGCGCTAAGACTGCTTGTCGAATCCGGGCAAGATGATGCGTTCCCCCTCCTCCGCCGCGCTGGCCGTCCTTTGCCTTGCCCTATCCGGCCTTGCCCTGTCCGGCCTTTTCGGCCCGGCCCTGGCGGTGGATACCGGCCTGGAGGTTCAGGTCCATCCCATTCCGCCGGGCCGCGAGGTGCTGCTCTATCCCGGCGGGGAATATATGCGGGTGGTTCCCAACCTGCGTCAGCCGGGCGAAACCCCCGGCCCGATCCATCTGCACATGCCGGCCCGGCACAGCCGCACCGCCAGCGTCGCCCCCAGCGCCCCTGTCGCCGCCAGCCCGCGCCCGGCGCCCCGGAAAGCCGAAGAGCGGCCGCGCCCTGCCCCCGTTCCCAAGGTCGCCAGCGCCGCGCCCAAGCCCCAGCCGGCCCGCCAGCCCAAGCCGGCCCCGAGCGCGCCGCCCGCCACCGCCACCAGCCCTTATGTCGGGGGCCCGGGCGCCGCCAGCCTGTTCGGCTCGCTGTCCACGATTCCCACCACGCCGCCGGTGGGGGCACAGACCGCCTCGGCGGCGCCTCCGCCTGCGTCTTCCGCCCCCGGCACCGAAGGGCTGGCCAAGCAGGGCGTGATCCTTTTCGCCCACGACGCCGCCGCCCCGGCCGACAGCGCCCTGGATTCCATCCGCCTGCTGGCGGGCCAGCTCAACAACGGCATGAGCCGGACACAGTCGCGGGTCGAACTGATGGCTTATGGCGGCAACAAAGGTGACAAAGGCTCCGACGCGCGGCGCCTGTCGCTCAAGCGGGCGCTGGCCATCCGCCAAGTGCTGATCGATGCCGGCGTCAATTCGGCGCGCATCGACGTACATGCCCAGGGCGGCGTCGACGATACGGGGCCCACCGACCGCGTCGATGTCTATATCCGCAGCTGACGGATTTTCTCACCATACAAATTGCCAAGCCGCGCTTTGCCGTCTTTGCGGCGCCGGTCCGACCCTTTAGGCTGACGCCATGAAAACATTATGGATTTGCCCGGCCGCGGCGCTGCTGCTGACCGCCTCGCCGGTTTATGCCGACACGACCGAAACCGCCGGCACCGCTGTCGCCATCGCGCTGCCGCTCACCGCCGCGGGCATTGCGGCCTACAAGCACGACTGGAACGGGGTGATCGACCTCGGCCTCACCACCATCGCCACGGTGGGCACGGCCTATGCCCTCAAGCAGATCGTCAAGGAAAGGCGCCCGGACGGCAGCGACTTCCAGTCCTTTCCGTCCGACACCAGCGCGCTGGCTTCGTCCGGATCGAGCTTCCTGTGGGCCCGCTATGGCTGGCAGTATGGCCTGCCCGCCTTCGCGGCCAGCAGCTTTGTCAGCTACAGCCGCGTCGAAGCGAAGAAGCACCACTGGTACGACACCGCCGCCAGCACGGTCCTGGCAATCGGCTATTCCGCCATCTTCACGCCGCGCTTCAGCAAGTACCGGATCTATTCCTCGCTGGACACCTCGCCGGACGGCGCGGTGCTGCGGCTGACTTACAACTATTGATGCCTGTCAGGCGTGGACGTCGTTGAACTTGTCAACCCGACGTAACGCCGGGAACAGCTTCATCCACGTCGCCACCACCACCAGCGTGCCGATGCCGCCCACCACCACGGCCGGCACGGTGCCGAACCAGGCGGCGGTGGTGCCGGATTCAAACTCTCCCAACTCGTTCGAGGCACCGATGAACAGCATCGAGACCGCCGATACCCGTCCGCGCATGAAATCCGGCGTCGCCAGCTGGATCAGGGTGCTGCGGATATTCACGCTCACCATGTCGGTGGCGCCCAGCAGGAACAGGCAGAACAGCGACAAGGGAAACCAGGTGGAAAGGCCGAAGCCGATGGTGGCGAGACCGAAAGCCGCCACCACCGCGAACATGAGGCCTCCGACATGGCGCTTGAGCGGCCAGCGGCCCAGCGTGAAGGCCATCAGGAAGGCGCCCGCCGCGGGCGCGGCACGCAGGACGCCCAGCCCCATCGGCCCCACTTGCAGGATGTCGCGGGCATAGACCGGCAGCAGCGCCGTCGCCCCGCCCAGCAGCACGGCGAACAGGTCCAGGCTGATGGCGCCCAGGATCACCGAGCGCGCCTTGACGAAGCGCACGCCCTCGGCGACGCGCTCATAGCGGGACGCCAGCGACTGCTCGGGCGCGAAGCGCCGCCCGCCCAGATGGCCGACGATCAGCGCCGCCGCCTGGAACAGCAGGAAGCAAAGGCCATAGACGATGGCGGGGTGGCCCAGGGCATAGAGGAAACCGCCCAGCGCGGGACCGGCGATCACCGCCCCGGTGAAGGCCGAGGAAGAATAGGCGATGGCCTTGGGCAGTTTTTCCGGCGGCACCAGGAACGGCAGCAGCGAGGAGCCTGAGGGACCGGAAAAGCCGCGCCCGGCGCCGAACAGCACCAGCACGGCATAGAAGGGCCAGGCGACGCGCACCGGGATCAGGCTCATCACGGCGAAGACCAGGCTGCACAGCGACAGCACCCGCGCCGCCCAGGTATAGACGCGGCGCTGGTCGTGACGGTCGGTGATGTCGCCCGCCGGCAGCGTCAGCAGAAACATGGGCAGGAACTGGCACAGCCCCACCAGGCCCAGGGCCAGGGGCGTATGCACCATGTCGTAAAGCTGCCAGCCGATGGCGACCGACTGAATCTGCATGGCGGCGGTGGAGAAGAAACGCGAGGCCACGAACCAGTGGACGTCGCGGTCGCGGTAAAGTGACGGGGGTTCGCTCACGGGTTCTGCATAGCGTGTCTTTGGCAGGAAGCACAGGCTTTCTCCCCCTGCGGCGCGAAGCGCCAAGCGGGGGGAGATGTCCGCCGGCAGGCGCCCCTCTTTCTTGCGCGCTTCGCGCGCAGGGGCGCCGCGAGGCGGACAGAGGGGGGTGACAACTTCTACTTCCCCGCGTTCTGCAGATGGATCGTCTGGCTGTTCTCGCCCGGCGCCAGTGTGATCTTCACCGCGTCGAAGCCGGGCCGCGAGAGAAACGGGCGGGCGTCGCGGGAAAAGCCGTAAGGCTCCTCCGGCAGGCCGATCAGCGTCTGATCCATCTTGTCGTTGGCATTGACGTCCTGATAGGTCTCGATGGCATAGACGCCGGGTGCCACGGGTGCCAGCGTGATGACGGTTTCGCCCGCCTTCGCCGGTACGTCGGCGAAGGCCACCGGCTCGCCATCCTTTTCGTAGGAAGCGCGGTCATAAAGCCCCAGCCGCACCAGCCCGCCTTTGGCCAGCACACCCCGGACATGGATGGTGAGGCGGGCACGGCCGGATTGCGCCCAAACGCATTGCGGCAGCGCCACGGTGAGCAGCGCTGCCGCAAGAAGAAGTGTCCGCATCCGGTCCATCACGGCAAACAACGCAGGACCGGCGCTTCCGATCAAGTCAATTTCGGTTCCAGAGTCTTGCAGGCGGCGATCAGGCCCTTCACCGCGTCAGCCGACTTGTTCAGCGCCGCCTTCTCAGGTTCGGTGAGTTCCAGTTCGACGATGCGCTCCACGCCCTTCTCGCCGATGACGCAGGGCAGGCCGACATAGAGATCGGAAATGCCATAGGCGCCATCGACATGGACGGCGCAGGGCAGCACGCGCTTCTGGTCCTTGAGATAGCTCTCGGCCATCTGGATGGCGCTGGTCGCCGGGGCGTAATAGGCCGAGCCGGTCTTGAGCAGGCCGACGATCTCGGCGCCGCCGTTCGCGGTGCGCTTGACGATCTCGTCCAGGCGCTCCTGTTTGATCCAGCCCATCTTCACCAGTTCCGGCAGCGAGATGCCCGCCACGGTGGAGAAGCGCGGCATCGGCACCATGCTGTCGCCATGGCCGCCCAGCACGAAGGCGCTGACGTCTTCCACCGAGACGTTCATCTCTTCGGCCAGGAAGTGACGGAAGCGGGCGCTGTCCAGCACACCGGCCATGCCGACGATCTTGTTGTGGGGAATGCCGCTGAACTTCTGCAGCGCCCAGACCATGGCGTCGAGCGGATTGGTGATGCAGACCACGAAGGCGTTCGGGGCGTTGGCCTTGATGCCCTCGCCCACCGAGGCCATGACTTTCAGGTTGATGCCCAAAAGATCGTCGCGGCTCATGCCCGGCTTGCGCGGCACGCCGGCGGTGACGATCACCACATCGGCGCCGGCGATGTCGGCATAGGCGTTGGTGCCCTTGAGCTTGGCGTTGAAGCCGTCCACCGGGCCGGACTGGGCGAGATCGAGCGCCTTGCCCTGCGGCAGGCCCTCGGCGATGTCGAAAATCACCACGTCGCCCAGCTCTTTCAGGGCCACCAGATGGGCCAGGGTGCCGCCAATCTGTCCGCCGCCGATCAGAGCAATTTTCTTGCGCGCCATGGGTCATTCTCCAAAATTGTGCGGCTGCTAACTAGACCCTGACGTCCCATGGGGCAAGACGGCAAATGGCGCCGATTGAGAGCGGCTATTCCACCACCAGCCGGACGAATGCCATGGCCCCGTGCGGCCCGCCGCCATAGGGCGCGGCGGTGGAGCGGGGCGCGAAATGGAAGGCGTAAAGCCCGCCCAGGCCCGCCTTGAGATGGTCGGCCAGCCGCCAGTCATGGATCAGTCCGGCGCTGACTTCCCCGGCCTGGCGCACCCCCGGCTCGGGCACCAGTTCGTCGCTGCCGAAGGTCTCGGCGCGGGCGAACAGGGTCCAGGCATCGTCCGGCTTGTATTCAGCTTCCAGCAACACCGCGCTTTCGTCGGTGCCGTCGGAAAGATGCTTGTTGCCCAGCGCCAGCGTGGCGGCCAGCGTGCCGAAATCGAATTTGTCGAACCAGGTGGCGCTGGCGGTGAGGCGGCGCTCGTTCAGCAGCGGCTCCAGCACTTCGGGGCTTTTCAGCCAGCCCGCCGAGACCTGCAGCGACCAGTTGGGGTCGGGATTCCATGACAGCCGCGCCGCGGTGGAATCGAATGTCGCCTTGTCGAAATCAAAGCGGAACTGGTCGGGCTCGCGGCCGGTGAATTGCGAGACTTCGACCTTCCAGGCGTCATGGACGAAGCCCGCCGTCACCACGCCGAAAGCGATGTGCGTGGAATCCAGCCAGTGATGGCTGAGCGGCGTCGTCGGATTGTCCACGGCCGAGACGCGGTGCATGTAGGCGGACGGGCCCAGCGCCGGCTCGCCGGGATAACCGCCATAGACGAAGACGCTGTCGTCGGTGGAGAGCGGCTGGCTGTAGCTGGCGGCCAGTTCCATGAAGAGATCGTGCGGATGCTGGCGGTCCACCAGATGCGTCACGCCATCGGCGGTTTCGCCGCTGGCCAGCAGCAAGGGATAGCCGCGCTGCCCCATCAGGGGATCGAGGCTGAGCATGGCTTTGAGGCCCAGCGTGCCGCCGCTGGCGGTGTCGGTGCTGGCCATGGCCATCAGCATGCCGGAAGAAAACACCATGCTGTCGCCGCGCGGGCCGCTCTGGCTGTCGGCCACGCCCAGCATTTTTGCGTGCAGCATCACCATCCAGTCGCCGGTGTCCGGCAGGTGGATGGCGTCATGCGGCGGCGCCTCGGGCTGCCAGCTTGTGCCCGAAGCCTCGCGCGACATGCCATACGTGCCAAAGAGACCGTGCATGCCATGGCGCATGTCCATCGCCGCCATGTCATGGCCGCTCATATCCATGCCGGGCATGTTCATGCCGGGCATGTTCATGTGGTCCATGTCTTGCGCGAAGGCAGGCGTGGCGGACAGCAGCAGGCAGGCGAGCAATTTCTTCATCGCGTCACTCAGCGGGCCGTCTTGCCGAACAACTCGACCAGTTCGGCGAATTTCTTGCGCGCATCCTTCTCGTCGCCGCTGCGGATGGCATGGGCGACGCAATGGTCGGAATGGCTCTTGAGGATTTCCTCCTCCGCCTTGCGCAGCGCCGCTTTCACCGCCTGGATCTGGGTCAGGATGTCGATGCAGTAACGCCCCTCTTCCACCATGCGGGCAATGCCGCCCACCTGACCCTGGATGCGGGAGAGACGCTGCAGCAGCTTGGGATCGGCTTTCATACCATATACCTATACGGGGTATAGGCATAGTCCGTCAATCGGACACGAGCCCGGCATTCCGCCGGGCGACCATTCGCTAAGGCAATGGCCCGCCTCCCCTTCGCGTGCGAAGCACGTAGGAAGGGGAGGGGCCCGTAGCTGGCCAGCCGCATAGCGGCGCCATCTTAAGCTGATAATGCGGCGCGTTTCCGCGCCGCGGGCCAGCGAAGGGCGGAGGGGTTCATCAACCCAAAAGAAAAGGCCGGAGGCGAACCTCCGGCCTTTCTTCATTTCTGGAAAAGGACCGATCGTCAGATCGACTCCTTCAACTCCTTGGAGGCGCGGAACGCGACCTTCTTGGACGCCTTGATCTTGATGGCTTCGCCGGTGGCGGGATTGCGGCCCATGCGGGCGGCGCGCTTGCGGACCTGCAGGATGCCCAGGCCGTTGAGACGGATGCGGGCGCCCTTCTTCAGATGCTTGGTGATGTTGGTGATCAGGTCTTCCAGGATGGCGTTGGCGGCCTTCTGGGAGAACTCGTGCTTCTCGGCGATCTGGCCGGCGAGCTGGCGGGTGGAGACGGTTTCAGTCTTTGCGGCGGCTTTGGTTGCCATGGGATGGTCCCTCTTAACGAATCAACGATAAGCCCGATTTTACGGCATTTCCGGCATGTACGGAGATGACAAAACAAAAAAAGCCCGAAAAATCGGGCTTTCTTTGCATGTTCCGGGGGAAATACGGGAAAAGCCCGATTTTTGGGCTTTTCCGGCCGCCCCGCGCCGCCGGGGCGCGGAAAAACAGGACTTAAGCGGCGGCTTCGGGACCGGCGCTGTCGGTACGCTCGGCGATGCGGGCCGCCTTGCCGGTGCGGCCGCGCAGGTAATAGAGCTTGGCGCGGCGCACCTTGCCCTTGCGGACCACGGCAACGGAATCGACCAGCGGCGAGTGGATCGGGAAGACGCGCTCCACGCCCTCGCCATAGGAAAGCTTGCGCACGGTGAAAGCCTCGTTCAGGCCCGAACCCTGGCGGGCGATGCAGACGCCTTCGAAAGCCTGGATGCGTTCGCGGGTCTTGTTCTGCTTGGTCTTCTCGTCGAAGGAGACGTCCACCACCTTGACGTTCACCTTGAGGGTGTCGCCGGGGCGGAAATCGGGCATGGCCTTCTTCTGGGTCTGAAGGGTGGCCATCTGCTCGGCTTCGAGGGTCTGCAGCAGGTTCATGGGCGTATCTTTCGGTCAATTCGGAATTAGTTTGATGTGCTTGTTCAGCACATCGAGCCGGGCCTATTAGCGGAAAGCGCCCCTCTTTCCTAGGGCTTTCGGGGCTTTTCGTAAGCCGTCCAGAGGTCGGGACGCCGCGCCCGCGTCAGCCGTTCGGCCTCGGCCAGCCGCCAGCGTGATATTTCCTTGTGATTTCCGTTATTTAGCACCTCAGGGATGGCCCGCCCCTCGAAATCCTGGGGGCGGGTGAACTGGGGGTATTCCAGCAGCCCGGAACTGAAGCTCTCTTCCTGGGTGGAGGCATGGGTGCCCAGGACACCGGGGATCAGCCGGACGGCGGCCTCGATCAGGGCCATGGCGGCGATCTCGCCCCCCGCCAGCACGAAATCGCCGATGGAGACTTCCTCAATTCCGCGGGCCCCGATCACCCGCTCATCCAGCCCCTCGAAGCGGCCACAGAGCAGGACGACCCCCTGCCCCCCAGACAGTTGCCTGACCCGCGCCTGGGTCAGGGGGGCGCCGCGCGGTGACAGATAGATCAGGGGGCGCCCGTCACGCGGCACCGCGTCGATGGCGGCGGCGGCGACATCGGCCCGCATCACCATGCCCGGGCCACCGCCGGCAGGGCTGTCATCGACGGTGCGGTGCTTGCCCAGGCCATGCTCGCGGATGTCGCGCACCTCCAGCGACCAGAGATTTTTCTCCAGCGCCTTGCCCGGGAGCGAGATGCCCAGCGGGCCGGGGAACATCTCCGGGAACAGCGTGAGGACGGTGGCGGACCAGTCACGCGACATTGGGATGCGGCCCGTCCGCTTCGTCTTCTTCGGGCACCGCGATGCGCACGCGCCCGCCCTTGATGTCGATCTCCGGCACCGTTTCGCGGCTGAAGGCCAGCAGCACCTCGTCGCCATCGGCGCGATGGATGGCGATGACATCGCCGGCGCCGAAATTGTGGATGGCGGCGATCCTGCCGACCAGGCGGCCGTGCGCGTCGAAGGCTTCCAGCCCGATCAGGTCGGCATGGTAGAATTCGTCTTCGCCGGTTTCGGGCAGCGCGGCCCGCCTCACGAACAGCTCGGTGCCTTTCAGCGCCTCGGCGGCATCGCGGTCGGCGATGCCCTTGAACGCAATCACCGCCTCGCCCGGTTTTGCCGTGCGAAAGGCGGTGATCTCATAGGTCTTGCCGGATGCGTCATGCAGCACGCCATAGGCGCCGAGCGCGTCGGGGTCGGCGGTGAAAGTCTTCACCTTCACCGCGCCCTTCAGCCCCTGCGCGCCGATCACGGCGGCCAGAAGAATGTCTTTCGTCATTCTCCCTCCACTCACCATGGCCGGGCTCGACCCGGCCATCCAGAGCAACAAACAATGGCGCTCGCGGCTCTGGATGGGCGGCTCAAGGCCGCCCATGGAGAGAAAGATGATTAAGCCGGAGCGGCGGCGTCTTCCGCGGCCTTGGCGGCGGCGGCGGCGCGTTCCTGCGCCTTCTTCCTCGGCTGGGCCTTGTTGGGGTTGTTGTGGACGCGCTTCTTGGTGATGCCGGCATCGGCCAGCCACTTGTTGACGCGGTCGGTGGCGACGGCGCCCTTGGCGACCCAGGCCTTGGCCTTGTCCAGGTCCAGCTTGATGCGGTCGGCGTGATCCGACGGCAGCAGCGGATTGTAGAACCCGATCTTCTCGATGAAGCGGCCATCGCGTGGGCTACGCGAGTCGGAGATCACGATATTGTAGTGCGGACGCTTCTTGGTGCCGCCGCGGGCAAGACGAATACGTAAGGCCATTGTACTTCCTTTCTCAACTGTCATTCCCGCGCATGCGGGAATCCAACTTCCTTGTTGTTACTATCGACGCGGAATCCCCGGCGGCATGCCGCCGCCGAACATTCCACCCATGCCACCGGGCATTTGCGGCATGCGGCCGCCCTTGCCCATTTTCTTCATCATGTCCGACATCTGCCGGTGCATCTTCAGAAGCTTGTTGACCTCGCTGACCTCGACGCCGGCGCCGGCTGCGATGCGCTTCCTGCGCGAGCCGTTGATGAGGTCGGGATCGCCGCGCTCGGCCTTCGTCATCGACTTGATGATGGCGTCCTGACGGGTAATCACCTTGTCGTCGATGCCGGCGGCGTCGAGCTGATCCTTGATCTTGCCCACGCCCGGCAGCATGCCCAGCACGCCTTTCATGCCGCCCAGCTTCTTCATCTGGTTCAATTGAGTCTGAAGGTCGTTCATGTCGAACGTGCCCTTCTTCATCTTGGCGGCCATCTTCTCGGCTTGCGCCTTGTCGATGGTTTCGGCGGCGCGTTCGACCAGGCTGACCACGTCGCCCATGTCGAGGATGCGACCCGCGACGCGGTCGGGGAAGAACGGCTCCAGCGCGTCGAGCTTTTCGCCGGCGCCCAGGAACTTGATCGGCGCGCCGGTGACGGAGCGCATCGACAGCGCCGCGCCGCCGCGGCCATCGCCATCGACGCGGGTGAGGATGATGCCCGAAACGCCGACGCGTTCGTTGAACGACTTGGCGATATTGACGGCGTCCTGGCCGGTCAGGCTGTCGGCCACCAGCAAGGTCTCGTGCGGCGAGACCAGCGCCTTGACCGCCGCCACTTCGGCCATCAACTGCTCGTCGACATGCTGGCGGCCGGCGGTGTCGAGGATCAGGGCGTCATAGCCGCCGACCTTCGCGCTCGCCATCGCGCGCTTGGCGATGTCCAGCGGGCCCTGGCCCGGCATGATCGGCAAGGTGGCGACGCCCGCCTGCTCGCCCAGCACCTTGAGCTGCTCCATGGCCGCCGGGCGCGTGGTGTCGAGCGAGGCCATCAGCACGCGCTTCTTCTCGCGGCTCTGCAGCATCAGCGCCAGCTTGGCGGAGGTCGTGGTCTTGCCCGAGCCCTGCAGGCCCACCATCAGGATGGGCGCGGGCGGCGATCCGATGGCGAGCACTTCGTTCTTCTCGCCCAGCGTCTCGACCAGCACGTCATGGACGATCTTGATGACCTGCTGGCCGGGCGAAACCGAGCGGATGACGTTCTCGCCGATGGCGCGCGGACGCACCTTTTCGATGAAATCCTTCACCACCGGCAGCGCCACGTCCGCCTCGGTCAGGGCGGCGCGCACTTCGCCCAGCGCGGCATCGACATCGGCCTCGGTGAGCGCGCCGCGCCCGCGAAGCTTGTCGAAAACGCCGCCGAGGCGGGATTGCAGCGATTCAAACAAACTCAAATCTCCAAACGTCACCCCGCCGCTCGCCTAAGCTCGCGGCGCTCATCGCTCGAAATGGTCCACTGGACCATTTCGTGGCCTACGGCCAACGCTCTTCGCCCCAGGGGGCGCACTCCTTAAATGGTTGCACCCCTTTCCGTGGCGAAACCAAGTGGTTTCGCCCCAGGGGGCGCAACGCGCTGCCTGGGGGCGATCCCCCGCGCCGGGCGGGGGACCGGAAAGCCTCGTGGCTGGTCCGGAATGTGCGGGTTTAAAGCCCCATCGGCTCTAAAAGTCAAATTTTCGCGCATTGACAGGTGAGGAGGGGTTGCCGGAGGCAACAAAATGGTCCGGGGGACCATTTTGAGCGACGAACGCCCTGAGCCCAAGCGAAGGGCCGTAAGGTTGACAGGCTCCCCTACCCCTCCAATGCTCTGACATTACAAACAAACCTTGGGGGACCCATGACCGATCACCTGTCACGCCGCACCATGCTGGCCGGCGCCGCCGCGCTGGCGCCCACATTGTCTGGCGCCGCCGCCTTGGCCCAGACGCCGCCGCGCTACAGCCAGCCCAGCGTGATCTCCAATCCGCCACGCCAATGGGGCCCCGAGGCGCCGCCGGTGATGTTCCCCGACCCCGACATCATCACCGTCGATCCGGCCTTCGGCGATCTCAATGTCGGCCTCACCGCCATCCACCGCGTCGCCACAGGCTTTCAATGGGCCGAAGGCCCGGCCTGGTGCGAACAGGGGAATTTCGCCGTCTTCAGCGACGTCAAGGGCTCGGTGCAGTACCGCTATATCTGGGAGACCGGCCAGGTCACGCCCTACCGCAAGGAGAGCTTCAACTCCAACGGCAATGCCTTCGACTTTCAGGGCCGCCAGATTTCCTGCCAGGACGATCCGCGCCGCGTCGTGCGCTACGAGCATGACGGCTCGATGACCATCATCGCCGACAATTACCAGGGCAAGGCGCTGAACTCGCCCAACGACATTGCCGTGCATCCCGATGGCGGCATCTGGTTCACCGATCCGCTCTATGGCGGGCAATTGTCGGAAGGCCATCCCGACCTGGGCGCCGGGCCGTTCAACCCCGGCGGCCTGCGCGATCCCAGGCCCGGCAACACCGGCGTCGGCATTTTCGGCCCCACCAAGCAGGTGCTGCCGACCCAGATCTATCGCTGGGACCCGTCCGGCCGCCTCGACGTCGTCGCCACCGGCAAGGTGCCCAACGGCCTGGCCTTCTCGCCCGACTGGAAACTGCTCTATTTCCTCTGGGGCGGCGAGATCGCCGTCGCCGACGTGGTGGGCAACAACAAGCTCTCGAATATCCGCACCTTCACCGATTGCGTGGTGGACGGTGTGCGCTGCGGCAGCGACGGCATGCGGGTGGACCGGGCGGGCAATGTCTGGTCGCCTTCCAACGCGCCGCTGGGCTATTCCGGCGTCACGGTGTGGAATCCGCACGGCAAGCTTCTGGGCCGCATCCGCCTGCCGGAAGTCTGCGCCAACCTGACTTTCGCCGGGCCCAAACGCGACTGGCTGTTCATGACCGCCAGCCAGTCGATCTATCTGCTGCGCCTCAACATCCAGGGCGCGGGGCCGTTCTGATTTAATACCCCCATCCGTCCGCCTCGCGGGCGCTTCGCGCCCTGCCGGCGGACACCTTCCCCCGCTCGTCGCTCCGCTCGCGGGGGAAGGAAGCTGTCGGAAGCGGAGAAACGCCCGGCGGCTAACGCTGCCGGGCTCGCGTCTCAAATGCGTTCGCGAAAACGCCCTAAATGCGGACAGGCTTTGGTACGGAAGCGACCATGACAAGAGGCCCGGCCGGGCGTAGTTTGGCCGGGCCTTTTTCTTTTCCCGAAAGCTCCGCCGTGCCGCACGATTTCCAAGACGATCTGGACGCCATCGCCGCCATTGCGGCGATCCCCACCATCCTGGAAGTGGTCTGCCGCACCACGGGCCTGCGCTTCGCCGCCGTCGCCCGCGTCACCGACAGCCGCTGGATATGCCTGGCCAGCAAGGACGACATCGCATTCGGCCTGGCCTCGGGCGACGAACTGGAGGTCGGCACCACCATCTGCAACGAGATCCGCGAGCATCATCACGCCGTCGCCATCGACGATGTCGCGCAGAGCCCGGATTTCTGCCTGCATCCGACGCCGCTCAAATACGGCTTCCAGAGCTACATCTCCGTGCCCATCGTGATGACGGACGGCCGCTTCTTCGGCACCCTCTGTGCCATCGACCCGCATCCCAACACGCTGAACAATCCCAGCGTGCTGGGCATGTTCGACCTTTTTGCCAGGCTGATCGCCCATGAACTGGACAGCCACGCCCGTCTCAAGGCGATGGAGCAGGAGAATGATGCTCTCAAGCAGGCCTTCCGCGCCGGCCTTGGCCATGACATGCGCAACACGCTGATGGCGATGACGGCGGGGACGCGGCTGCTGACCAAGACGCCGCTCGACGAGCGCGCCCAGATGATCGTGGCCGAGATGGAGAACGCCACCGAAAGACTCTCGCGCCAGATCAGCGACGCCATGGGGTGAGGCGCGACGGCGGAGCCGGCAAATCGGCCCGGTGAACCGATTTGAGCGCCGAACGCCGCGAGCGCAAGCGAGCGGCCGGGGGCCATCGTCTCGCATTTCCGAGTGGTGACCGAGCCCTGACCCGCCGCTTGCGGGACGCACCGTCCTGCTGTTGACTGCCGGTGATGTTGAGCGACTGGGACCTGGCGCTGCGGCTGTTGCTGGCGGCGGGACTGGGCAGCCTGATCGGGGCGGAGCGCGAGCGCCTGGCCTGGACCGCGGGACTGCGCACCCACATGCTGGTCTGTGTCGGCGCCTGCCTTTTCACGGTCGTCTCGGCCTTCGGCTTCGCAGACGTCGTTGGCGGCTATCACATCATCCTCGATCCCAGCCGCGTCGCCGCCCAGGTGGTCTCGGGCATCGGCTTCCTGGGGGCGGGCGCGATCCTGCTGCGCGGCGATGTGATCAAGGGCCTGACCACCGCCGCCAGCCTCTGGACGGTGGCGGCAATCGGCCTGGCGGTGGGCGGCGGGCTTTATGTCGCCGCGCTGGTCGCCACCGTCATCATCCTGGTGATCCTGGCAGGCATCAAGCCGCTGGAGGAATGGCTGCAACGGCGCACCCACACACATGAGATGGTGATCCGCGCCGAGCCGGGCACGCTGTCGCTGGACATGGTCAGTGAGGCACTGGGCTACCAGGCCCGCCGCATCAGCCGCTACATCGCCACCGTGGGCGAGGATGGCCGCCAGGAAATCCGCCTCACCCTGGTGCGGACACCACCGCAGCAGGCCGCGAAGATGACGGCCCGGCTGGCGGCGCTGCCTGGCGTGTTAGAGGTGCGTTAGATTCAATCGACAGACTTTCTCCTCTCCCCTTGAGGGAGAGGAAAGCGATAAATGTCGATAGCCGCTTTGCGACTTCCGGGATGACAAGTCTTAAAACAGGTCGCGACGGGCTCTAATCGCGCAACCCCAGCTTCTGCGCCAGATAGACGTAAGAAAGCGCCCACATCTCGGCCGCCTGGCGGTGGTCGGCGGCGGCGGCATGGCCGCCATCGGTGTTCTCGTAGAATAGAACCTCATGGCCTTGCGCCTCCATCTTGGCCGCCATCTTGCGGGCATGGACCGGCGTGACCCGGTCGTCGCTGGTGGCGGTGACGAAGAAGACCGGCGGGTATTTCACGTTTTTCTTCACATTCTGGTACGGCGAATAGGCGAGGATGGCGGCTCGCTCCTTCGGGTTGGCGGGATCGCCATATTCGCCGATCCAGGAAGCGCCCGCGCCGATATGGGTGTAGGCGAGCATGTCGATCAGCGGCACCTGGCAGACCACCGCGCCAAGTTTCTCGGGTATCTGCGTCATCACCGTGGAGACCAGCAGGCCGCCATTGGAGCCGCCCATGATGCCGAGTTGTTTCGGCGTGGTCAGCTTGCGCTTGATGAGGTCGTCCGCCACCGCCGCGAAATCGTCGAAGGCACGCTGGCGATGCAGCTTTTCCGCCGCTTCATGCCAGGCGGGTCCGAACTCGCCACCGCCCCGGATATTGGCCACGACATAGATGCCGCCCTTGCCCACCCACAGCCGCCCGGCATTGGCGGAATAGGACGGCGTCAGCGAAACCTCGAAGCCGCCATAGCCATACAGAATGGTGGGCGCGGGGCCGTGCAGGACCTTGGGCCGGGTCACGAAATAGGGAATTTTGGTGCCGTCCTTGCTGATCGCCTCGAACTGCTGCGTCACCATGCCGGTGGCATCGAAGCGTGGCGGCAGCGCCTTGATCGGCTTGGGCTGGTCGTTGCCGCCGTCGAAATACAGCGTCGAAGGCGTCAGATAATTCTCGAAGCCGAACAGCGCTTCCGGCCCGTAATCGTTGGTCGCGACGATTTCCGCCGAACCATTGCCGGGCAATGGCAACACCTTGTCCGGCCATCCGCCATCTTTGGCGGTGAAGGCATGCACCGCCCCGATGACGTTCTTCGTCACCGTGACGTAAAGCGTGTCGCGGCCGGCGCTGGCGCTTTCGATGCTGGCGCGCGGGCCGGGATCGAGGATCAACTGATTGGGCGCACCTTCCCGGAACGCGACCAGTGAACCTTTCTTGAAGCCGCCGAAATCCTCGCGCAGGGTGGCGACATACGCGCCGTCGAACACCGCCTTGAGATCGGCGGACAGCGGCAGCGGCAGCTTGCGCGCCTTGCCGTTTTCCAGCCGGAAATATTCGGTCTGGAAGAAGCTGACCGAGCGCATCGCCAGCGCCACCGCGCCCTGGCGCGTGTGGAAGACCACGGGCGAGGTCCCGACATCCTCGGCGCGGCCTTCATACAGCGTCGCGGCGCGGGCGATGGGCGTGCCGCGCTTCCATTGCCGCACGATGCGGCCATAGCCCGAGGTGGTGGCGCCGTCCTTCGCCGTGGCGAACAGCACGGTGTCGTCGTCCAGCCAGGTGATGTCGGTCTTGGCTTCCGGCAACGAAAAGCCATCCGCCGCCCACTTGCGGCTCTCGAGATCGAATTCGCGCACCACCACGGCATCGCCGCCGCCGCGCGACAGCATCACCAGGGCGCGGCCTTGGCTGGGCGAGACTTCGGCCCCCTTCCAGACCCAGTTCTCCTTTTCCCTCTTGGCCAGGGCGTCCAGGTCCAGCAGCACATCCCATTTCGGGGATTTGTTCCGATAATCGGCGATGCTGGTACGCCGCCACACGCCTTTCGGGTTCCGCGCATCCTGCCAGAAATTGTAGGCGAAGCCGTGATCCAAAGCGGCATAGGCAATGCGGTCGGGCGCATCCAGCACCGCAAGCACGCTTCTGTAATTGGCGTCGTAACGCGGATCGGCCTTCAGCTTGCCCAGCGACAACTTGTTCTGCGCCGCCACCCAGGCCAGCGGTTTGGCGCCATGCACGTCTTCCAGCCAGGCATAGGGGTCTTTCGCATTGTTTTCGGACGGCACGGCAGCAGCTCCCGCAATTCCCAGCAGCATCAGGGCAAAGCACATGATGACGCGCATGACTGTTCCCCTTCAGATGCCGGATATGCTGGGAATTTTCCGTCCGAAAGTCCATGGCAAAGGGTCGCCCGCGAGGCTATATACCCGCCCATGACCGCCTTCCTGAAAATGCACGGCCTGGGCAACGATTTCGTCGTTTTCGATGCCCGCGACGCTGCCCTCGCGCTGACGCCGGCACAGGCCCGTGGTCTGGCCGACCGCCGCTTCGGCATCGGCTGCGACACGGTGGTGATTATCGGCCCCGGCAGCGCCGAGGCCGACGCGTCTCTGCGTTTCATCAACGCCGATGGCGGCGAGATCGAATCCTGCGGCAACGCCACACGCTGCGTCGCGCGGCTGCTGATGGACGAACGCGGCCTCACCAGTGTGCGCCTTGCCAGCCGCGCCGGTCTGCTCGCCTGCCGCGACGCCGGCAAGGGCCTGGTGGAAGCCGACATGGGCCCGGCCCGGCTGGAATGGAACGAGATTCCCCTGGCCGAGGCGCAGGACACACGCAGCTTCATGCTGCCGCTGGACGGCCAGGCGCTGGCGGTCAGCGCTGCCTCCATGGGCAATCCCCATTGCATCCTCTTCGTGCCCGACGCCGAAAAGGCCCCGGTGGCGGTGCTGGGGCCGAAGATCGAGACCCACACGCTGTTTCCCGCCCGCACCAATGTCGAATTCGTCAGCGTGATAAGCGAAAACCGGCTGCGCATGCGGGTATGGGAGCGCGGCATCGGCATCACGCTGGCTTGCGGCACCGGCGCTTGCGCCGCATTGGTGGCGGCGGCACGCCTGGGCAAGAGCGGCCGCAAGGCCGAAATCGTGCTGGACGGCGGCTCGCTTCAGATCGCGTGGCGGGAAAATGACGGCCATGTGATCATGACCGGGCCCAGCACCCTGGTTTATCGCGGCCAGGTGGATTTGACGAAGTTCGGATGAGCATTGAGGTCCTGACATTCGGCTGCCGCCTCAACGCCTATGAGAGCGAGGCCATCAAGGCCCGCGCCGCCGAGGTGCAGTTGCAGGGTGCCGTGGTGGTCAATACCTGCGCCGTCACGGCGGAAGCGGTGCGCCAGTCGCGCCAGGCCATCCGCCGCATCCGGCGCGAACGGCCCGACGCCCGTATCCTGGTCACCGGCTGCGCAGCGCAGATTCAGCCGGAAACCTACGCCGCCATGGCGGAAGTCGATGCCGTGATCGGCAATGCCGAAAAGCTGCAAGCCGATACCTATGCCGTCTTCGGCCAGGGTGCGCTGCCGCGCCTGGCCGTCAACGACATCATGGCCGTACGTGAAACCGCGCCCCAATTCGTCGACCACTTCGAAGGCCATACCCGCGCTTTCCTGGCGGTGCAGACCGGCTGCGACCATCGCTGCACGTTCTGTGTCATTCCGTATGGCCGCGGCCCTTCGCGCAGCGTCGGGCTGGGCGCGGTGGTCGGCGAAGCGCGCCGCCTGACCGATCTGGGCTTCGCCGAGATCGTGCTCACCGGCGTCGATCTCACCTCTTATGGCGGCGACCTGCCCGGGAACCCGACCCTGGGGACGCTGGCGCAAAAGCTGCTGACGCTGGTGCCGGGGCTGAAACGCCTGCGGCTATCGTCGATCGATTCCATCGAGGCGGATGAGACCTTGCTGCGCCTGATCGCCGAGGAAGAAAGGCTGATGCCGCATTTCCATCTATCGGCGCAGTCGGGCGACGATCTGATCCTCAAGCGCATGAAGCGCCGCCACACACGCGCCGACACGCTGGCCTTCGTCGCACGGGTGCGCAGCCTTCGTCCCGATGCCGTCTTCGGCGCCGACCTGATCGCCGGCTTTCCCACCGAGAGCGACGCCATGTTCGAGAACACGCTGCGCCTGGTCGATGAGGCGGGCTTCAGCTTCCTGCATGTCTTTCCCTTCAGCCCCCGCCCCGGCACACCGGCGGCGAAAATGCCGCCCGTGTCCGGCGCGGTCATCAAGGAACGGGCGAGCCGCCTGCGCGCCGCCGGGGCCGCCGCGAAGGCGCGCCACCTGCAATCGCTGGTGGGCCACCAGACGCAGTTGCTGATGGAACGCGGCGGCATCGGCCGCATGCCCTGTTTCACCCCCGCGAAGCTCGATGGCGTGCCGCACGGCACGTTCGTGCGCGTCCGCCTCACCGGCGTCGCCGGCGACACGCTGACCGCGGAGGCGGCATGAGGACCTTCGGCGAGCCGCCGCCCCCGCCCACATTCTTCGAGCGCCTCAAGCTGGGCTTGGCCAAGAAAGGCGGCCTCTCCGACAGCCTAGTCGGGCTTTTCACCCGCAAGAAGCTGGACGCCGCCACCCTGGCCGAGCTGGAAGAGGCGTTGATCCGCGCCGATCTGGGCGGCGCCCAGGCCAGGGCGATCACCACCGCCATCGCCAAGGGCCGCTACGAGACCGATATTTCCGGCGACGAACTGCGTACCCTGCTGGCGGAAGAAATCGCCCGCATCCTGGCGCCGGTGGCCAAACCCCTGGTGGCCGACGACAGCAAGCGGCCCTTCGTGGTGCTGGTGGCCGGCGTCAACGGCGCGGGCAAGACCACCACCATCGGCAAGATGGCCAAGCGGCTGATCTCGGGCGGGGCGAAAGTGACGCTGGCGGCAGGCGATACCTTCCGCGCCGCCGCCATCGAACAGTTGGGCGTCTGGGCCCGGCGCACCGGCGCCGCCTTCGTTTCCGGCAAACAGGGCGGCGACGCCGCCGGCCTGGCCTTCGAGGCGCTGGAGAAAGCGCGGGCGAACGGCAGCGACGTGCTCTTGATCGACACGGCGGGCCGCCTGCAGAACAAGGCCGGGCTGATGGCCGAACTGGAGAAGATCGCCCGCGTCGTCAAGAAGCTCGATCCCGCCGCGCCCCATGCCGTGCTGCTGGTACTGGACGCCACCACCGGCCAGAACGCCATTTCGCAGGTGGACGTCTTCGGCCAGTCGGTTCCCCTCACCGGCCTGGTGATGACCAAGCTGGACGGCACCGCCCGGGGCGGCATCCTGGTGGCGCTGGCGGCGCGCTTTGGCCTGCCAGTGCACTATCTGGGCGTGGGCGAAGGCGAAGACGACCTGCAGGCCTTTGACCCCAGGGCATTCGCCCGCGCGCTTACGGGGTCCGAGGCGCAGCCGAGGACGGGCGCGCGACCAAGCGCGCCCGGGGATGCCCCCGGGCCAGATGTTGCAGGAGAAGAGGCATGAACCCCCAATTGCGTCGTCTGTTGCTGGACCTTGGTCCGCTGCTCATTTTTTTTGCAGCCTTCAAATGGGGCGGCTTCTTCGCCGCCACCGGCGCCTTCATGGCCGCCATCGCCGTGGCGCTGGTCGCGGGCTGGTGGATCGAGCGCAAGTTATCGCCCATGCCGCTCTTCACCGCCCTGTTGGTGATGGTCTTTGGCGGCCTGACGCTTTATCTGCAGAACGAGACCTTCCTGAAAATGAAGGTCACGGTGCTGTATGTCTTCTTCGCCGTGATCCTGGTGGGGGGGCTGGCCAGCGGCCGCCTGTTCCTCAAATATGTTTTCGCCCAAGCCTTTGAACTGGATGAGATAGGCTGGCGCAAGCTGACCCTGCGCTGGGCGGTTTTCTTTCTCGCGCTGGCGGCGCTCAACGAAGCGGTGTGGCGCAATCTTTCCACCGCTCTCTGGGTGGACTTCAAGGTCTGGGTCATTCTGCCGCTGATCCTGCTCTTCGCGCTGGCGCAAACGCCACTGGTGTTGCGCCATGGCCAGGACGAAGAAAAGAAAAACTAGAGCTGATCGCGCCTGACCGCGCGATCAGCTCTAGTCTTTTGTTTTGTCGCGCAATTTCTCCGAAAACCGCTTCGCACTTTTCGGCTTGCGCTCTGAGACAGAAAACCCATTCTCCCCTCATCGCCGCAACAGCTATGCGGCGCGGCAGGCAACCTACCATTCATGGTGTGCCGCCACGGAACAGACGCCGTCCTCCGATGCGCTTGTGCCACGCCCGCATTGCTCCGCACACGCATCGTGTTCCGCCATGGAATTTGCGCATGGACAAGCGCGCGCAAAACAAGTTTAACATGCGCGGGTATTCACAATGAATTGGCGCCTGAGAAGCCGTCCGGAAGAGACGCAGCTTCGCGCGGCAGCAGGCAGGGGTTGCATGATCAAGGGATCGCGGAAGGCGCAAGGCGGGTTCGACCTGTCGGACGCGCCATCGCACCTGATCCGCCGCTGCCAGCAATATTACGGCGACCTCTATGCGCGCGAGGCGGGCGCGCGCGAACTCACCAAGCAGCAATTCATGCTGCTGGCGGCGCTGGAGCAGAATGACGGCGCCAGCCAGACCGCGCTGGTGGAGATCACCGGCATCGACCGTTCCACCCTGGCGGAGATGGTGCGCCGCATGTTGGAAAAGGGCCTGCTCACCCGCGAGCGCACCGAGGAAGACCAGCGCGCCAACGCCGTGGCGATCAGCGCCAGCGGCCGCAAGGCGCTGCGCAGCGCCCGCAACGCCGCCGACCGGGCCGAGCGCCAGTTGCTGGAAGCCTTGCCGGCGCCCGACCGGCAGAAATTCGTCAAGGCGCTGCGTGAAATCGCCCAGGCGGCGGAAACCCTGGCCGCCAACGGGCATGAGCGGCCGGCGGCGCGGCCCACCCGCAGGCGGCGGTTATCTTAATTCCGATCATGTCATGGCCCGGCTTGCCCGGGCCATCCAAGGATCATCGAGCATCGCTGGTTGCCCTGGATGGCCCACGTGAAGTGGGCCATGACAAAAAAGGCGCAGAGAAGCACCTCACACCACGATATTGATGTGCTGGCCCAACTTCGCGCCCGGCTGGGGCTGCGCCGCCGCCGTGGCTGGCCTGGCGGGCTCCGCCGTCTTGACCGGCGCGGCCTCGAAATCGGGCAGGGAAAATGCCGGGGCCGCCTGGGCCGTGCGCGTGGCCTGCTTGGCGGCCAGCGCCGCCTGGGCGGCCTGCTGCGCGGCAAGAAGATTGGCGGCAGAAATTTGCATCCCCGCACACTGTCAAAACAGGGTTAGCGAAAGCTTAAACGGGGTGGCGGCTCAGGAGCCCGCAGCGGCGTGGATCGCGGGCAGCAGTTCGTTCTTCAGCACGTCCGGCGTCAGGGGGCCGGTATATTTGTAGCGGATGACACCCTTGCCATCGACCACGAACGTCTCCGGCGCGCCATAGACGCCCCATTC
Organism: Acidisoma sp.; assembly: GCF_035492295.1. Taxonomy (GTDB): domain Bacteria; phylum Pseudomonadota; class Alphaproteobacteria; order Acetobacterales; family Acetobacteraceae; genus Acidisoma. The sequence goes on along the minus strand of NZ_DATJJK010000177.1, from coordinate 23,285 downwards.
GATCCCCGCCCGGCCATCGACGTCATTGCCGATGCGGCTGAAGGGATTGCCGGCCTGGGCCAGGAAGGCGCGAATCTTGTCCGGCGTGTCGCGCTGCACAAAGCCATAGATCTCGAACCTGTCCTTGTCGCGCATCGCGGCAAGCTGCATCAGCACCGGGGCCTCGACATGGCATGGGATGCACCAGGACGCGAAAACATTGACGACGCTGACATGCCCGCCCGCCAGTTCCTTGGGCCCGAAGCCCTGGGTCTGAGCATCCAGCGCCGGCAGCGTCAGGCGCGGCGCCGGCTTGTTGATGAGCGCCGAGGGCAGGATGGTGGGGGCCATGAAGAGGCTGCGATAGAGCACCACCGCCAGCACGATGAAGCCGACCGCCGGCAGGATGTAGATCAGGCGTTTCATTTCTTCTCCAGCGAAGCCAGCCGGGCCTTGGCGGCGCGCCACTGCAGGACGGTCCAGAGCGTCAGGCCGCCCAACGCCAGAATAGTCAGGCCATAGGCCGGCCAGATGAATTCGCCGTAAGGGCTCATGTCGAAATTCATGATGCCTCCTGCATCAGCGAGCGTACCCGCCGCTCCACGATCAGGGTGCGGATGCGCACCAGCCACAGGCAGACGAACAACAGCATATAGAACAGCATCATCAGCAGGAACGGCGTCAGGAAAACGCCCGCCAGATTGCCCGAGATGATGCTTTCGCCCTGATGCAGCGTCGCCCACCAGTCCACCGAGAATTTGATGATGGGAATGTTCACCGCTCCCACCAGCGCCAGCACGGCGCAGATGCGCGCCGCCTTGGTTTCGTCCTCGATGGCGCCCCACAGCGCCGAATAGCCGAGATAGAGGAAGAACTGCACCAGGGTGGAGGTCATGCGCCCGTCCCATTCCCACCAGGCGCCCCACATCGGCTTGCCCCAGAGCGATCCCGAGATCAGGCAGACCGCGGTGAAGGCGGCGCCCACGGGACCGATCTCCAAAGCCGCCAGATCGGCCAGCGGATGCCGCCAGACGATCGACAACAGGCCGCAGGCCCCGAGCGCCGCATAGCCCATCGTCGCGAGCCAGGCTGCCGGCACATGCACATACATGATCCGCACGGCATTGCCCTGCTGCCAGTCGGGCGGCGAGAACCACAACCCCCAGGCGAGTCCCGCGAGGGTAATGAGGAAACCAGCCGCCGCCACCCAAGGCAGAACCCGACCCGATAGTCGCAGGAACCTCCCCGGATTGGCAAAGCGATGCAGATTGCGGCCGGCAGGCCGCGATGCGCCGGGCAGCGATGTGCTGAGTGCTTCCACCTGGTCTCCATAGCGAAGCGCAAGCCGAGTTTGAAGGCGCATACACCTCGTCTAGACTGACAAGCTCATTACAAAACGACAGGATCCGGCAAACCCATGCTCTTCGCGATCTATGCCCTGGACAAGTCCGGCAGCGCCGACCTCCGCGCCGCGACGCGTCCCACCCATCTTGCCTATCTCGATGGGTTCGTCTCCCAACTGCACCTCGCGGGCCCGATGTTGAACGACGCTGGCCAGGCAATCGGCAGCCTTCTCATTATCGAGGCCGAGAATCAGGCCGCTGCCGAGGCCTTGGCCGCGGCCGACCCCTATGCTCGAGCCGGGCTTTTCGACAGCGTGGCGATCCGCCCCTATCGGACGGTCTACAAAGACGGCGCACGGCTGGGCTGAGGCGGACCGATGACCGCCTATTGGCTCGTCAAGAGCGAACCTGACGCCTTCAGCTGGGAGCAGCAGGTCGCTAACCGCGTGGAACCCTGGACGGGCGTGCGCAACTATGGCGCCCGCAACAACCTGAAAGCGATGAAGAAGGGCGATCTCGTCTTCTTTTATCATTCCAACATCGGGCGGGAGATCGTGGGCGTCGTCCGGGTCGCGCGGGAACATTACCCGGACCCTACCGCCGAGAGCGGGGACTGGGCAGCGGTCGACATGGAGGCCGTGGGCCCGATGCCGACCCCCGTGACCCTTGCGCAGATGAAGGCGGATCCGGCGCTGGAGGGCTTCGGCCTGATTCGCCTGTCCCGGCTTTCGGTCGTGCCCGTCAGCGCCGACCATTGGGCGCATATCTGTCACCTGGGCGGCTGGAAAAAGTGAGAAAACGGAGGCGGGTTTCTGCCGCACGGGCAAGGCTGCCACCTCACGAAGATTGACTCCAGGTTACACTGGGGCTAACCCCCCGCCGCATTGCAGCGCCGCAAATAGGCTGATCATCCTGGCGTAAGCTGATCTCCGCGGGCCCCCGGGCCGCTTCCTCAAGGACAGTCAATGGTCGTTCGTGCCTTCATCTTTCCCGGCCAGGGTAGCCAGTTCGTCGGCATGGCCCAGGATCTGGCAGCTGCCTTCACCTCCGCCCGGGACGTGCTGGCAGAGGTCGACGATACGCTGGGCCAGCGCCTCTCCAAGTTGATGTTCGAAGGTCCGGCGGAAGAGCTGACGCTGACCGAGAACACGCAGCCCGCGCTGATGGCCGTTTCGCTCGCCGTACTGCGCGTGCTGGAGCAGGACGGCAACCTGGCCCTGCCGCAGGCGGCCGCACTCGTCGCAGGGCATTCGCTCGGCGAATACAGCGCTCTGGCCGCCGCTGGCGGCCTTTCCATCGCCGAAACAGCGCAACTCCTGCGTCTGCGCGGCAGCGCCATGCAGCGCGCGGTGGCACCGGGCGAAGGCGCCATGGCCGCCCTCCTCGGCACCGACCTCGAACAGGCCCAGTCGATCTGCGCCGAAGCCGCGATCGACCCGGAAACCGAACTGAGGCGGATCGTGCAGCCCGCCAATGACAATGGCGGCGGCCAGGTCGTGATCTCCGGCCACCGGGACGCGGTCGAGCGCGCGATCGAAATCGCCAAGGCGCGGGGCATCAAGCGCGCGATGCTGCTGCCGGTCTCCGCCCCTTTCCACTGCGCGCTGATGGCGCCCGCCGCCGACGCCATGGCGGAAGCCTTGGCAACCGCGACCATCAAAGCACCGACCGTGCCGCTGGTGGCCAACATTTCCGCCGCCAAAGCCTCGGACCCCACTGAACTCCGCAAGCTGCTGGTCGAACAGGTGACGGGCATGGTGCGCTGGCGTGAAAGCGTCCTCGCGATGGCCGAGATGGGCGTCAACCAGTTCGTCGAGCTCGGCGCGGGCAAGGTGCTCTCGGGGCTCGTCCGCCGCATCCTGCCGGATGCGACCACGATATCGATCGGCACGCCGACCGATATCGAAGCCTTTCTGAAGTCGCTCTGAGCGACGAGACCGGAGGAACGGGACTGTGTTTGATCTAACCGGCAAGACCGCCCTCGTCACCGGTGCCTCGGGCGGCATCGGCGGCGGCATTGCCCGCGCGCTGCATGCGCGTGGCGCAGCGGTCGCCCTCTCCGGCACAAGGCGCGAGGCGCTGGAGGCACTGGCGGCCGAACTCGGTGAGCGCGCGGCGGTCTGCCCGGCCGACTTGCGGGAAACGGGCGCGGCCGAGGCGCTTGTCACGGCGGCGGAGGAGGCGCTTGGGCCGCTGTCCATTCTCGTGAACAATGCCGGCTTCACACGCGATATGCTGGCGCTGCGCATGCAGGACGCCGACTGGCAGAGCGTGTTGGATGTCGACCTCTCCGCCCCCTTCCGCCTCATCCGCGCGACGCTGCGCGGCATGCTGAAGCGGCGTGCCGGACGCATCATCAACATAGCGAGCATCGTCGGCGTCACCGGCAATGCCGGCCAGGCGAATTATTCGGCGGCCAAGGCGGGCATGATCGGCATGTCGAAATCGCTGGCCCAGGAGGTCGGCAGTCGTGGGGTCACCGTCAATGTCATCGCCCCGGGCTTCATCCAGACAGCGATGACGGATGTGCTGAAAGACGAGCAGAAGGCGGCGCTTCTCGGCTCCATTCCGCTCGGCCGCATAGGCAAGCCTGAGGATATCGCGGCCGCCGTCGTCTATCTCGCTTCCGAAGAAGCGGGCTGGGTCACTGGCGCCACGTTGCACGTTAACGGCGGAATGGCGATGATTTAGTCTCATCGCCCCTTGAATTGCGGGAGACGCATCCCGTAACGCATTGTCAACCTGCTGCCGTCGTCACTTAACTGCGCGATGCAGTTGGCGGGTCAGGCAAAACCATGCTAAGCGCGCCGCAATCCGGGCTATAACCCTCGGGGCGGCGCGGACTAGGGCGCCCTGGCGGAACAGTCGTCTGGGCGTTATTCAGATCAAAACCACTAGCCGTCACGCAGGAGTATCGAGGTCCATGAGCGAAGTCGCCGACAAGGTGAAGAAGATCGTGGTGGAGCATTTGGGCGTCGAGGAGTCGAAGGTGACTCCGGAAGCGTCCTTCATCGACGATCTCGGCGCCGACAGCCTCGACACGGTCGAGCTGGTGATGGCTTTCGAGGAAGCCTTCAGCGTTGAAATCCCGGAAGACGCCGCCGAAAAGATCAGCACCGTGAAGGATGCGATCGATTACATTGAGAAGCAGAAGGCCGCCTGAGGCCGACTGTCAATGACGCGTTCACGAACCATAGAGCTGCGGCGGGTCGTCGTTACCGGCATGGGCATCGTCTCCCCGTTGGGGATCGGTGTCGACAATGTCTGGAAGCGACTCATTGAGGGTCAGTCCGGCATCCGCGCCATCCAGTCCTTCGACACCGGCGAGTTGCCGGCGAAGGTCGCGGGCGAGGTGCCGGCTGGGCTGAAGGCCGATGGCGGGCTTGACCTTTCCGAATGGATTCCGGTCAAGGACGTCAAGAAGATGGATCGCTTCATCCAGCTCGGGATGGTCGCGGCGATCGAGGCGGTCGAGGATTCGGGCTGGGTTCCCCAGACCGAGGAGGAGCGCTGCTCGACCGGCGTCATGATCGGTTCCGGCATCGGCGGTCTCCAGTCGATCTACGAGGCTTCGGTCCAGGTGCATGAGGGGAAGGTGCGGCGGCTTTCGCCCTTCTTCATTCCATCCGCCCTGATCAACCTTGTCTCGGGCCATGTCTCGATCCGTTATGGCTTTAAGGGACCCAACCATTCGGCCGTTACAGCCTGCGCGACAGGCGTGCATGCGATCGGCGACGCGGCGCGGCTGATCTCGCTCGGCGATGCCGACGTAATGATCGCCGGTGGTGCCGAGGCGGCCGTCTGCACGCTCGGCATCGGCGGTTTCTGTGCCTCGCGTGCCCTCTCCACCGCCTTCAACGACGAACCGGCCAAAGCCTCACGTCCCTGGGACCGCGACCGCGACGGATTTGTCATGGGCGAGGGTGCGGGCGTTCTCGTGCTCGAGGAATACGAGCATGCGAAGAAGCGCGGTGCGAAGATCTACGGCGAGGTTGGCGGTTACGGCCTTTCGGGCGATGCACATCACATCACCGCGCCGGCCGAAGGCCATGACGGCGCCTACCGCGCCATGAAGGCCGCCCTCCGCAATGGCGGGGTCGATCCGTCCGAAATCCAGTATGTCAACGCGCACGGCACCTCCACGCCACTCGGCGATGATCTGGAACTCCAAGCGGTGGAACGCTTCTTCGGTGACCACGCGAAGACGCTCGCCATGTCCTCCACCAAGTCGGCGACAGGGCATCTGCTCGGCGCCGCCGGCGCCATCGAAGCGGTCTTCTCCCTCCTCGCGGTGCGGGACGGGGTGGCACCGCCGACGCTCAACCTGGACGAGCCGAGCCGGCCGAGCGTCATCGACCGGGTTGCCAAAACCGCGCAGGACCGGCCGATCACGGTCGCTCTGTCCAACAGCTTCGGCTTCGGCGGCACCAATGCGAGCGTGATCTTCCGCGCGGTGGACTGACCGCCGCGTGATGTCGCGTCGCCTTCTCGGTCGTTCCGCAGCATGGCTTTTCGTCCTCGTGCTGCTTCTGACCGCGGTCCGGGCGGGCCGGATCTATGTCGATCAGGTCTGGCGCGGACCCGGTCCCCTTTCCCAGAACGCCGACTTCGTGGTGCCGCACGGCACCACGAATGACGTGGGCGAGGCCCTGCACAAGGCCGGCATCGTGGACAGCGTGCTCGCCTTCCGGATCGCCGAGTATGTGACGGACGGCCAGGGCCCCCTGCATGCGGGCGAATTTGCCTTCCCGGCGCGCATCAGCCTCACCGAAGTCTTCCAGACACTCCGTCACGGCCGGCAAGTCGAGCATCACCTGACGATCCCCGAAGGTCTCACCGGCAAGGATATCGCGGCCTTGATCAACGCCGCGCCCGCGATGACGGGCCGCGTCTCCCTTGCCCGCGAAGGGGCGATCCTGCCGAATACCTACGACTACCTCTACGGCACGCCGCGGCCCGTGCTCCTTGCCCGGGCCGAGCACGCGCTCGCCGCCGCCATGGGCAAGCTCTGGCCCGATCGCGCGCCGAACCTGCCCCTCACCTCGCCCGAAGAAGCCATCACGCTGGCCAGCATCGTGGAGCGGGAGACCGCGAAGCCGGAGGAGCGGCCGATGGTCGCTGCGGTTTATCTGAACCGTCTTGCGGCGGGGATGAAGCTGCAGGCCGATCCCACGGTCATCTACGGCCTGTCGGACGGCAGCGGCGTGATGGACCGCCCGCTCGATCATGCCGATCTGCTGACACCTTCGGCTTACAACACCTATCTGAACACCGGTTTGCCACCGGGTCCGATCGCCGCCCCCGGCATCGCCTCGATCCGCGCCGTTCTGCATCCCGCCGATTCAGACGCGCTATATTTCGTCGCCGATGGCCAGGGCGGGCACGTCTTCAGCCACGACTATGCCGGGCAGATGAAGAACGTCGCAAAGCTCCGCAAACTGGACGCTGCCCGGGTGAAGTGACGAGCCGGCGCTCCCGCATCCGTGAGGCTGGCGTACCCTTGCAGTGGCCAGGTTTGGGGCCTTATCCGGCCTCCTGAGAGGCAGACTGCGTGACAGACCAGAAATCCACCGGCCCCACCGCTCAAAGTGAGCGTGATCGCGCGCTTGACGACGAGATCGATACCGAAGCCGGATCCAGTTCCCCTCATCTGGACGAGGAGCAGCAACGCCAGGCAGGCGAGCGCGCGCCACCGGGCGCCATCGTCATCCACGAAATCGTCCGCGAGCAGGGGCTGGACGAACTCGCGCGCTCGGGTGGTTCTCTCGCCTGGTCGGGTCTCGCCGCCGGCCTCTCGATCGGCTTCTCCTTCGTCGCGCAGTCGACGCTGACCGCGATGCTGCCGGATACGCCTTGGCGCCCGATGGTTACCTCCTTCGGGTATGCGCTCGGCTTCCTCATCGTCATTCTCGGCCGTCAGCAACTCTTCACGGAGACCACGCTGACGGCGCTGATCCCCGCGCTGACCCAGCGGACGCGAGCGATCTACCTTCGTACCATGCGGGTCTGGCTGATCGTCCTGTTTTTCAATCTCGCGGCGACCTGGATTTTTGGCTTCATCCTGTCCCGCCCGGACATGATGCCGAAGCCGACAATAGAGGCCATGCATCTCCTCGCCGCCCATGCCTTCGTCGGCCCCTTCTGGCACACTGTGATCATGGCCGGCGCCGCGGGCTGGATCATCGGTCTGATGGTCTGGCTCCTGCCGGCCGCCGGCGCCGCCCAGCCCTTCATCATCATCATCCTGACCTACACGATCTCGCTTTGCGGCTTCCCGCACATCATCGCGGGCTCAGTCGAGTCCTCCTTCGCCGTCTTCACCGGGCAGGCGAGCGTGGCCGACTATTTCGGACGGTTCCTGGCCCCGACCCTGCTCGGCAACACGCTCGGCGGCACGTTGCTCGCGGCACTTCTGAACCATGCACCGGTCGCCGAGCATCTCAGGCTGGTGCGGAAGCCTTTGCCGTAAAGCCGGCGTTATCTATTTGGGCAAGACCTTGGTGCCGTTTGAAGGAGAGGCCTCCCCTGTCGGTGGGATCACCGGCATACGGGATGGCACCGTCGGCTTGATCACCGGCATGCGGCTGATATTGCCGGGGGGCTTGATGACCCCATTGACGGCAGGCTTGGCTTGGATTTCGGGCGGCTGGGTGTCACTCGGGCCGGCTGGGCCGGGCGGACCTGGCGTGGTCGACTCCGGCGTTGTCAGCACCCCGGCCTCGGCCCGGGCCGCGGCAATCGGCATGGCCGTCAGCAAAAGAGCGCAGGCTCCCCATCCCATCCGTGCTCGCAGGCCATTCATGGTTCTGTCCTCCACCTGGGCTTTATCCCGCAGATGGTGTCGCGCCCCCGCTCTGTCAGCCGGTGGGGCATCACGATGGCCGGACCGGGGCGCCCTCCCCGCGCTCCGCATATTGACCGGAGCCGGGCCACGGAGAATGCTGCAGGCGGTCGTGACTGACCGAGGCTGGAGGCACCCGAGCGGATGAGGCTATTTGTCGCTCTCGATCTGCCCTGGCCGCTCCGCGAGCGGTTGATGCAACTCTCCACCGGCATTCCGGGCTGCCGGTGGATGCCGGCAGAGAATCTTCATCTCACCCTCCGCTTCATTGGGGAGGTGCCGAACTGGCGGGCGGAGGAGATCGACCTCGCGCTGCATGCCATCAAGGCGCGCAACTTTCCGCTGACCCTTTCGGGGGTCGGGCTTTTCGAAAAGGGCGGGCGCGTGACCAGCCTCTGGGCAGGAATCGAACGCTGCCCGCAGCTCGATCACCTGCAGTCCAAGGTTGAGACGGCGCTGCAGCGCGCAGGACTCGAACCCGAACGGCGGCGCTTCACCCCGCATGTGACGCTCGCGCGGCTCGACCAACCGGCCAATGAGAAGGTCACGCGTTTTCTGCAGGGCCATAGCCTTTTCCGCGCCGAACCCTTTGAGGTCGAGTGGTTCACCCTCTTCAGCTCGCAGCTGGGCAAAGAAGGATCCGTCTATACCCCCGAAAATGACTACAGCCTTTCCTGACGGGTCGGGCGCTGTGGCGTCTCCTCCCGCTTGTGCAACGGGCACTGCGCTGTCTAGAAGGTTTCATGTCTATCAGAGACTTCAGCATCGACGCATCATTGCCTTCCGCCCTTCCCGGCCGGACGCAACATGCCTTTCGCCGGATGGATTGATGAGCGGTAAGTCTCCACGCGGGGGCTGGCTGCGCGGTGCGCGGTTGAGCCTCGCCAAGCTACCCAGCCTACGCCTCGCGCGGGTCCCCGACGCGCCCACTTTGCCGGTGCGCGACCTCTGGCCCGGCGATCCCACGCTCGGGGCCCGCTTGCTGAAAGGCGAGCTAACGGTTGGAAACTCCGTGCGGACTCTGCAACCGGGCAGCTGGGGCGATACGCGCGGCCCGGTCGCCCTCAGGGCTGCGGCGCATACCTTCACCTGGCTGCGCGATCTCCGCGCGCTCGGCACCGACGCCGCGCGCCAGCGCGCACGCACGCTCGTCTCCGAATGGATCGCCACCGCACATGCGGATAGCATCGCCTCGCGTCCCGACGTCGCGGGGGCGCGAATCGCAGCCTGGCTCGGCCACTACGATTTCTTCGCGGCGAGCGCAGACGATGCATTTCGCCAAAAGTTGATGGGCCGTCTCGTGGCCGATGCGCGGGCGCTCTCGGCGGCCCTCCCGGCCGAGGAGGGGCAGGCGCGCGCCCTTACCGCGCTCAAGGGTCTGGTGGCCGCGGCGGTCGCCTTGCCCGATCAGGGGTCTTTTCTCGCCCGCGCGCTCCGCTTCCTGCCGGCCGAACTCTCGCGCCAGGTGCTGCCTGACGGCAGCCATGTCGAGCGCAGTCCGGCGAACCACCTTGCCGCCCTCCAGGACCTCACCGAGGTGCGCTCGCTGCTGCAGGCGGCCCAGGCGCCGCCGCCGCCCGCCCTCGGCCCCTCGATCGAGAAGCTTGCCACCAGCTTGCGCATGCTGCGGCACGGGGATGGCGGGCTCGCCCTCTTCAACGGCACCAAGGAAGAGACCTCAAGTCTTGTCGATCTCGTGCTGACACAGGCGGGCCGGCCGGTCCGCGCGCCGAGCCAGCTCGTCGACGGCGGTTTTCACCGGCTCCAGGCCGGGCGCAGCGTGCTGGTGATGGACACGGGGGCGCCACCGCCCGCGGGGCTCGACGCCTTCGCCCATGCCGGCACCCTGTCCTTCGAGTTTTCCGTCGGCCGCGATCGCATGATCGTCAATTGTGGTGCCGCACCGGAGGCGATGAGCGAATGGCGCGATGCGCTACGCGCCACCGCCGCCCACTCCACGCTCGTCGTCGCCGATACCAGTTCCTCGGAAGTGAAGTCCGAAGGTTTCGGCGCCCGCCGGGTAGAGAAGGTCGAGGTGCAGCGCCAGGAGGCAAACGGTGCCCATTGGCTGGAGGCGAGCCATGATGGCTGGCTGCGGAGCGCGGGCGCACTGCATCGGCGCCGGCTCTACATGGCCGAGAGCGGCGAGGATATGCGCGGCGAGGATGCGGTCGAGGCCGAGACGCCGCAACACTTCGCGATACGCTTCCACCTCCATCCCTCCGTGCAGGCCAGCCTGCAAAGTGACGGTGAGGCGGTGCTGCTGCGCCTGCCCAGCGGCCAAAGTTGGCGTTTCCGGGCGGAGGGAGCTGCCATGGCGCTCGAGGAGAGCATCTACATGGGCGGCACAGAGCCGAAGCGGACCGACCAGATCGTGCTGAACGGCGATGAAACCTCCGCGCAGCAGGTGAAATGGGCGATCACCAAGGTCGGCTGACTTCGGGCTACGATCAGCGGGGCCACGATCGGCCGGCCCGTGATCGGGTGGGGCACGATCGGCCCCTGAAGATCCTCGAACTGACGAATACCGATTTCGCGATGCGCCATTTCCTCGCCCCCCTGCTCCGCGAGGGGCGGGCAAGAGGTCATGAGATGGTCGGCGCCTGTCCGGACGGCCCCCTTCTCGCGCCGCTCCGGGCCGAAGGCTTCCGCATCATGCCGCTGCCCCTGAAGCGCAGCGCTTCCCCCGTCGCTCAGCTGCAGGGCTTTGCCGCCCTCGTCTCCCTCATCCGGATGGAGAAGCCGGACCTCGTCCATGCCCATATGCCGCTTTCCGGCTTTTGGGGCCGTTGGGCGGCGAAGGCGGCCGGCGTGCCGCACATCGCCTATACCTGCCACGGGTTCCTGTTCAACCAGCCGAGCCCATGGCCCCGCCGCGCCGCCTCCTTCGCCATGGAGTGGACGGCAGGGAAGATCACCGATCTCTATCTGACGGTCTCCGCCGAAGAAGCAGCCGATGCCCGCCGCCTGCTCGTCTCCCGCCGGGCGATTGCCATCGGCAATGGCCGGGACCCGACGATCTTTCATCCAGACCCTGCGGCGCGTGCCCGTATCCGGGCGGCCCTCGGCGTGCCGGAAGATCGCGTCGTCGTCGTCACCATCTCGCGCCTCGTCCGCCACAAGGGGCATCCGGAACTGCTCGCGGCAATGGAAAGCATAGCCGACGCCGAGCTGTGGGTCGTGGGCGAGCGCCTCGCCTCCGATCATGGCGAGGATCTCGAAAGCTACTTCCGCGGATCCGTGCTCGGCCCCCGGCTCCGGCGCCTGGGCTACCGGGAGGACACGGCCGATATCCTGGCCGCGGCCGACGTCTTCGCCCTGCCGAGCCATTTCGAAGGGCTCCCCATGTCGGTGATCGAAGCGATGCTGACGGGCCTGCCGGTGGTTGCGACCGATATCCGCGGCCCGCGCGAGCAGGTCGTCGACGGGGAGACGGGCTTTCTTGTCCCACCCCGGCGCATGGAGCCGCTGACCGAAGCCTTGGGCAAGCTGGTCGTTGATCCGGCGCTGCGCGCCCGCATGGGAGCGACAGCCCTGACCCGCGCCCGCGAACGATTCGACGAGCGGAAAATCATCGGACGGACGCTCGATCTGCTGGAAAAGACAGCAGCGTAACGAGCCATCTCCAAGAATGAGCCCAGCCACGCCCCGCTTGGTCTGGACGCAGGGGGCGACCCCGCCCTATCTCCCACGTCAGAGTGTGATCGTGTCATATAGACGCTATTCCGCCTCTATACGACACGTGAACCACATTCTAAGCTATTGATAAGGCCGGAGAGCCAGCCATGACCTCAGACGCCCGCATCCCCGTCCGCCGCGCCCTCATCTCCGTGTCTGACAAGACGGGGCTCATCCCCTTCGCCCAGGCGCTAGCGAAGACCGGTGCCGAAATCCTCTCGACCGGCGGCACAGCCCGCGCGCTGCGCGAGGCCGGCATCCCGGTGAAGGACGTCTCCGACTATACCGGCTTCCCCGAGATTATGGACGGACGCGTGAAGACCCTGGTGCCGCAGATCCATGGCGGCATCCTGGGCCGCCGCGACCTGCCCGCGCATCTCCAGGCGATGGAAGACCACAAGATCGCGCCAATCGACCTCGTCGCCGTCAACCTCTATCCCTTCGAAGAAACCGTCGCCCGTGGCGCGGATGCCGAGACGACGATCGAGAATATCGACATCGGCGGCCCCGCCATGATCCGCGCCGCGGCCAAGAACCACGACTTCGTGGCGGTCCTGACCGACCCCGCGCAATATGCCGAGGTCGAGACGGCGCTTGCCGAAGGCGGCACGGACATCGCTCAGCGTCGGCGCCTTGCGGGTGCCGCCTATGCGCGCACTGCCGCCTATGACGCAGCGATCGCCGCTTGGTTCGCGGAAGAACGCGGCGAAGCCTTCCCGGAGCGATTCGCGATCAGCGGAAAACGTCGCCAGCTTCTCCGCTACGGTGAGAACCCACATCAGCGCGCCGCCTTCTATGTCACGGACGATCGCCCTGGGGTCGCCACCGCCCGTCAGGTCCAGGGCAAGGAACTGTCCTATAACAATCTGAACGATACCGACGCCGCCTTCGAATGCGTCGCCGAGTTCGAGGAACCGACGGTCGTTATCGTCAAGCACGCCAATCCTTGCGGCGTCGCGACGGCGGGCAGCCTGACCGAGGCCTGGGACCGGGCGCTTGCCTGTGATCCGGTGAGCGCCTTCGGCGGCATCGTCGCCGTCAATCGCGTGCTGGACGAGGATACGGCGAAGCGCATCGCTGCCATCTTCACCGAAGTCATCGTGGCTCCTGAGGCGACGGCGGAGGCGGAGGAAGTGCTGGCGGAGAAGAAGAACCTCCGGCTTCTGCTGACCGGAGGCCTGCCGGATGCCTCCGCCCAGCTGCCGGCCTTCCGCTCGCTTGCCGGAGGCTTCCTGGTGCAGGATCGCGATTCCGGCCGCGTGTTGCCCTCTGACCTGAAGGTTGTGACCAAGCGCGCCCCGACGGCCCAGGAACTGACGGACCTCCTCTTTGCCTTCCGGGTCGCCAAGCACGTGAAGTCCAACGCCATCATCTATGCCAAAGGGGGGGCGACGGTCGGCATCGGCGCCGGGCAGATGAGCCGGGTGGACAGCGCCCGCATCGCCGCCTGGAAATCGGGTGAGGCTGCGAAGGCCGCCGGTCTCGCCGAGCCGTTGACGCGGGGCTCCGTCGCGGCGTCCGACGCATTCTTCCCCTTCGCGGATGGGCTTGAAACCATCGTGGCAGCGGGGGCTACCGCCGTCATCCAGCCCGGCGGCTCGATGCGGGACAATGAGGTGATCGCGGCGGCGGATGCGGCCGGCATCGCGATGGTAATGACCGGGATGCGTCACTTCCGGCATTGAGCCGAGGAGGGCGGGGACCCAGGCTCCCACCCCTCAATCCGAGTCTTCCGTACTGCTGCTCCAACTCGCGCTCGAAACGCCGGGCATGGCCTCAAGCTTTTTCACCACGGCATCGAGGTCCGCTCCCTCCACCGCCGTCATGACCAGCGTCGCCACGACCTCGGTGTGCCCATCGCCACGGTCGACAAGTTCGATGTCGCTGACCGGATAATGCGCGGCCTGCAGCAGATGCATGGTCGCCTTCCGGGCCGCACCCGCGGCTTCCACCGTCGTCATCACGCTCACCTCGCAGATCGCCTCGACCGCGCTGCCCAGCAGCGGCGCGCGATTGATGCGATTCACCAGCGGCTGCAGCAAGGTATTGGCGCCCACGACAAAGATCGTCAGCAATGCCGCCTGGGCCGCGAGATTGGCCCCCGCGCAGGCACCCACCGCCGCCGAGCACCAGAGCGTCGCCGCGGTGTTCAGCCCGCGGACGTTGAGCCCATCCTTCATGATGACGCCAGCGCCCAAAAAGCCGATGCCGGAGACGACGTAGGAGACCACCTTCACCCCGCCATGGCCGCCATCGAGATTCATGGCGAGATCGACGAATTCGCAGGCCCCGAGCGCCACCAGCACATTGGTGCGCAGACCAGCACTGCGCTGTTTCCACTGCCGCTCGGCGCCGATGGCCGTGCCGAGCACGAAGGCCACGACAAGCCCGATCACGGTGTTGAGGAAGTCGCCGCCATGGAAGGTTTGAAAGATGAGCATCCTCGCCCCTAGCCGGAAAGCTCAGGGCAAACCAAGGAGGGGATGCGAGAAGATATGAAGACAGTTCCTCGCGGTGAGCCTGCCTCGGCACCGCGAAGGCACATACCACGTCGTCCTTGCGAACTAGTCGCAAAACTTGCAGTCATTTCCTCGATAATGCGATTGCGAGCGATTTGCGCCATTGCGAAGCCGACTTGATCGTTACGATGCCAGCCGCCAAAATAGAATCATGCGAAATTTTTCAGACCTGAATGAACGCGAAATCCTCGCCCTTGCGATTGGCAATGAGGAGGAGGACGGCCGCATCTATCTCGACCTTGCGGACGGGCTTCGCGACGATTATCCCGCTACCGCCGGCATCCTGAATGAGATGGCCGAAGAAGAGAACGAGCATCGTCGCGAACTCTTGTCGCTCTATCAGGAGAAATTCGGCGACCATATTCCGCTCATCCGGCGGCAGGACATCCGTGGCTTCCTCACCCGCAAGCCGATCTGGCAGTTGCGGCCGCTGCGCGTCGAAGCCGCGCGCGCGCTCATGCAATCCATGGAGCTGGAGACCGAGAGTTTCTACAACCGCGCCGCCAGCCGCAGCCAGGACGCCTCGATCCGCAAACTGCTCGGCGATCTCGCGATGGCTGAGAAGGGGCACGAGCACAAGCTCGACCGGCTGATCGACGCCAGGATCACCGACGAGGAGCGCGGGGCGGAAGCGGATGCGGCGCGGCGCAACCTCGTTCTGCGCTACATCCAACCGGGCCTTGCCGGCCTCATGGACGGATCAGTCTCCACCCTCGCGCCACTCTTCGCCTCGGCCTTTGCGACCGGATCGAGCTGGCAGGCCTTCATCGTCGGCATCTCGGCGTCCCTCGGCGCCGGCATCTCCATGGCCTTCGCTGAGGCGCTGTCAGACAATGGCAGCCTCACCGGCCGTGGCTCCCCAATCATCCGCGGCCTCGTGTGCGGCGTGATGACGACGCTGGGCGGGCTCGGCCATTCCCTGCCCTTCCTGATCCCGAATTTCCATCTGGCGCTCGCCATCGCAGTCGGTGTCGTGATCGTCGAACTCGCCGTCATCAGCTGGGTGCGATGGAAATACATGGATACGCCACCGGTGGCGGCAACGCTTCAGGTGGCTTTCGGCGGCGCGCTTGTCTTCGCAACCGGCGTGCTCATCGGAAGCAGCTGATGCCGATTGCGGCGAGAATGGCGACAACCCCGATCTGCACCGCACAGGCAGCGCGGTAGAGGCGCAGCGCACGGCGGAGATCACCCGCCGTCACCGCCGCGCGGCCGTCTCCCATCCAACCGTCGGCGACTAGGGTCTCGCCATAAACACGCGGTCCGGCGAGACGCAGGCCGAGCGCACCCGCCATCGCCGCCTCCGGCCAACCGGCATTGGGAGAGCGGTGGTGGCCCGCATCCCGCCACACGGCGCGCCCGCCCGCCCGCCAGTCCCCGCCCGTCAGCGCCGCCGCCACCAAGACGAAGAAAGCGGCGAGGCGTGATGCGGGCAGGTTGATGACATCGTCGAATCGCGCCGCCGCCCAGCCAAAGGCTGCATGTTTTGGCGTTCGGTGGCCGATCATGCTGTCCGCCGTGTTCACCGCCTTGTAGCCCGCGATGCCGGCAAGGCCGAGAAGACAGCCCCAGAAGGCCGGCGCCACCACCCCGTCCGAGAAATTCTCCGCCAGGCTCTCGATCGCCGCGCGGCACACCCCCGCTTCGTCGAGATGCGCCGGATTGCGCCCGACGATTTGCGAAACCGCTTCCCGGCCACCTTTGAGTCCGTCTCGGTCCAGTCCATCGGCCACCGCCACGACATGGGCATGCAGACTGCGCTGCGCGAAGAGGCTAGAGGCCGCGATGGCGAGCACGACGAGCCCGACCCACCGCCCGCAGGCGACGAGCAGGATGAAATCCGCGCAGAGGGCGGCCAGGAAGACGACGCCAAGGAGGAAGAGCAGCGCCAGCGTGCCCCGCAGCCGGCGATGGAAGTCGGAGAGCTCGGGTTTATTGAGCCTGCGGTCCAGCCAGCCGATCAACCCGCCGATCCAGACCACAGGATGGCTGATCGCCCTGTAGATAGAAGGCGGATAGCCGAAGGCGGCTTCCGCCAGAAGCGCGATGAGGGTCAGCAGCAGGGCCGCGGCAGGGGTCACGATCATGCGGGCTTCTATCAGGCCCGGGCGTCGGCGTCGCGCGGAGCAGATGGCCAGGCGAGGATGACAAGACTTGCCATTGCCGCACCGATCATGACGCCGAGAAGGCGTGTCAGCGGGGGATCGAGGCTTGTCGCCGGGCCCGGCCCCTGCACGAAGGAGACCAGAAAGGCGAAGGCGAATTGGGTGCCCAGATAGGAGAGGCCGGTGCGGCCGGACTGGACATGGAAGCCGGTCCACACCCCGGCAGCGAGGCAAAGGGCCCAGAGCAGGCCATCATCGGCGGCGAGTCGCAGGGCCAGCAGCGCCAGCGCGCCGCCCAGCAGGCAACCAATCAGCCGATGCGCCATACGCTCGTAGACGGCGTAGCGGCTCCCGGATTCGATCACGTTCAGTGGCACGATCATGACGATGAAGGCGGTGATCGCGGTCTGCAGATAGTTCGTGATCTCGAAAAAGCGCCAGACGAGCGGCAGAAGACTGACGGCCACCGCCGTTTGCGCCGCATGGATGATCAGGGGCCAGTGCTGGGCGAGCCAGTCCTCCTCACCGAACCGGCGGAGGGTGAGTGCCGCGCCCGGCACCGCGCCGCCGCCCGGTGCCGCCTTTCCCGGCGGCGCGCCGAACACCTCGAAGACGGCAGCAATGACGAGGGCAGAGGCGGAGCCGATCGCAATCTCCCCGGCCCGGACAGCGGCGAATTCCGCTGTCCCCTCGGGCGTGGCCAGGCCGGCGATGAGCACGATCGCGGCCGTCACGCCGAACAAGGTCCAGGCATAAGGGGTGGCGGTCACGCTGCCCTGATAGACCGCGATCCAGATGAGGACGAAGAGCGCAGCCATCAGCAGCCCGATATCCTGAGCTGTCCAACGCGCAAGGATAAGCCCCGTCAGCGCCCCGGCGATGGTGCCCGCCGTGCGTTGAAGCGCACGCGGCAGGGCCTCCGCCAGCGTGCTGCGCATGACCAGGAAACCGCTGAGCGCGGCCCAAACGATGTCCGGCAGATGCATCGCGCTTGCCACGCCAACCGCAAGCAGGACCGACAGCACGGCCTTGAGCGGCTCGCGCCCTCCCTCGCGGTTCCGCGCCAAATCCTCGAGCTCGATCCAAAGACCGTCGTGGATGGAGCGCAGGATGCGGGCAAGCGTCCGGGCCATTGCCGTCAGTAGAACACGATCGTGCGTGCGTCCGAACCCATGAAACGCTCGGCCTCCGGCGGCAGGTCGAGCAGTTGAAAGCGCACCGGGAAGCGCGCCTCCAGTCGGATCCAGTCGATCGTCGGGTCGCTATAGGGCAGCAGCCCGCCGAGGCGCGTCTTGCTGCGGTCAATGCCGCCGGCGATGCCTTCGATGCGCGCGCGATAGAGGTGGAAGGGATGGGTATCGAGCCATACCCAGCCAATCCGCCCTGGCTTCAGATGGCGGATCACGCTCTCCTTGTAGTTGGCGTTCACGTACCAGGCGTCGGACGCGACCAGAGCGACGACGGGCTTCCCCGCGCTTGCGCTGTCGCCCGGCAGCAGCGTGAAATGCACGACCCGCCCGGCGACGGGAGCCAAGACCCGAGTACGGTGGAGTCGCCACTGCGCCAAAGCCTGGGCGGAGGTCGCTGCCGCGATCTCGAACTGATCCAGTCGCAGAACGCGCGAGGCGCGCAGCACTGCGTCCTGCGCGGCAGACAGTGCATCGGCCGCCTGCTGGGCCGCCGTTGTCGCGTCCTGTTCGGCCTGCGGAGCCTCGAAACCGGCGCCGGCGAGGTTCCGAGCACGGGCGAGATCCGCCTCGGCCTGGATGGCGCGCGCCTGGGCCGAGCGCTGCAGGGCGAGCGCGCTTTGCGAGGATGTCTGGTCGACGGCGATGCGAGACTGGGCGGCGGACAGCGCATCGTTCGCCTGGTCAAGGAGGAGGCGAAAGGGCGTCGGGTCTATGGTGAAAATCAGATCCCCGGGCTGGACGGTCTGATTGTCGGAGACAGTGACGGTCTGGATCGGCCCCGTGACCTGCGGTGCGATGGCGACGAGGTCCGAGGTCAGTATCGCATCATCCGTGTAGGCAAAGACCAGACCGCTCGCCTCCCAGAGCACGAGGAGCACCGCGATCACGCCCAGGAAGGTGAAAGTCCGCCGCCGGTAGGGCGCGCGCGCCGGGGGCGGACCTATCACCTCGAGCTTGGGCGCCTCGCTGGTCTGATCCATCCCTGGTCGATCTCGTTTCTTGTCTTACCAGGGGATATCCGGGCTAGGTGCGATCTTGCAACGTGCTTCGCAGAAGACGCTCGAGCGCCGCTTCGTCGGCCCAGGCGAGAGCCACGCCCGCCGCGGCGATCCCGGCACGCGCGGCCACCGGCAGTCGGGCCAGATCCTTAGGCGTCGTGAGAAGACCGGCCCCCAGCGCGGCCGCCGCCGCGTGCAGCGCGGCCCGCTCCGCGTCCGTATAGGGGTGGTGATCGGCGAAGGCGCGAGTGCCGGCGAGCGTCACCCCAGCGCGATACAGCCCATCGAAAAACTTGTCAGGCCGGCCGATGCCGGCAAAGGCGAAGTAGCGGGATGTGAGGTCCAGGCCGCGCAAATCCTGCACCAGATCGGCCCGCAGCACGGGCAACTCCGGCGGCAAGGCGGAGATCGCCCCATGGAGGTCCTCCCCGATCAGCACCGCCGCGGCGGCACGCGCGGCGGCGGCGGCTACCGGCTCGCGCAGCGGCCCCGCCGGCAGCAGGCGGCCATTGCCGAAGCCGAAACCGCCATCGATCACCAGCAGGCTGCAATCCTTGAGAAGACCCGGATTCTGCAGCCCGTCATCCATCACGATGGCGGTGGCACCGGCCGCAATCGCCTCTCGCGCGCCCGCGCTCCGGTCACGCGCGACCCAGGTTGGCGCGGCAGCAGCAAGCAGCAACGCCTCGTCGCCCACGCGCGCGGCATCATGCTGACCAGGTTCGACACGCAACGGCCCCCGCTCCGTCCCCCCATAGCCGCGCAGCAGCGCATGCGGCACGGCGCCCAGAGTTCGGAGACGCGCAAGAAGATCGAGCGCCAGGGTCGTCTTACCCGAACCGCCCACGGTCGCATTGCCGCAGCAGAAGACGGGCACCGGCGCCTGCCAGCCTGGGCGGGAGACCCGCCGCGCCGTGAGTGCCGCCGTGATGCTGCCGAGCGGCGAGAGCAGCCCGGCCGCGAGACCGTCCTCCGTCCAGAAGCGCGGCACGCGCATGCAGTCAGCTCTCAACCGGCCGGGCCAAAGCGGCGAGCAGCCCAGCCACCTCGGCTGGCAGACCGCGATAGCCTTCCAATAGCTTCACCCCCTTCGCCCCGATTGCCATGGTGCCCCAAGGGTCCTTCAATCGGGCGTCCAGCCAATCTCCCAGGCCCTGAGCATTGGAGACCACGGCAAGCGCGCCGCCTGCTTCCAGCAGGGCCACGGTATCGGCGAAATTCGCGGTATGCGGACCGATGGCGACGGCGCGGCCGAGGCGCGCGGGCTCTGCCGGATTCTGCCCGCCATGAGGCACCAGGCTGCCGCCGACGAAGGCGAGCGGCGCGAGACGGTACAGGAGGCCGAGTTCGCCTACCGTGTCGGCGATCCAGATACCGCCACGGTCGGGCGGCAGCTGGCCGAGCGCGCGACGCGGCGCCCCCCCGGCCAGGGCGGCGAGCGTTTCTCCCCGCTCCGGGTGGCGCGGCGCGATGATGGTGAGCAGGCCGGGATGGACCGCCGAGAGACGCGCATGGGTCTCGATGATCACCTCGTCCTCGCCGCGATGCAGACTGGCGGCGACCCAGACCGGTCCGCCGATCAGCGTCGAGAGATGGGAGAGCGTCTGGGAATCGACGGGCAGCGGCGGCGCCGCCAGCTTCAGATTGCCGGGGGGCAGCACCCTCGTTTTCGTCAGCCGCGCGAAACGCGCGCCATCAGCCTCGCTTTGCGGATGGATGAGGTCGAACCAGCCCAGCACCTCCTGCGCCGTCCGGGGTGCTTTTTGCCACCGTGCGAGACTGCGCGCCGACAGCCGGGCATTGAGCAGCATGAGCGGAATCTGCCGGCGCGCCGCGGCGGCGAGGAGGTTCGGCCAGATCTCGCTCTCCACGAAACCCGCCGCATCCGGCCGCCAATGGTCGAGGAAACGGGCCACCCAGGCCGGCACATCAAGCGGCACAAAGCGGTGGATCACCCGGTCGGCGAGCCCCATCTCCGGCAGTCGGGATGCGAGGAGTTTTTGCGACGTCACGGTCCCGGTCGTGAGCAGGACATGCCCATCGGCCGCCAGCACCGGCAGCAGCGGCAGGATGGAGATGCTCTCGCCCAGGCTCGCCGCATGCAGCCAAATGAGCCGGCCGGATGGCCGGGCCAGGGTCTCGATACCCTCGCGCTCGGCCAGGCGCGTCGGGATCTCCTTGCCGCGCCCCACCCGCTTGCGGAGCATGCGGCGCAGCATGGGGGCTGATAGACGGGTCGCACCGGCCCAGAGGGCGAGCGGCAAGGTCATGATGGCTCGGAGGGAGACGGCGTGATGCCGCAGAGCCGGTCCGCCTTCTCACTGGCCGTGTTCAGGGCTGCGACCACACGGGGCATATGGGCGGCCCAATCGGCGCGCGGCACGGTGAAGGCCGGTTCCACCACGATCACGCCGCGGCTGAAGGGGATGGGAAAGGGCAGAATCATGCTGTCCCAGCTCGGCATGCGCATATGGAAGCGGCATTGGGCGGAGGCCGCATAGATCGGTGCGCCAGTTGCCGCCGCCAGTTGCACGACCCCGGCCGCCGCCACCTTGGCCGGGCCGCGCGGGCCATCGGGCGTGATCGCGATATTGCTGCCTTCCCGCAGCAGCAGCAGCATATTGCGCAGACTGGCCGCCCCGCCCTTGGAGGAGGAGCCGATGACCGTGCCGAGATTGAAGCGGCCGACGGCATGGCCGATGAAGCGCCCGTCATTATGGCCGCTGACGAGGACATAGGTCCGCATGGAGGCGCCGAGCCTTTGCGCCTCGATGGCCAGCATCGACATCATCGGCAGGCGCTCGTGCCAGAAGCAGACGAGTCCGGCCGTCTTTTCGTGTGTCGTCGGCGCCAGGTTCTCGAGACCGACGAAATCCCAGCGCGTCGTGCGATAAACCAGGGCGAGATAGATACCGACCAGCCGTGCGAATCCGTCTTTCAGTCGCGGATGCCGCACCAGCCATTTGAACCATTTCGGCGTGCGGAAAGTCCGCGTCCTTTCCGGCTTCGGGCGCTTCGGCTTGGTCGGATCGGGGGCGAGGCTGTCTGCCATCGCCGCGCGGTAGCACGGCCCCCGCCGCTCGGCAATCAAACCACCGATGTGCGGCCCGCGCCCAGGGCTTATTCATTTCGATATTGAACTGACGATACGGGCTCGTCGATAAGACTGGCATGCGCTTCTTTCCCTCGCGTCTCCTGGCGATCCTGCTTCTCGGCTCGGTGCTGCTGGGGCTCGCGGCATGGCTGCGCGGCCCGGAATATGATGAGGGCTACACGGCGTTCGTGACCGGCGCGGCGCCCCGGCCCGCCTGGCCGGCAGCGCCGTTTCGCGCCGGCGACATGCGGGCGGCCTTCGCGCCCGCACCGGGGCCTTGGGCGATCGCCGGCAATCTCCGGCGCACGGATGTCCACCCGCCGCTGTATTTCTGGTTCGTCTGGGCGTGGCGGCGCCTGTGGGGCTCCGATCTCTTCGTGACCCGCCTGCTCTCGGTCGGTTTCAGCCTGGGCGCTCTTGCGGCGGTCGTGGCTCTTGCCCGCGCAGCCGCGCTCCCCGCAATCCCGGCGCTGCTCATCACGCTGGGGTGCTTCGGCTTCGTGGAGACTGGCATCGTCGCCCGCGGCTTCGCACTGGCGCAGTGCCTGTCCCTCTGGGGTCTCTGTGTCACCCTGCGCGCGGCCGCGGGCACCCCCCGAAGCGCCATCGGCGCCGGAGTTCTGCTCGGGGCCGCGAGCGTCACGAACTATCTCGCGGGATTTCCGGCTGCCGCCGCCCTGCTTTGGCTCGGCGGGCGGGCTCCTCGACAGGCGGCCCGGCTTCTCCTTGGACTCGCGCCGTTTCTTCTCGGCGATTTTTCGTTTTTTTGGGCGCAACGGGCGAGCCGCATCGGCCAGTTTGCGCCCTTCACCTGGGGCGGCTTCCTGGCCGCGCTCGGCCATGCCGCCGGTGGTGCCATCCTCGGCGGGCTTCCGCTGTATTTCAGCGGATGGCGGCGGATGGCGCTGAGCGCCGGCTTGGGCCTGCTGCTCGCGGTCCTTCTTCTTCTGCCGCTGCTGCGCTGGCGACGGATCGGGCGCCGCTCCCCCCGGGCACTTCTCGTTCTGGCAGCGCTGAGCACGCCGCTCGGCCTCTGCCTCATGGGGCTCGCCGCCCATTCCCTGCCGGTTGAGATCCGCTACCTCACCTTCGCCCTGCCGCCCTTTGCCCTGCTGTTGGCCGGTGCCATCGGCAGCCTTCCACGCCCTGCTCCGCTCCTTGCCCTGCTGCTCCTCGTGCAGGCGGCGGCCATTACCGGCCTCCTGACCCGGCCCGAGACCATGCAGCCCGAGCGGGCTGCCGCCCGCGCCGCCTTCCGCGCCGTGGGAGAGCGCGGACTCGTGCTCCTGCCGCGCGGGAATGATGGTGTCGGCATCGTGACTGCCTTCCTCACCGCTGCCCCTTCCGGCCTGCATATCCTGCTCGTGGAGCCCGGCTCCCGGCCCGATCTTCTGCGGGCGGAGATTGGCCATTGGCCCTGCGTCACGGCCGCACGCATCGCGGTCGACGGCGCCAGCCGCGCAACGATAGCGCTTTTGGATAGGCTCGCGCCCGCCATGGGCAAATGCGTTGACGCCTGCTCTGCCCGGCTTCTAGGC
>NZ_DATJJK010000176.1:0-8845 GCF_035492295.1 Acidisoma sp. | reverse complement strand
CTAGACTATGTGAGCAAGGCAGGGCCAAACTCTCTTTACCAGGAAGTGTTCTTTGCTCAGCATCTGAAATTCCAATACCCGCCGACTTCTCTCTTGCCGATGCTGGGCCTGCAGTGGCTTGGGATCGATGTGACAAGCGTCTTCCTCAATAACATCAACCGCCTTTTGATAGCAGCGAACGCCATTGGTGTCGGCTTTCTGTTTCGCCTCGTGCTGATCCGGAAATATGGGCAAGATGCGGCGGCGTCTCCGGCGGCGAAGGCGGGTGCGATCCTCTCGGGCGGAGCAACCTTCCTGTTCTTCCCAGTGATGATGGGCTTCTGGCTGGGCCAAATCCAGGTCTGGATAGACACCGGCTTTACTTTTGCCTGTATTGCCTTCCTCGCCAATCGCAAGCTCTCGGCCGGCGTTCTGGTGGGTTTGATCTGTCTGCTCAAGCCGCAATTCGCGGTCTTCGCGGTTTGGGCGCTCCTGCGCCGGGAATGGCGCTTCATGCTCGGTGCGGCGATCGCCATCCTGCCGTTCGGTCTCCTTTCTCTCGCGGTCTTCGGCGTGACGGCGCATCTCCAATATCTGAACGAGCTCAGTTTTCTATCCCGGCATGGCGAAGCCATGATCTCCAACAATTCCGTGAACGGCATCCTGAACGCATTGATCGGAACTGTTAATCCGCTCGTTTGGGACGTGCATGCGTTTCCGCCTTACAATCCCGTCGTCTATCTAGGAAGCGTGGCGGCGGCGATCATTCTGATCGTCGGTGCTCTTTGGCCCCGTCCCAGCCAACGGGATGCGCTCAGCGGCCTCCTGGATTTCATGTTTGCCGCCCTGGCGTTTACGATGGCCGCTCCGATTGCCTGGGAGAACCATTACGGCATCATGGCGCCAATCTTCGCGACGCTCTTCTGTCTCCTGGCCGCAGCGCCAAACAGTGTTCGTAGGCGACAGCAACTCATCGCTTTCGCGGCCCTATTCCTCTTGTCCGCTGTCTGCGTAACATCGCACATCTATAAGGTCGCGACGCCGCTGAACTTGGCCATCGGCTATCTCTTCTTTGCAGGTATCGGCACACTTGCAATGCTCTGCTGGGTCGCGCAAACGCGTGACAGGACGCGGCAGCCATGACGCCCGATACCGCGCGCCGATTCAAGGCTGACATACACTCGTGGTGCAGCGAAGAGGGGAGCACGAATTGTCTCCGCCTGCACCTTGTCCGCTATCTGTCCTAGACACGGAACGGCCGCGGCGTCCCAGGGGTGAGTTTCAAGGAGTGGCGTTTCGCCGATAGAGATCAAGAGCACCGAAGCTTTTTTCCAGGCTATAACCTTGATTCAAAAATGCAGCGAGCGCAGAAAACTTGCCGAGCGCTTGCGCTTTCGAGTCTGCACCCCACCAATTGATTCCCACTATGAAATAGGTCGGCGGCCGTGCCCGAAGCTCGTGCATGACCTCAACTCGGTAGCGGGCAAGGTATCGGCCTGGCAAGCTCAGGGGCATTTCATAGGTAAACCGTGACGGATTTGGGCGGTTCGCCAAGTATCGAACGGTGGCGTCGTTGCCCCAGATGAAGACACCATCCTCCGGACTTGTTCGTCCAGCGATGTAACTGGCTGCCGCCCGTTCGTCTTCAGCATTGTATACGTGGAAGAATTCGAATGAAGCATAATAACGATCTGGCGCGTGTTTCATGTCGAGGTAGTAAATGCATTTGGTAGCGTCGTAGAAGGGGGGCGCACAAACCTGAACGGTGAACATCAGGGCCGCGCCGAAAGCCACAATTCTGGATGCGCCAGCCTTCCTATCGTCACGCGCAAGCGCATGCGCGCCGAGCGCCGCCAAGAACACGAGCGGAGCATAGACAGGCAGCCAATGGGCAGGGAAATACTTGCCCTGCGCAACAACGATCACCAACAGAGCAGCAAGCCATCCAAGGACAGGCCAAAGAAGCTGCGGTTGCTTTCGAAACTCCCAGATGCCCAGGCCAATGAAGGGCGTCATGAGAGCGACGGTCGGCCGAGCGAAGAAATTTGCGAAGCCTTGAACGGGTGTTGTTCCCACACTCACATGCGCATAGGTGGAAAGGGGATAGAGGATATGCGCTTCGATGACCTGAGACAGGCCTCCCCGCCAAGCTAAGTACCCGTACATGGCCATAATTGGCGCCGCCGCGCCAATGGCCAAGACGAATGCAAGGCCGGCGCGTCGCTTGCCGGTAAGCCTTGGCACCAGTGCGACTGACAGGAGCGGCGCGATACCTGCGAGGAGATAAAGCGGCTTGATCAGTCCGATACATCCGATCAGGAATCCGGATAGCAGAAGACGCCAACCGCTCAATGCTTTGTTCGTTGCCACTAGAGGAACGATCGCCATCACGCAGAGAAAGCCTGCCCAAGGATCTGGCGCCGCGGTGTAGAACCACCCGGCGGAAGCGATCCAGTAATAGAATCCGATGGTCGCCCAGGCGCCAACCTGCCAATTGGTCAGACTTCGGATGCCGGCGTAAAAGACGCATGATGCCGCGGCGGACATGAGGACATCAAAAATCCGAACGCCCCACATCGTGGGACCGAAGAGGAGCTGGGCCAGCGCATACGGCACAAAAGAGATAGGCCCCTTTATTTCCCAGCCGGTGACGTAAGGTACGCCGCCGTGGACCCAAGAACTGCCCACGGAGGCCATCATCCCCTGGTCCCAGCCGAATGGAAGCGCCAAGGATGTCACCGCGTAGATCGCCGTGAGAATGCCCGCGACCAGAAACGCGCCTTCCACCAAACGGTTTGAGGCGACGGTGCTGACCGCTTCTGTCCTGTATGGCAATCCCACGTCGTTACTGGTCATCTTCCAACTCCGGACATGTAATAACGATGACATCGGCCTGTGGGCTTGACTGCGCCTTCTTGTAGAGAAGATATCACAAGCTTCTCATCCTACAGCAAGTCATCAACATCTAGTCGATCGGGTGACATGAGATCATCCGTATTGGTAACGAGCCTTGCCAGGGCGCGCGCGCAGCCCTTGTCCATACAGTCGGCTATAATGTCCCCTGGCTGAGGTGGCGAAATGCGGTCCTCAGGCTGATCATCTGCGAGTCTTGCTTTCCTGAGGCTTCGGCATTGCATTCTCCATTACGCTCAGTGACCGACGGTCGTGGGTTCCCCTTTTCACCATGGAAATACTAGCCCACACAGAATGAAACCGGCTGCGAAGGGTAGACGTTGCAGAAGTCACGCAGGCGAAGGGCGGCAGCGAGGAGAGACAATCGGTGATCACGCAGACGGTTCGGGGGCTTCTGTGCAGCGTCCTCTTCTTCATGTGCGCGCATGGTGAAAGCGACATCGACAGGAACAAGGCCGCTGAGCCGATGGACGACCTCGTGATCACTCACAGCCTGCCCTATGAGCCGGGTGAGCGCCACAGCCTCGACGTCTATGTCCTGCGCGCGGCGGCCAAGCCGCGGCCCGTGATCGTCTACATTTATGGCGGCGGCTGGGCGGCAGGTTCGAAGGCGGAATTTGCCTGGGTTGGCGCGGCGCTGGCAAGGCGCGGCTTCATGGTCGTCATACCTGATTACAGGATCTATCCCCAGGCGCGATGGCCGATGTTCCTGGAGGACAATGCCGCTGCCGTGCGATGGGCGCGAGACCAGGCGGCAAGCTTTGGCGGGGACCCTGGCAAGTTGATACTCATGGGCCATTCGTCTGGCGCCCACAATGTATTCAGCCTGTTGGTCGAACCCCAATGGCTTGGTGGAGTGGGGATGACCCCGCATGATGTAACAGCCATGGTCGGTCTCTCAGGGGTATACAGCATGCTGCCGCTCGACGGTTCGAGGGAGCATGCCATCTTTGGTCCTCAGACCGGCTACAGCGAGCCCATCAACCATATCGATGGCGTTCCGCCCCCGATGCTGTTGATCATCGGTGACAGCGACCGTGCCGCCGAACCATCCAACAGTGACGACGTCGCCGCCAAGCTGCATGAAAAAGGTGGCACGGCCGAAGTGATCCACTATCCGTCTCTCGGGCATGGCGATACCCAAGATGCTTTGGCTCTGCCGCCTGGTCACCCTCCGGGAATCATCGACGCTATCCTGAGGTTTCTAACGGCGCATGGCGCAAGGCCCCCGCCGGCCTAGCGCGCGCGCTCCTCGGCCGTCTCACAGCGGCGGAGGGGCTTTCGAGACTTCCGAGAAGCGTGTCGAAGTCACGGACCTCACCGCTCCGCCTGCGCCCCTCGGGCCGACCTGCAGGAGATGTCCGGCCGCCCGCATCAGCCACCAGGCGATCAGGCCAAACCACAGCAGGCCACCGAGCAAATAGTGCGAGACGGCGAGCGACTGGAAGATCGTCATCGGGGCGGAGGACGCGCTTGGCTGCGGCCAAAGCACAAGCGGCGTGACCAGAATAATTGCCGCCCAGCCGACGACGCGGATAGCCGTCGATACGGCGAGACTCTGCTGCGCCCCCAGGAAATACGCCACCGGAACGAGCAGCCATGCATAGTAATGTGCCCAAGACAAAGGGCTGCACACCAGGCACAAACAGATTGTGAGGAGATATTGCAGATCCTGCCGCTCGCCCGCACTGGCCTCGTTTGCCGCACCGTGGCGCGAGCGAAACCCGACACAGGCAAAGGCCCCGATCAGAAAGATCAGGCCAGTGATGGCCTGGGCCAGCAGCTTCTCACCGGCGGGTGGCGCTTTTGCCGACCAGTCAAGCAGGATCGCCGATGGTTCATGCAGCCGGACGAGAAATGCCGGGATGGATTGAACGCTGAAGCCGCCGAGCCAGTTGTGGCTATATTGCAGGCCCGTTGTCTGAAACCAGTAGAAATTGAGCGCCCAACCAAATAGGACCAGCGAAAGAGAGGCTGCCGCCACGCCCACGGCGGCGAACCCGGCCAAGCCACGCCAGTCGCGCCGCAAGAGGAAGAATAAGCCGAAGAGTGCCAGCGGAGGTTTGAGGACAGCGGCGGCGCCCAGCACGATACCCGCTGCTGTCGAGCGCTGCGCCCGCATGAGCACGAGCCCTGTCGTGAAGGCTAAGATCAGGAAATAGCTGACATTGCCGAACTTGACTCCATTCAGTAGGGGGCCGTTGACCGCGAAGAGGAGCGCCAGCAGCCAGCGCTCCCGAAGTTCAAGCCGGAACAGGCGGATCAGCATGAACCAAGCGGCAATCGTCATCCCGATGCCGATAATCGTAAAAACTGTAGCGGCCATCGGTGGAGGCAGCCACCCGAAGGGGGCAAACAAATAAGCCACCGCCGGGATGTTGACGAACCCGCCCTCCGCTCCGACTCCAATAAGGGCCTTGAGCGCCGCTGCGTCGTGGTGGAGCGCAGCCCGGCCCGCTGGATAGTAGGCTCGGAGGAAATCCCAAAGTGCTTCCGGGGGCGCACTCACTTTCAGGCTTACCAGATCGAATATGATCACGCCCAATGCCAGCGGCCCGACGGCCCAGAAGAGCGCGGTGCCCGCTCTAAATCGCCCTTCGGGCAGGGCGCGCCGCCGGGCCAGCCAGAGGATCGCTATGACGCCCGAGACCGCAATAACCATGTAGGCGGTGGAAACAAGGTTGTGCACGGGAGAAGGTCCCACAGAAATTGGCAGCGCAGAGTTGCATTGAGCATGGCAAAGTGAGGCTTCGTTAGAGATAGCGCCCCAAATTGAAAACTCTTCCACACGAAAACTGAATGCGGTCGCAGCAAGTTCCTCTGTCTTCTTATTCCATCACGGAGTTTATATCTAGCACATCAATACGATTGGCAAACATTAGCATAAACGGCACGGTTGGGCGGGAAGGGAGGTCAGTGGGTGACACGCATCGAATGGGCTGCGGGTCTTTGCTCAAATGCATCGCGGGCCCGTTCGCATCTCAAGATGGAGGCAAAGCAAAGTGTTGGTCCGGGGTAATGCCCATTGCCTCGAAGGTTCGAACCACCGGACTCTCTGGCGGGAACCGATCGACTGACGTTTCATTCTGACCCATTAGGTGGATGTCAAAAAACTGGCGAGTGCAGAGATTCGTCGCATTGAAGAAGGCAATCGGGTTTTTGAATATCCACAGTCTCGACGCATGAGGCTCGAGAGCAGCATCGCTGAGACTGGAATGGACACTGCCTTTGATGACAATTCCTGCGCTCCCATGCCGGGCTGTGAGCCTTGCCTGCTCAGTCCGATCCCGTGCATCCATACGGGATCCGTATCGTTCATTCGGATCTGTCGACATCATCGAACTGATGGTCGGAAGTGGCCGGTCGCTCATCATATAAAGATACGGCACGGTAAGGCGCCCGGCCAATGCTTGGCCGAAGAGGTTGCCGTCTAAATTGACTACAGCGACGACCCGCCGATCCATGACGGCCGCTTCCGCTGCTGTCGAACCGCCGAACGAATAGCCCAAAAATCCAACATGCGTATAATCGACCGTCCTACTCCAAGGTGAGTCAAAATGCCCGGCGGCGCAGGCCGCGAGCCTATCAAGTCCGCTAAGCGCTTTCTCCGCTTGGCGCCTAACCCGAATGTCATCCAGCCGCACAGTTTTCTCAAAATCCTCCTGTGTTTGTACGTGCCACATCCGAAGGCGCGCGTCCTCGTCTTGGCGCGTGGCACCAGGTAGAGGGGCATCCTGCGCTATGTCGTCGAAAGCGACGGCGACGTAGCCGTATGAAGCCAGATAGGAAAGTCGCGCCGTGTTGTCCGTTTTCTGGCCACCGAAATGCGGCATATAGAGCAGGAGCCGCCGTGGATTCCCGGCATTGTTCAAAGACTGAGACTGCAGTTGCGCACACGTCTCCAATACCGGAGTCTGTCCTGGATCCCGTGTCACCGGAAACCATATCTGCGCGGATATAGGGCCGGCATATCCGTCTGAAGCGAGCGCAGGAAACACCAGAATGGCTTGCTGGACTGCGTAGGGCCCGAGGGCACTCTCGCTGCGCGACGCCGCCAGCACGTAAGGAGCCGCAACGCCGGCGCTTAAGGCCCAACCACCGATAGCGATCCAGACAAGCCGGCGATAGCCCAGATCGCGCATCATAAGGGCAGCGATGAGCACTAGAATGACGGTGCCAACGGCAACCGCAATAGCCAGGACCCCGCCGAGAGGCTGACTAAGAATACGGAACGCGCTATCCAAATAAGTCATTACGGCCTGCTCAGTTGAGCCTTGACGTCGAGACTTCCACGCTTTCCGTTCTGCAGCTGTCTGGATCTTCAACCTAAATGCGGGACTCTAAGCTGACACCGCGGCGACCCACTCGTCCACTTAGATGAAAGAGGTAGCCTCAGATGCCTCCCAACGGACGATAGGCATTTGACCGAGACTGCATCAAAGTTGCCGAGTGCGAGAGCGTGCTCGAGGTCAGCGGCACAGGCGCCGTGGAGGCGTCAGTGCCATACAGGATGACGCTGGAGGTTGGATGCGACGATGATTGGGCGAACGTTCACAGCGCAACACCACCTTTTCGCTTTGGCCGGCATCCTCTTGTTGGCCGTCATTCTCAGGATGTTTTTCTTTCAAGGCTTCGTTGAATCGGACCCCTACTGCTATGCGGAACTTGCCAATGATCTGGCGCATGGCAAGCTCCTTCTCAACAGCTACGATGGCGCTTTGATTTTCCCGTTGCGGATCGGCTTCTACGGTCCGGCCGCCTTCTTTATCAAGCTCTTCGGATTGTCCGAGGATTCGGTGATCATCGTTCCGTTCCTCGTCAGCATCGCCGGATGTGTCCTGGCCTATATTCTTGGTCGGACCCTCTTTGGCCCGACCGCGGGTCTGATAGCTGCCGGATTGCTCGCGATACTGCCCCGAGACGTCGCGATGGCGTCGACTTTGTTCCCCGATCCGGTCGCGGCATTCTGGACGAACCTCGGAATCGCCCTCCTGATTTTGGATCCGGTCAAGGACGGCTCGCGCCGATCTCTCTCTTATGCCGCCCTTGCCGGCATGTGTTTAGGCATCTCTTGGCTGAACAAAGAGACGGTTGTCTATGCCGCGCCATTTGTGCTGATATTGGTTCTTACACAGAAGTCGCCATTTCGGAAACTCTCCTGCATTGCGGCGGTTATTCTTCTTTTCTTGTTCTCCGAGGCTGCCTTCTATCGTGCCACGACGGGAGACTGGCTCTTTCACTTCCACATTGTGCCGAAAAACTATCAGCAGAACGCCGTTTGGTTCTTCGACCAATCCTCCCCTTACTTCGGGTGGAAGCCGGGCGGCTATGTCCACGCGCTTCTGCGGCGGATCCTCGTCAGTGGCCCGAAAGAGGAGTTGATGGCATTCTGTATGCTGCCCACGTTTGCCCTGATTGCCGCCTTCTGGGGAAGCCTTGGGCGAGATCGTAGATTTGTCATGCTTGGGGTCTGGCTGCTTCTGCAACTCCTCGCGTTCGATCTGGCATCGTCGTCACTGACAGCGTACAAGCCCTTGCCGCTGGTCTTCGAGCGCTATCTCTACCCACTGCTCTTGCCGTCCGTCCTGCTGTGCAGCGGCTTTATATCGATGCTCTTCTTACGAACAGGAGGAGCGCAGTTCGTCACCCACCGCCGTCTCTGGGCCACGGCCGTCACGACCGTGATATTGGCGAGCGTGGCTTTGCCGCTGACGGAGTTAAGGCCGCAGCCCTTGAAGATGATCCGGCATATCGCTGAACGCGTTGGGCCGTCCGCTACAGTCTATACGGATTTTTATACGGCGGAATTCCTGACTTTTTTTGCTCAGGACAGGATTCTGAACACCGACGAGCTTGCTGAGGCAAAGCCGATCATTCCCTATGAGAAGTTGAGGGTCAGCGAGATGCGACCCGACTCTTACGTTGTCATCAATGATCGTCCCCTCGACTTCAT
>NZ_DATJJK010000175.1:0-15495 GCF_035492295.1 Acidisoma sp. | reverse complement strand
GCCGCTATGCGAAATAACGCACGCGCAGTGCGTCGATCGCGACTGCGATGAAGATCATTACTCCGCCGATCGTGCCGACATAGAAGGAGGGAACCGAGACGATCGCGAGGCCCACCTGGATGACAGTCAGGAGCATGACGCCGCCCAGCACGCCCAACACATTGCCCCGCCCGCCGAAGACGCTCACGCCGCCGATGATCGGTGCTGCGATGGCATAGAGCAGATAGCTCGACCCCTGGTTGGAGGTGATCGCCATCTGCCAGGAGGCGAGGAGGAAACCGCCGAGCCCGGCCAGGAATCCCGAGATCGTGTAGATAACCACCTTAACGCGATTGACCCGGATGCCGGCGGCATAGGAGGCGGCGGAGTTGCCGCCCACCGCATAGATGGAGCGGCCAAAAACCGTACGCCGCAGCAGGACCGTGATTGCGACGAGCGCCAGGATGAAGACGAGCGGCATGATCGGCCAGCCCCCGAGCGTCGCTTGGCCGATCCAGACATAGCCGTCCGACATGTCGGTGAGTGTCTTGCCCTGGGTGATGGCGAGCAGCGCGCCCTGCAGGATAATCATCATTGCCAGTGTCTCGATGAGCGAGACCATGCGCATGCGGGTGATGCAGAGGCCGTTGAAGAAGCCGATGGCGGTGGCAACTGCAACACCGACCAGCATGGCGGGGACCCAGGGTAGGCCGAAGCTGGAATAGGCGAGTGCGCCAATCGCCGATGAAAAGCCGAGGTTGGCTGGGATCGAAAGATCGATCTCGGCCACGAGCAGGGGCAAAGCGACGGCCAGCCCCAGCATGCCCAGAACAGTCGCTTGCACGGTGATGTTTTGCATGTTGGCGACGGTGAGGAAGAAGCGGTTGAACATGCCGAAACCCAGCACGAGAGCGACGAGCCAGATCCAGACGACGTTATGTAAGGTCCAGCGCAGGTAGCGTCGCCGCCGTTCGGCACGCGCGGGGGCGATGCGCAGGTCTTGCCCGAGGGTGAGATCCTTCATAGTGCTTTCCTATGCTCGCGATGCCGCGCCGCGGAGGCGCTCCGTCGAGATCTCGCCGCCGCTGATCGTCTCAGCGATCGTCCCGTCCCGGAAAATGCAGATGCGGTCTACCGCGCGGACGAGTTCGTCTGTATCGGTCGAGACGATGATGACGGAGACCCCTTGACGGCTGAGCCCGTCGATGATGCGGAGAACTTCCTGCTTCACGCCAACGTCGATACCCCGGGTGGGCTCGTCGAGGATGAGGAGGCGCGGATTGGCGGCCAGCACGCGGCCGAGGCAGACCTTCTGCTGATTGCCGCCGCTGAGCGTATTCACGGGAACAAGGAAATTTGGGGCCTTGATGCCCATGCGCCGGAAGTAGCGCGCGCAGACACTTTCCTCGGCCGGAAAATCGACGAAGCCGGCGCGCATCCTGTCCCGCAGGGAAGACAGGGCGATGTTCTCGCCGATCGACAGATGACCGACCACCCCATCCCGCCGCCGGTCATCGGAGAGATAGGCGATCCCCATGGTGAAGGCCTCAGCGGGTGTCGGAGGCAGGCGTCTAGGCGCTTCCGTACCGAAGGCAATCTCGCCTCCCGCTGCGGGCTGAAGGCCAAAGAGCGCGCGCGCCAGTTCCTTGGCGCCTGCGCCGGGCAGGCCGGTCAACCCCAGCACCTCACCCTGCCGCAGCACGAGCCGCTCCAACGAGAGATCTGTCGCGCGAACATTGGAGAGGGTCAGGGCAGGCGCGGTCTCGTCGGCAAGGCGCTGGCGCTGAAAAAGGTCGAGCTCCCGGCCGAGCACGAGTTCGGAAAGTTCCGCTGAAGTCATGCGTGCCACGCGATCTGTACTGCCGACAAGCCTGCCGTCGCGCAGTACGGAGACAGCGTCGCAGACTTCCAGAATCTCGTCATTGTAGTGGGAGATGAAGATGAAGGTGACGCCGTCGCGCTTCAGCGCTTGCATGAAGTCGAAGAGATGCCGTCGGTCCGCTACCGTCAGCGCTGCTGTCGGTTCATCGAGAATGATGATGCGGCCGCCTGAGAACATAGCGCGCAGAATGTTGAGCTTGCGACGCGCGACAGCGCTGAGATGGCCCGCCTGCGCCTGCGGATCGATACCGGAGCCTTCGAGCATGCGCCGCGCCTCTGCGCGCAGGCTGCGCCAGCGTACGAAGCCCCAAGATTGCGGCCAGATGCCGAGGAAGAGGTTCTCTGCCGCCGTCACGTGGTCAATGATCATCGGTTCCTGCGTCACACGGAACACGCCGGCCTCTTCCATGGCGCGCACATCCAGCCCAGCAATCGGCTGCCCGTGCAGCAGGATGCGCCCAGAGCTTGGCCGAATTTGACCGCAGATAATGCCGACCAGCGTGCTCTTTCCCGCGCCATTCTCGCCGAGAAGTCCGTGGATCGTGCCCTCATGTATCTCGAGGGACACACCGGTCAGCGCGATGACGCCGCCGAAGCACTTACCGACATCCTCGATCGCGAGGACGCAGTTCCCCGCCTCCCTCGCTTTTATGAGTTCGAGCGCTGCATTCTGCATCTTGGTCTGCCCGGTTCCTCGTATGTTTGGTCTAGGCGTCGGGATGGGCGGGCAGGGCACAGTCCTGCCTGCCCATCCGCGTGCGCCACTCAGCTGTAGGGGATGCCCCATTTCTTCTCAGCGATCGCACCCCAGTGGCGCGGATCCTGCGCGTTCGCTGCGTCGATCACGAAGGGTGGAATGATCATTGTGGGGCCTGTCTTGCCCTGCACAATCGGCGCCTTCTCCCAGAAGTATTTGGTGTTCTGATACTCGCCAATCGGGACAGCCTGCTTCTGCATGGAATGCTTCTGCAGGAGCTCCACGGCCACCTCGCCATAAGCGATCGGGTCCTGCGACACGTCCGCGTCCATATAGCCTTGCTGGATCCAGTTGAGGGCGATGGGCTCTCCGTCGATATTGACGAAGATGACATGGCCATCCTCACCGATCTTCTTCCAGCGGCTCTTCTGCTGTAGCGCGGTAACGATGCCGCGCGACGGGGAGTCACTTGGCGCATGCACGGCGTCGAGATCCGGATGCTCGGACAGCGTCGAGAGGGTGACAGACTGCATCTGCGCCAGCTGCCCCTCCGTCGGGCGCGCGATATAGGTGATGTTGGGATATTTGGCGAATTCTGCATCCATCCCTTCCTTGCGCTGCCGCCAGGCGACGCTCTGCAGCGCACCATAGCAGTTGAGTACCTTGCCACGAGGGCTGCCGTAGCGCTTGGTCAGGCGCATGATGATTTCCTGCGCCGCCATTTGGCCACCAAGATGATTGTCGAAGCTGATGGTGATGGCAACCTCGCCGCCATCCGCCGGCGTATCGATGATGGCGACGGGGATATGCTTGCGATTGTAGCGGCGGATGACGCTGACGATGGCTTGGCTGTCGATGGGATCGGAGACGATGGCCGAAGGCTCCAGCAGCATTAGGCTCTGCCACTGCTCGAGCTGCTTCGTATTGTCGAAGCTGGCGTTGGTGGCCTGGAACTGCCAGGAGCGACTTTCCACCGCGCGCTTAACGGCCTCCTGCTGGATGACAAAGAAATAGTAATCGAGGCTCTTGTTCGAGAAGGGAACGAAGACTCGGTCTTCCGCACGTGCAGCTGTGCTTGCTAAAAGACCCAGGCCCAGACCCGCGCTGCCCTTCAGAACAGTTCGGCGTGATAGAACATCATATGCCATAATTAGCCTCCCGATTGCTTCTAGTTTGACTAGATATTTTTGGCGGCAACCCGATCGTCAAGATCGAGTGAGACAAGGCAGAAATCAAAAACCCATGCGTGCAATGAACAGCGAAATGATCAGTTCAAAACTCCTTTTGTCTGCGAGGTGCTCGTCCTAGCGCATGCTGATGTAGCTCGAACCGTCCAGCCGGCCGACCACCATGCCTTGGGATTCGCGGGTAAAGAGCCCGTTCTCCACAACCCCTGGAATCTGGTTAAGCGCCACCTCCAGCATCACCGGATCGGGGATGGAGCCGCAGCGGCAATCGAGAATGAAATTGCCGCTGTCTGTCACCAGCGGTTGCTCGTCCCGCTCCCGCCGCTGGATGGCGGCTTCACGGACGCCATGGGCCGCGAGGGCTACGGCAATCCGCGCCTGGCTCTGCTTCCAGGCGAACTGTACAACCTCGACCGGTAGCGGGAACCGGCCAAGTTGATCGACAATCTTAGTCTCATCGCAGATCGTGATCATCTGCGTCGAAGCGTGGGCGATGATTTTCTCCCAGAGAAGGCAGGCGCCGCCACCCTTGATCATGTTGAAACGCCTGTCGATCTCGTCGGGCCCGTCGAGTGTCAGATCGATCTGCCCGATTTCGTTGGGATCGACGATAGTGATGCCGACCTCGCGGGCCACCTCGCTCGTCGCCCGCGAGGTTGTGGTGCAGATGACCTGCAGCCCTGCCTGTACATGTCGCCCGAGCTCCCGCACAAAGAAATGCGACGTCGTGCCCGAGCCCAGCCCGAGCTTCATGCCGCTCCGCACGAATTGCTCAATGGCTCTTTTGCCGGCGGCCTTCTTGGCTTCGTCTTGTGCTGACACGAGGGTTTCCTCCGCTCCAGAGTGGTATTAGATTTTGTCGGTTTGCCAGGAATCGAGTGCCGGAAGGTGATCTGGAAACTCGCTGCCACGGACAACGGCGATGGCCGTTACCAGCATGTTGATGACGAGGTGGTGATTGAGGCGGGAGGCGAGCGGCGTCATCATCTCCGTCCGGTCATAGGGCAGCACGGCGACCAGACAATCGGTGACATTCGCGAGTGGGCTCTCTGCCGCTGCAATAGAAATGACGCGCGCGCCACCCGTGCGGGCCGCAATGGCGAGTTCCACCATCTGCTTGGTATGGCCCGACTGAGAGAAGATGAGGGCGACCTCGCCGGGGCGGGAATTCTCGGCATGCATCCACTGCTTCTGTCGTCCGATCACGGCTGAGCAGCGCATGCCGAGGCGCTGGAACTTGTGTTCCGCGTCGAGCGCGGTCACTTCGGAGAGGCCGGAGGCGTAGATACCGGTCCAGACGGAGCGGCTCAGCAACTCGGCCGCCTGGCTCACCTGACGCGGATCGAGATCCTCGAGCACGCGCTGAATGGCATTGAGCGAATTGCGGCAGGTCTTGCGAACGATGTTCTCCACACTGTCCTTCGGCACGATCTGCTCATAGGCGAAGGGCGCCGAGGGCACGAGGCTTTGCGCCAGATGCAGCTTGAAGTCCTGATAGCCGGAAAAGCCCAGGCGGCGGCAGAAACGCATAATGGTCGGGTCGCTCACGGTGCAGGTCTCGGCGAGGCGCGCCATGCTCATGTGAATGACGCGCTGGGGCGCGGTGCTGACAAACTGGGCGAGGCGGCGCTCCACCTCGCCCATCTCGCTCATCTCCTGCAGGATGCGCTGAAGGATGCTGACGCTCATGGCTGGCTCACCTTGCCCGCCCGGCGGCGAGGGCCGCGAGAACTGCAAGCCGCGTCAACCTTTGCCCCGCCGGTACCGCGACCTCCTCGCCCTTGCCCCAGGGGACGACGAAGAAGGGAATGCCGGCCGCCTGCGCCGTCAACTGATCAACCTTCGTGTCGCCGACATAGGCATAGTCCGCAGCGCCGAGGCGCATGCGCGCGGCAACGTGGCGGAGATGCCCTGGGTCGGGTTTGCAGGCGGGCACTGCATCCGCGCCCACCACGGTCTCGAACAGGGTGCCGATGCCGGTAATGTCGAGAATGCGCTCGGTGAGGCCCTGCGGCTTGTTGGTGCAAATACCGAGGCGTAGCCCGGTCGCATGCAGGGCGCGCAAATCCTCCCGCACATGCGGGTAGAAGCGGGTATGGTCTGCAGGGTTGCGGGCATAGTGAGCGAGATAGGCGGCGAGTGCTTCGTCGATCCTGTCCTCTGGCACTGCAATGCTGTGGTCGGACAGGATGTCAGCCACCAACCGCCGTGGCCCGTTGCCGATGAAATTTTCCACATAGCCCGGCGCAAGGGCCGGCCATCCTCGCTCCAGAAAGGCTGCGCTGAGGGCGGCGGCGATATCATGCGCGCTGTCGATGAGTGTACCGTCCAAATCGAAGATGACTGCGTCGTAACAGGAGGTGGCGTCATGCGCCTTCGCGACCTGGTTCATGCCGCGCCCTCGAAGATAGGCTCGGCGAGTTGGCGCGAGGGTTCCGCGAGGAGTGCGTGTAGACCACGGTAGATCTCCTGGCCGCGCCGATAGACGGCACCCCGCCGCGCATCCGGCTCCTGCCGGGTCAGTTCGCGCGGCTTGGGAATAGCGGCCGCATCGGGCCAGAGGCCGAGGCCCAGCCCAGCCACCAGGGCGGCACCCAGGGCGGCGCCGTCGGCCGCACTCTCGGTCGTCACCACCGGGCAGCCGAAGAGGTCGGCCTGGATCTGCCGCCAGAGAGCCGCTCGCGCGCCGCCGCCAGAGGCCTTGATGATGGTGCCGGACACGCCGGCTTCCTGCAGTAGGCCGTGAATATCCCGCAGGGAATGAACCACGCCCTCAACCACCGCGCGTGCAACGTCTGCTGCGTCATGGCGCGCGGTAAGACCGAGCAGCGTTGCCCTGGCATCCGGGTCGGAATGGGGGCAGCGCTCGCCATTGAGATAGGGCAGGAAGAGCAAGCCACGGGCGCCAGGCGGCGCTGACTCGGCCAAAGCCAGCAGGGCGTCGAAGCTCGGCACAGCCCCTGTGAAGCCACCTGCCAGCTGGCGGAGCCAGCTCAAGGAGCCACCCGCATTGAGGGACACACCCATTGCGTGCCAGCCTCTGGGCAGGACATTGCAGAAGATCTGTGCCCGGCCCTGGGGATTTTCTCGCGGCGTTTCCAGCGCGGCAGCAAGGATGCCAGCGGTGCCGATCGTCGTTTGCAACTCGCCGGGTACGATCACGCCGGAACCCAAGGTTTGGATCACGCTGTCGCCACCGCCGCCAACGACAGGAATTCCGGCCGGCAGGCCGAGCAGACGGGCACCCGCCGCCGAGAGGCGGCCGGTGATCGCGGCGGATTCGAAGGCAGGCGGCAGCAGTGCAGGATCGAGGTCGAGATCTTCGATCAGCGGCCGCGCCCAGGTGCGTGCAGCTACGTCGAAGAGCCCGGTGCCCGAGGCGTCGCTCACCTCGGTCGCGATCTCGCCCGTCAGCACCAGGCGAAGATAGTCCTTGGGATTGAGGACATAGCGCAGGCGCCGGAAGAGGTCGGGTTCATGCCGCTTCATCCAGAGGATCTTGCCGCCGGTATAGCCGACCAGCATGCGGTTGTTCGTCTGGCGCAGCAGCGCCTCGGCGCCGCCTGCGGCTTCTGTCATCATCGCGCATTCCGCGGCGTTGCGTTGGTCGTTCCACAGGATCGCCGGGCGCAACACCTGGCCCGCAGCATCGAGTGGCGTCAGTCCATGCATCTGCCCAGAGAGGCCGATGCCGATAACCCGCAGAACGGCTGCGGGT
Organism: Acidisoma sp.; assembly: GCF_035492295.1. Lineage (GTDB taxonomy): Bacteria > Pseudomonadota > Alphaproteobacteria > Acetobacterales > Acetobacteraceae > Acidisoma. The sequence goes on along the minus strand of NZ_DATJJK010000175.1, from coordinate 8,033 downwards.
GAGGTGGCAAGCGCTGCACCGACCGCCGCACGTGCACCTTCGACCCATAGCGCCGGATCTTGCTCCGTCCAGCCTGGGCGCGGCTGGGCGAGCGGGTAGTCCGCGGCCGCGGAGGCCAAGGGCCTTCCCCGGCCGTCAATCAGCAGGGCCTTGCAGCTCGAGGTGCCGACATCGATCCCGAGGAGCGCTTCGGTCATGTTACGGGCCGTATTTCAGACGGATGTGCTTGAAGTTGAAGTATTCGAGCAGGCCTTCACGGCCATGTTCGCAACCCACGCCGCTCTGCTTTCGTCCACCATAGGGCGCATTCATAATCCCGGCATCGACGTTATTGACGGCTACATTGCCGTAGTCGAGTTCTTCTGAGAGGCGATGTACCTCGCTGAGATCGCGGGCGAAGGCATAGGCGGCCAGCCCATAGGGCGTGTCGTTGGCGCGCAGGATTGCCTCATCCAGTTCGTCGAAGACCGAGATGCCGACGAGCGGCCCGAACGTCTCCTCCGACATCACCAGCATCTCAGGCGTACAATCGGCCAGAACCGTGGGACGGAAGAAGAGTCCTCGCGCGAAGGCGGGGCCGATGGGCGCAGCCCCGCCTGCAATTAGCCGCGCACCACGCGCGCGCCCATCTTCGAGATGCGCCTTGGTTTTTTCCAGAGCGTCCGCCGATGCCATGGCACCGCAGTCGGCGCCCGGATTGTCGAGCCCGTTGGCGACGGTCAGCGCTTCCGCCGCTTTGCCGAAGGCTTCGAGGAAGGGTTCATAGAGTGGGCGGGCGACGTAGATGCGATTGATGGCGATGCAGATCTGCCCCATGTTGCGGAAGGAACGACGCGTAGCGCCTGCAACGGCGGCGGAGAGATCGGCGGAAGCGGCGACGATGAGGGGGCAATTACCTCCGAGTTCGAGGGACAGGCGCTTGATGCGCGGGCAGGAGCGTTGGATCTGCAGGCCAACGGCGCTCGAACCGGTGAAGGCGATCTTGTCCACGTCGGGATGTTCGACGAGCGCCTGTCCCACCACCGAGCCACGCCCCGTCAGCACATTGACCACGCCGGAAGGGATGCCGGCCTCCTGCACCTTGGCTGCGATAGCAAGCGCCGTGAACGGCGTGATGTCGGCGGGTTTGATGATGATCGTGCAACCGGAGGCGAGGCTCGCGCAGAGTTTCCAGCCGACGAGTTCCGCCGGGTAGTTCCATGGCGTGATGGCGCCGACGACGCCGATGGGCTCGCGGACCACGAGGCTCTGGAAGCCAGGCTGATCGTTCGGCACGATCTCGCCGTGCACACGCACTGCTTCCTCGGCGTAGAAATGGCAGGCTTCGGCGAGCTTCAGGATTTCACCACGTGCTTCGTTGACGGGCTTGCCCTGTTCCATCGTCATGATGCGGGCCATCGCCTCGGCATCTTGAGCGATAAGATCACCAAGTTTGTGCAAGGCTTGTGCCCGTTGCTTCGGCAGCGTGCGGGCCCAGGGCCGAAAGGCGCGGCGTGCGGCGGCCACGGCTTGATCGATTTCCATGGGGAGTGCTTGAGCAATCGCGCTGATGGTCTCGCCGGTCGCAGGATTGATGACCGGTGTCCGTTCGCCTTGGCCCGGCCTGAACTGACCGTCGATAAAATGGTGAGCACGAACCTCTGACAGCATCGTCTCCGCGCGCATGGCGAAGGGCCTCCCTGCTGGTGCCGGTTGTCCGGTCTGACATGGGGAATAGATAGTATTGCTACATTTGTCAAACGCCTCTCGACGGCGAGGCTGGAGGGCTTTCGGGCGCCTTCAGAGCATAATAGCGAAGTATCATGTGAGTGACGAAATGTATTGCAATGCGGTCTCCTTATCTGGTGGCGCTGAGGCTTGACCGTACCAATCAAGGAAGATAGTTTTGCTACAAGAAGTGGCTCGCACGGGTCAGCCTTTGCCTCGCGTGGCAGGGCAGGCCGTGAAGCGGGCCGGGAGGGCGATGCCAATGCCGGAAGCAATGCAGGAAATTTCGGGCCGTCTGGCTCTCGTCACCGGGGCGGGGCAGGGGATCGGCGCGGCCTGCGCCCGCGCCCTGGCCGAGGACGGGGCGGAGGTCATCTGCACCGATCTTCTCGCCCCGCGTGCCGCAGAGACCGCGCAAGCTCTTCGGAGCTCGGGTTTCGCCGCACGGGCCGAGGGGCTGGACGTGACGGACACCGCAGCCCTGGCTGCGCTCGCCGCCAGATTGCCGCCGCTCGATATCCTCGTCTGCAACGCCGGGATCGTCAGCAACACGCCGGCCGAAGAGATGGACGACGCGGAATGGCAGCGTGTTCTGGATGTCAACCTGACCGGTGTCTTCAAGACCTGCCGTGCCTTCGGGCGGTCCATGCTCGCGCGCGGGCGGGGAAGTATCGTCAATATCGGGTCGATGTCAGGGGACATCGTCAATGTCCCGCAGCCGCAATGCCACTACAACGCTTCAAAGGCTGGGGTGCATCACCTGACGCGTTCGCTGGCCGTCGAATGGGCCAAGCGCGGGGTGCGCGTGAATGCCGTGGCGCCGACCTATGTCGCGACACCGCTGCTGGTGGATCTCGAACAGCAGCCGGGGCTGATCGCGCAGTGGATTGCGCAAACACCGATGGGCAGACTTGGCCGGCCTGAGGAGATCGCGGCGGTCGTCCGTTTTCTCGCATCCGATGCGGCGAGCCTCGTCACGGGCGCTATCGTCAGGGCGGATGGCGGCTACACCTGTCAGTAGCGCCAAAGGAGACGATTCTCTCGTCTTCTCGATCAGGTGCCGCGAAACTCCTTGCCTTCTTCAGATGGCGAGAGCGCCGGGGATGTCTTGCGATACCCGTTCGCCCGGCGTTTTAGCGCGAGAGGCTTTCCCGGTGACAGGACGCCGGGGTCGCCGTTGGCTTAGTGAATCTCTTTGATCTGGTCTTCGCTCATGGCCCGGATGAAGTCCGGCAGAGCGATGAAATGCACTGCATCGAGGTATTTTGCGGCATTGCCCCCATCCGAGGAGATCGCCCAATTGAGGAAATCCCGAAGCGCCTTGGCTGTCGCAGCATCGGGTTGGGTCTTGGAAACGAGGGCGTACTCATAGGCTATTAGCGGATAGCTATTATTCCCTGGTGCATAGACCAGGCTGATTCGCTCATAGGCCGGCGTTCTTTGGTCCAGCTCGGCGGCTGCATCTGAGACCGTCTGGGCTGTGGGCAGAAGGAACTTGTCATTTTGATTTTTGATACGCGCCGTGCCGAGCCCGGCCTTCGCAAGCTCGTCGGCGTAGCTGACGCCGACATAGCCGATTGAATAGGGGGTGCTGGCCAGAGCCTTCATCATGCCGGCATTTCCGACCACCGTCACCTCACCTTGAACCGCGGGCCAGGAGATATCGGTACCGAATCCTGGGCTGTCCTCCCAGCTATCCGTCGAAAAATCGAGGAACTGGGTGAAGATGAAGGTGTCACCAGAGCCGTCGGCACGGCGGACGGCGACGATCGTTTTGCTCGGGAGCGTAAGCCCCGGATTCATCGCACGAATGGCCGGGTCGTTCCATTGCGCAATCCGGCCGGAATAGATGCCCGCCAAAGTCGGGCCGTCCAGCCTCACATGGCCCCCATTCAGGCCCGGCAGATTGTAGCTGATGCTCTGCGCAGAAATGGCGAGCGGAATGTCCAACATTTCAGGATTTTGGGCTGCCACTTCATCGGACAGATAGGCGTCTGAAGCTCCAATGTTGGCGCTTCGCGCCATGGCGGCTTTTGTACCGGCTGTCGAGCCCGTCGCCGCAATCGCAATGCCGACCTCGGGCGCCACGGTCTTGTAATCGGTCGTCCATGCCTCAAAGAGCGGATAGAGCAGGGTGGAGCCTGTCTCGGTCAGATGGACAGTCTGGGCCCGTGCCGAACCAGTCCAGATCCAAGCGGTGGCAGAAACCAGCGCGAGCAACAAAGGCTTGTTCATATCTGATGCTTCCTGTCTGGCCCAGCTTAGCGACCGATCCGGTCGAGATTCACACCGGTCGTTTCGATGCGATAGATCCAGGTGACGGCCGCGCCGAGGATGGAGGTTATTACAAGCGCCCACAGCAGCGAGCGCGTGCCGATTGAAGCCAGCAGAAGCGGAAAGCCGAAGGTGGTGCCGACCGCGCCGATCTTCGCGACCATCGCGGCGAAGCCCGCCCCCATGCCGCGGACCTCTGTTGGGAAGACCTCGCCCGCTAGCAGGTAGGTCTGCGCATTCGGGCCAAGGTTGGTCATGAAGTTAAACAGCATGACGCCGATGAAGATAAGGGTGATCTCAAGGCTGGGTGACGCACCGATGGAGAAGGAAGCGATCGCGAGGCCGACGGCGCAGCCGAGGAAGCCGAAGATTTGCAGCCGGATACGGCCAAGTTTGTCGGAAAGGCCAATCGCAAAGGCGATGCCAACGATGAGCATCGAGGTGGTGATGACTGATGCCTCCGCTGAGTGCACCCCGCTCGCGACTAAATCGGCCGGGCTGCGGATCTTGTCAGGCCCTTTGCCGAGCGCTGTCGCGATCAGCGTGGGCGTGAACACGCCGATGCCATAGGTGCCGAGATCTTGAATGAACCAGGGTGCAGAAGCGAACATGGTCGCCCGGAAATTCTTCTTGTTAAAGAGAGCCCAGAAATTTTTGCTTGAAGCATGAGCCTCGTCGGCCACCTGGCGGCGGGCGATGGCGATCGCTTGAGGATATCGCGGGGTTCGGTGAAGGAGGCGTGACAGGGCGCTCTCCGCCATCTCATGCTGCCCGCGGACGATTAACCAGTTGGCGCTTTCTGTGATGAAGAACCGAGCCACGGTGATGATGACAGCAGGAACAAGCGCTGTCGCATACATCCAGCGCCAGGCGTTGAGTTCGGGGTGCAGCATTAAAACCACCGCCCCGACCGCGAGACCGCAGGTCGCGCCGATCGCTTGGAAAGCGAAAGCGCCTAGCACAAGCCGACCGCGCGAGACCGAGGGGATGCTCTCCGAAATGATCATATGCGCCGTCGGGTAGTCGCAACCCAGGGCAAGACCTACGCCAACCAGGCAGATGAGAAGCGATACGAAGTCCTGAACCAACAGAAGAAGGGCAAGAAACATACAGAAGAGGATCATCTCGGCGATGAACATCCGTTTCCGGCCGAAATAATCAGAGAGGCCACCGAGAAGAATGGTGCCGACCAGGATGCCGGCAAGACTTGCCGAGGTAACGAGACCCTTTTCAGCGGCACCGAGATGGAACTCGCGGGCAATCAACGGAACGGTAATACCGCCCATGAAAACAACGAAACCTTCGAAGAATTTTCCTGCAGCTGCGAGTACCCAGATACGCCTCTGCATCGCGGTCAGCGGCGTAGAGGGCAGCGAGGTCCCGTCGCCCCACATAGGCACTTCATCAATATACTCCTGCACCGTCTTCGAATTTTGGTCGCTGTAATCCGTTCGGTCCAGAATATTGATCATCGACCCTCTCCCTGTGTATAGGTATACTTGTCATGCGACCGTGAGGTCGACACGTGAAGATTCTATGGCGCTCCTGCTTTCAAAACCGCAGACGGCCGGCGCTTGATGCTCAGTCCGATCGTTCCATTCGCGTCAGGGGGCCGCCCTTGGCCGGGCGCAAATTCACGGGCAGCAATGGTGCTGTCTTTTCCATCTATACTGTTGATGACATACAAAACTTGGCAATGGCGGGGGCATCACCAGGCGCGTTGCACTACTCGATTGACGCGCATATTTGATTAAAACTCCAAAGACTTACACAAGAGTTTTGCGGGATCGGTGTAGGGAGCGATTTCACAAGCATCCGACGATTCGACTATCGTCATGGGTGGGGCCGTCACCAAAAGGGACCTGGTGCAAGCAGAGGCAGCGCCAGAGGGCATTTGTTTCCTTTGTCGACTTCCTTGGCTTGGAAGGTAATTGTCTCCTTTGAGATGGCCAGAGTGCTGAACCCGTAGACCTCGTGGCCATAGTTGAACTTGACATCCGTCCACTGCTTCTGCACAGAATCTATCGAGCCATCTTCCGGCACATTAGTGTGAATGCCGATGGTGGTCACTTAGCCAGTCGAAGGCGATCATGAAGGCGACAAAGCCGCATCTGACATCTGTAGTGGAACCAACGACGTCACGCCTCCTGGCCAATGTTTGCTTGCTTGATTGCATATTTCAAGACCATACCGGATCCGGTCGTCGGAAAACATCGGATTGACCCATGTGGAGAACGAGATAATGGCCCCCACGGTGATGCAGCGATTGCATAATATCCGCCAGTTAGGCTTGGCTCACCTAGTCTAATTAGGAGTTAATGATTCTAGGTTTGCACCCTCTGTGGGAGCTCGCCACAACGCGGGCAATCTTTGCGCCGCTATTGGGCGCAACAGGACCGGACGGCAAATCTACTGATGAAGGGGCCGCTCAGGCGCTCAGGCTGGTCGCGTTTATGCATAACATAGGGCACTATACTTTTTCATATGCATCTGAGCATGTTATAGAAAGCTACTATGATGAGGCCAAGAAAAGCGGACGACATTGTCATCAACAGCGCGCCTCGACCATACGATCACGAAGCCTTAGGGGAGCTTTGTCATTAGAAATAATCCTGAAATAATCAGTAACCTTGAGCGTCATGATGTTTATGGTCAAGATATGGCCGACAAATTTTCTAAAGCTGTGCCTGATCCTCTTATTGGTATTATAAGATCTGACTTAGATTGTGACCGATTAGACTATCTGGAGCGCCAAGCGTTCAGCAGCCGACGTCCGACAGCGAGCGGCCCTCCTTCGCGCCTGGGAAGACGAATGAGCGGGCCCGCGGCCGGCTCTCGGAGAGTCATTGCTCCCGCAGGATTGCGAGCGCGGGCTCTGAGCCAGACAGGGCCGCCGCGCTGGTCGGTCCAGGCGGGCTTTCCTGTCCTTATATAAGACTCGGCCGCTGCTACGCACGTCATTTTGGCCGCGCGCTTCACTCCGTCTGCAGCTTCTGGTGCTCGATGGAGTGATGGAGTCAATACTAATGTCTAGAAGCTGGCGGCCCGCGCCTTGTCGCGCGCCTGCAAGGGTGACGTCCTGACAGGAGCCGAGCCCCATCACCCGACGCTTCCTGTTCGCCGGGCTTTTGTAGCGGAACGTCCATCGCTTCGCCTTGCCCTGGACGGTCAACTACAAGTTGCCGCCATCTCCCCAGGGTGCCATTCTTGACTGACTCCGCCTCGCGGGCGGTCATCTGGTTCGGCCCAAGTCGGCTCATAGCCGGCTACCCGTCCTTCAATACCTCCTTACTGCCCATCTTGAAAATAAGCTTTGGAAGGGAAAGCTGGAACGAGGTGGGACAGTTATCTCGGTAATGCCATGCTTAAAAAGGCTTTTCGAGATAATGCGGAACGAGCTGGGACGTCAGTTTTGTTCCAACCCCCTCCACCATCGCTTGTTAGTAAGGCGATGATTTTCCGAGGAAAATATTCATCGTGGGCTGGCCGCGATCACGCCGCGCCATCTTGCGGCGCTGTGCGAGCGCCCTCTTCGTGACAGGGGTCGACGGATATCGGGGGCGACCGCGCTATGCCGGCTTTTCCCCGCCACTATCCTGAACGGCGCTCAAGCCCCTGACGGCGTCGAGACAAGTCGCCTCGATCTCCGACTTCGAGCCATCCGACCACCACATCTTCGCGGTTCCGTGTTCGCAGTCTTCCCGGGGCTTGAAGCGCCACTTGACCAAAACGATTCGTGAAGCGTCCGGTTGAAGTTTTTTCCGCATGGTACCTCTCCGCTGGGCTCCAGGACGAAGCAAGGTCGGATCACCCTAGCCCGCGAAGCGCGCGGCTTCTAGCTTTGCACGAGACGCCAAAGGAAGAACGCCAGGGCAAGTGCCGGGCCGAAGGGGAGTGCCTCAGCGGCGGTTTGCCTTCGCGCCAGAATGAGCGCGGCCGCTTGCCCGAGCCCGATGACTCCCGCCAGCAAAATAACATCTGGCAGTGCCGCGAGGCCGAGCCAGCTGCCCGCCGCCGCCAGCAGCTTTGCATCCCCCTGCCCAAGCCCGGGG
>NZ_DATJJK010000174.1:0-64550 GCF_035492295.1 Acidisoma sp. | reverse complement strand
GAAGGCTGCCTTCTTCTCGGCCGAGCCCGTCAGCCGGTCCAGCATAGCGGTTTCGGTCGGTCCGGGTGCAACGGCATTGACGCGGACCCCAAATGCCGCGGCTTCAAGCGCGGCCGATTTCGTCATGCCCTCCACCGCATGCTTGCTGCCCGCATAGACCGACATGGCCGGCGCCCCGCGCTCCCCCATGGTGGAGGAGATATTGACGATGCTGCCGGAGCCCTGTGCCTGCATGGCGCGAAGCTCATGCTTCATGCTGAGCAGCGTGCCGAGGACATTGGTTTCGAAGGTCTCGGCATAGCTTTCCGGCGTCTGCTCCGTCACCGGGGCAGGCGAGCCTTCCGTGCCGGCGTTGTTGACGGCGATATCAAGCCGGCCGAAGCGCTGCAACACGCGATGCACCATCCGTCGGATGTCCTCTTCGGCGCGGACGTCGGCGCTGACGAACTCGGCTTCGGCTCCAAGCGCGCGAAGTTCCGCCGCCAATGCCTCGCCGGCATCCGGCCGGCGGCCGGAGACGACCAGGCGGTGGGCGGTCTTTGCATAAGCAACGGCGGTGGCCTTGCCGATGCCGGTCAAAGCGCCGGTGATCAGAACGACAGGGGTCTGCATGACGATCTCCTCCATCAAGGCGATTGAGTCTATTTTGATCGATCACCCAGCAGGAACTGATCTCTCCTGGGTGCCGCGTGGGATGGCATCCCCGTCATCGAGAGATCTAGGTGAAGACGGTGCAGTTGAGAAAGACTTTGTAAATCCAGTGATATGCTTCCAAAGCATGGTTTTGCTGAAAGCCACGGCGTCCTGAAGATTTTGCCGCGGCAAGGCCGAACATGTCGGCTAGCTGTATTTGGGCGCCTGCTAGCTCTTGTTCTGGGAAGCCCAGCCTTCCGCGAGGGTGAGTCCTTCATGTTGCCAGAATTCCCGGTCGGCCATAAGCACGCGGGTTGCCGCGTTTTCGACGTGACGATGAGCCGCTGCATGGGCCGCTTCAGGATCTTGAGCGGCAATCGCACGGTAGATACTGAGATGCTCCGCCGCTACTTCCGCTGCAAAATCCTGGCGCCTGGCTTCGTTGGCGCGGGTCAGGCGAATAGCGGAGCGCATGGGCTCGGCGAAAAGCCGAACGAACTGGCTCCAATAGGCATTGGATGTTGCCCGACCGATCGCCATGTGAAAAGCGAGATCCTCGTCAACCCCGGTAGCGGATGCGGCCTGTGCCTCGCCGATCGCGCGAAGAGCCGCTTCAATCTCGGCGCATTGTTCCTCCGTTCGCCGTTCGGCGGCGAGCGCCGCCATCTCGGCTTCAATCGGCCGCCGAACTTCCAGGAAGCCAAGCAAACCGTCGATTGAGCGGGGGATGAAAAACCCGATGTCCGGCACAGGGGCAGGGGCGCGCACCCGCGCCGCGGTGCCCTTGCGCGTTTCGACAAGGCCGTCCGCCTTCAGCCGCGTCACGGCTTCCCGCACCACGGTGCGGCTGACCTGGAACTTTAGGGCTATCGCCTGCTCCGATGGCAGCTTGGATCCCACAGGAAAGATGCCCCGTCTGATCCGCGCGCGGAGCGCCTCGGTCAGCTGATCCGTTCGGCTGCCAGGCTGCATGGGTGGGTCGATCCTCATCCGGCGCATCAAGTCTTATCCAGCACGCCAAGCGGCGCCATATATATTTTACGCCCCTCCGGGACAATCTGCGCCTGCCTGACCCCCCTCTAAAAAATGACTTGCGTCTGCGCAGGAAGCGAGCAAACCTGTCATACAGCTTTTACCCGGCGCAGATCGGGACGGAGAGAAACGAGGATGAAGATTGTCGTTACCGGTGCCGCCGGCTTCCTGGGGCAGAGACTGATCGCAGCCCTGCTCGACCGCGGCGAGATGACGACGGCAGATGGGGTGTTGTCTGCCATCACGCAGATTGTTGCCTTTGACCGGATAGCGCCGCAGCATTGCGTCGATCCGCGCGTGCTGCCGAAGATTGGTGACATTGCAGAGGCAGCGGCGATCGCCGATCTGATCGACAGCGACACCGATAGTGTCTTCCACTTGGCTGCAATTGTTTCCGGTGAGGCGGAGCGGGACTTCGATCTCGGCATGCGGATCAATCTCGATGCCACACGGGCGATCATGGAGCGGATGCGCAACGCAACGCCCGGAGCGAAGCTTGTGATGACGAGTTCGGTGGCGGTATTTGGCGGGCAGATGCCGGCAACGGTGCCGGATGACCTGGTGTGGAGGCCGCAAAGCTCCTACGGCACGCAAAAGGCGATCAACGATCTCCTGCTCGCAGACTATTCCCGGCGCGGCTACCTGGACGGGCGCAGCCTGCGAATGCCGACGATCGTGGTAAGGCCGGGAAAGCCCAATGCGGCCGCTTCGAGTTTCGCGAGCGGGATTATTCGCGAGCCGCTTGCCGGTATCGAGGCGCGCTGCCCGGTTGATCTTGCCACGCTGCTCTGGCTCATGTCGCCGGACCAGGCGGTTCGCAATCTCCTTCACGGGCACGAGCTTCCGGCGGAAGCGCTCGGCCGGGATCGTGTCATCAATATGCCGGGGCTTTCGGTCACTGTCTCGGAAATGCTGCAGGCTTTGCGGCAGGTCGGCGGAGCGACGGCTGCCGAAAAGGTCACGGTGGACCGCGATCCGGCGATCGAGGCTATCGTCAATTCCTGGCCCGGAAACTTCGATGCTACGCAGGCGCGGGGCCTTGGTTTCACCGCCGATCCCGATTTTCCCTCCATCGTCGCGGCCTTCATGCGAGAGACCGGACGGATGCCAACCGTGACAGGAGCTCGGTAAGAGATGGCACATTCCAACGCTCCGTCATCCGGTTCCTTTGGTGACTATGTACAGTTGCCTCTCGGACCTCTCGGCGGTACCCGCTATCCCGATCCGCGCATCGAGGCGCTCGACCCGCGCTTCACCGCGCGGCAGGGAAATGCCGGTATCGAACGGCTGGCCACCGGCTTTCGCTGGGCCGAGGGGCCGGTCTATTTTCCGGCCGGCGGCTATCTTCTGTGGAGCGATATCCCCAACAACCGCATGCTGCGCTGGCTCGAGGAGGATGGCCATGTCAGCGTCTTCCGCAGCCCAAGCAATTTCGCAAATGGCAATACGTCGGATCGCGAGGGCCGCCTTCTGACATGTGAGCATGATTCACGCCGGGTCACGCGAACGGAAATCGACGGCAGCATCACTGTTGTGATGGACTCCTACCTGGGAAAGCGGCTCAATGGACCGAACGACATCGTCGTCGCTTCGGACGGGGCGATCTGGTTCACGGATCCAGGCTATGGCATCGACGGCCCTTATGAGGGACATAGTGCAGAGGCCGAGTTGCCGCGCCGTGTCTATCGCTTCGATCCGAAGCAGGGTGAAGCGCGAATCGTGGCGGACGACTTCGTGCGCCCGAACGGGCTGGCCTTCTCGCCCGACGAATCCAAACTCTATGTGGTGGACAGCGGAATAACCCATGGCGGCCCGGCCCATATCCGTGTTTTCGATGTTGATGGCGGGCGGCTAAGCAACGGTCAGGTATTTGCAGAAGATTTCGAGCCGGGTTTCACGGATGGGATGCGTGTCGACGCAGAAGGTAACGTCTGGTGCAGCATGGGATGGGCCGATCCTGGAGAGGATGGGGTGCGCTGCTATGCCCCGGACGGTGATCTCATCGGCAAGATCCATTTGCCGGAAACCTGTGCCAATCTATGCTTCGGCGGCAAGAAGGGGCACCGGCTTTTCATGGCGGCCAGCACGTCAATTTACGCGCTGTATTTGAACACGACCGGAGCTGCCTGGAGATAAGGCAGTTCCGGGTGTGCTAGGTCCGGGCACGGTCCGGCAAGCGCCCGCAACAAAAACAAGAATGGAGGAAATCTCGTGCGAAAAATGAATAAGCTGGCGATCGCGGCAATGGCGGCGTCGTGCATGGCAATGGCGGCCGGGCAAGCCAAAGCCGCGGACTACGTTGTCGGCCTGAGTGTCGCGACGCTCGCAAATCCCTTTTTCCAGGGCATGACCCAGGGCGTGAAGAAGGGCATCGCCGCTCATCCCGATCTCAAGCTCATCAACACAAGCGCCAATGGTGATGCGAATACCCAGACGAACCAGGTCACCGACCTTATCAACCAGCATGTCGCGGCGCTGATTCTTAATCCGATCAATGCGAATTCCATCGTTCCTATCGTGAAGGAAGCGAATAAGAAGGGAATTCCCGTTTTCACCCTCGATCGCGGTGCCGCCTGCGGCAGTTGCCAAGTGAACTTCCTTGAAACGAATAACGTGGAGTTGGGCAAGGAAGGTGCGGATTTCATCGCCGATCAGCTCAAGAAGCGCTACGGCTCGATCAAGGGCAATGTCATCGATCTCGAAGGCCTGCTTGGCACCACCGCAGGCGACGAGCGAGAGAAGGGCTTTTCCGACGAATTCGCAGCGCTTCAGAAAGACAATCCAGACCTGAAGCTGATCGCCCGGCAAGCGGCGGACTTTGACGCCAACAAGGGCTTCAACATCACAACGCAGTTGCTGGCTGCCCATAAAGACATCGATGCCATCTTCAACGGCAATGATGACAATGCCGTAGGCGCGATGCGCGCGATCCGCCAGGCCAATCGATTCTATCCGATCGGCAATCCGAAGCACATCATCATCATCGGTATCGACGGAACCGAGCAGGGCCTGAGCGCGATCCGCAAGGGTCAGATGGATGCCACGCTCTCCCAAAATCCGCTGACGATGGCGGAGCAATCGGTCGCTTATGTCGAAGATTACCTGCACGGGAAGAAGGATCTGGTGCCGGCCCATCAATACTGGCCGCACATGCTGCTGACCAAGGCGAATATCGACAGCCCCGAAGCCAAGGCCTACGGCCTTTGGGGAGATGAGGTCAGCCAATAACGATTGCAGGGGAGCCGCTCGCCATGGCGCATCTGTTGGAGATGCAGGGCATTTCCAAGGGATTTCCGGGGGTTAAGGCGCTCTCCGATGTCAGCATCTCTCTCGACAAGGGGGAGGTGCTTGGCATTGTCGGAGAGAACGGCGCCGGAAAATCGACTCTGATGAAGATCCTGGCAGGTGTCTTTCCGGCCGATAGCGGGGTGCTGCGGATGGCGGGCGAAACCTTCGCACCGCACAGCCCCCGTGATTCGCTCGACGCCGGCATCATCGTCATCCATCAGGAACTCAGCCTGGTGCCGGACCGCTCGGTCGCCGAGAATATCTACCTGGGCAATCTCCCCCGTGGCGCCTTCGGTCGTGTCAGGCGTGCCGAGTTGAACCGCGATGCAAAGAAGCTTCTGGCACAGGTCGGGCTCACAGTGCCGCCGCAGCGGCGCGTGCGGGATCTCGGCATCGCTCAACAGCAGTTGGTGGAGATCGCACGCGCCTTGTCGCGCGAGGCGCGGGTGATCGTGCTGGACGAACCGACCGCGACCCTGACGACAACCGAGCAGCGTATCCTCTTCGCCACCATGCGGACTTTGCGGGCATCCGGTGTCGGTATCGTTTTCATCAGCCACCATCTCGAGGAAGTCTTCGAGATCTGTGACCGGGTGACCGTATTGCGGGATGGAACGGTGGTTGAAACGCGGCCCGTGGGCGACTGGACGGAGGACGGGCTGATCCAGGCGATGGTCAATCGGCCGATCGAGGCGCTGTTTCCTGAACGGCACGCCGCTTTGGGGGACGTTCTTTTGGAGGTCGAGGGGCTCGGCTCCGGAGACAGCTTCGAGGATGTATCCTTTTCGGTTCGCGCCGGCGAGGTGGTGGGGCTCGGCGGGCTGATGGGCGCGGGGCGAACGGAAGTCCTCAAGACGATCTACGGTGCGCTCTCGCGCTCCGCCGGACGGGTGCGGATCGGTTCGACCGACGCGCGGATCCACAATCCGCGTGATGCAATCCGTGCGGGCCTTGCCTTCGTGCCGGAAGACCGAAAGGGGGAAGGGCTGATCCTGCCCTTCCCGGTGCGCGGCAACGTCGCGCTATCCACCTTGGGGAGACTTTCCTGGTTCGGAAGCATCCTGGCGCCGCGGCGGATAGATCGGCTCGCCCAGCAGACGGTGGGGGAGTTGCGCATTCGGACCCCCAGTATCCGGCAGCGCGTTCAATCCCTCTCCGGCGGCAATCAACAGAAGGTCGTGCTTGGCCGGGCATTGACCACCAAGCCACGCATCTTCCTGCTCGACGAGCCGACCCGGGGCATCGATGTCGGTGCCAAGGTGGAAGTCTATCGTCTTATCAACCAGCTCGCCGAGCAGGGCGGCGCGATTCTTGTGGTGTCGTCCGATATGATCGAGCTGCTTGGCATCTGTGACCGGATCCTGGTGATGCGGGGCGGGCGGCTTGCGGGTGCCGTCCCGCGCCGTGAGTTCAGCCAGGAGCGGATCATGCAGCTTGCGGCGCTTGGCTGACCAGAAAATTTCAGATCAGAAGGCTTGCGATGTCATCCGCTCAAACCTCCACACCTCAGCGCCGCGGCTTCGGGATCGCATCGATCACCCGGGCGGTGAACGAATTGACGATCATCGTGGGCTTCGTACTGATCTCTCTCTACCTCGGTATCACGACGCCCGCCTTTCTCACCTCTGCCAACCTGCTCTCGATCCTGCTTGCGAGCTCGCTGATCGGTATCGTGGCGGTGGGCGAGACCTTTGTGATCGTGACAGGAGGAATCGATCTCTCCGTAGGGTCTGTGGTGGCCTTCACCGGCGTCATGGCCGGGCTAGCGCTCAATGCCCATATGCCGGTTCCGCTTGCGGTGATCGTCGGGATTGGCATCGGCGCGCTGTCCGGCGGCTTCATCGCCTTCGCCGTGACCTTCCTCAACATGAGCCCCTTCATTGTCAGCCTGGCGGTACTCGCGATGGCGCGGGGACTCGCCTTCATCGTCACCAACGGCAATACCATTTTCTCGTTCCCCGATGCCTTCGACAATATCGGCGGCGGGAATCTCGGCCCCTTTCCTGTCGCGGCGCTGATTACGCTGCTGGTCTTTCTGGTCGCCGGTCTCGTCCTTTCCCGCACAGTGTTCGGGGCGGAGGTTTATGCGGTTGGCGGCAACAGGGATGCGGCGCGGCTGGCCGGCATTCCGGTCAATCGTACCCTGGCAATCGTCTACGTGATCTCGGGCGCACTCGCGGGGCTCGGGGGCGTGGTTCTTGCCGGTCGACTGGATAGCGCCCAGCCGATCGCGGCGGTGGGCCTTGAACTGAACGCGATCGCGGCCGTGGTGATTGGAGGCGCATCGCTCTTCGGCGGCAAAGGCAGCATGCTGGGTACGCTGCTCGGCGTCCTCATCATCGGCCTCATCAACAACGGCCTGACGCTGAAGAACGTGCAGCCCTTCTGGGTGCAGTTCATCCAGGGGGCTGTGATCTTCGGCGCGGTCCTGATCGACAGCCTCAATCAGAAGCGCCGGAAGTCCTGACAATCGAAGAAGGAGCGGAACAGGAGATGAGCATGGAAACAGTCCCCACGGGCCTGGGCCGGATGAAGGGCAAGGCGGTGCTGATCACCGGTGCGTCCAGCGGCATTGGACGGGCAACGGCCCTGGTTTTCGCGGGCGAGGGCGCCCGCCTCGTCATCAATGATATCAACGCCGATGGTCTCGAAGACTTGCGCCGCGTGATCGCGGCTGCGGGTTGCGAGGTGAAGGCGGTCGTGGGCGATGTCTCGAAAACTGCGGATTCCGAGGCGATGGTGCTGGAGACGGTCTCCAGCTACGGTCGCATCGATGTCGCTGTCGCCAATGCCGGCATCATCCCCGAGCGCGATCTGGAGACGGCAACGGCCGAGGACTTCGATCATGTCATGGCGATCGACGGCCGCGGCATGTTCCTGACGTGCAAATACGCGGCGCAGGAAATGCTCAAGACCGGCGGTGGTGCCATCGTCTGCCTATCCTCGATCTCCGGAGAGGCGGGTCAGGCGTCGCAGGCGGTGTATGGCCCGGCGAAATTCGTGGCCTCCGGCATCACCAAGCATCTCGGCGTTGAACTTGCGGCCAAGGGCGTGCGGGTGAATGCCGTGGCGCCGGGCACGATCGGCACCGCCGGTCTCTACAAGATGTCGGCCGAGTATATCGCGGGCGTGACGTCCCGCCATCCGATCGGCCGCGTTGGAGAGCCGGAAGAGGTGGCCCGGGCTATCCTGTTTCTCGCGTCTGATGAAGCGTCCTTCATCACAGGGGCGGTTCTGCCGGTGGATGGCGGCTATCTCGCGCAATGATCGGAGGGTGGAGACGCTGCCGATGACGATGCTCAGCGCTCTGCGGATGGAGGGTAAGGTCGCGCTTGTAACAGGAGCGGCACAGGGGATCGGCCTTGCCACATGCGCTGTGCTCGCGGAACTGGGATGCCGCGTCGTTCTCGCGGATTTGGACGGTGAGGCCGCCGCGCGGGAGGCCGCGACGCTGGGTGACGTACGCGCACGGGGACTGGCGCTCGATGTGTCCTCCGAGGCGAGCGTGAGGCACGGCTTCAAGACCGTGGAGGATGGGGAGGGACGGCTCGACATTCTCATCAACAATGCCGGGCGCGCCATCCGTCGGCCATCACTGGAGCTCACGCTCGACGATTGGGACGCTGTGGTCGCGGTCAACATGACCGGAGCTTTCCTCTGCGCGCGGGCGGCCGCCGCGCTCATGATGCGGGGCGGGGCAGGCGGGGCCATCGTCAACACGGCCTCGATCATGGGGCTGTCCGGCGGCGGCCTTTATCCAAACATTTCCTACCAGACGACCAAGGGCGCCATCGTCAACATGACCCGCGCTCTTGCGGTGGAATGGGCGGGTCACGGCATTCGCGTCAATGCCGTGGCACCGACCTGGACCCGGACCGCCTTCATCGGCCAGCTCGAGGAGAATGCCGATCTCATGCGCCGTATCCGGGAGGTGACGCCGCTCGGTCGCCTCGCGGAGCCCGAAGAGGTTGCCCATGCCATCGCCTTTCTCGCATCGCCCGCCTCGTCTATGACCACGGGTCATACGCTGGCCGTGGATGGCGGCTTCCTCGCGCAATAGCGGGCGGCGCGGGCCCTGGCAGGAAGCTCAACGGGCGCGGGATTGGGACCCCCGGTGCGCGTCCCAGGGACCCCTTAACACCCCGATACCGCCGAGAGCGGGCACGCGCGCCGTCCCATCTCGACGCGGCCAACCCTCCCTCGGACTCACGAAGCGGGTGTCGCCGACCTGCCTCGTGAAAGCGGAACACAGTCGCTCCAGGGTCCGAGTTTGCTTCGCTCTTGAGGTCCGTGATCTCTTTACGACGACTGAGCGACCGGCCGGCCGAGGGCAACCGGGCTCAGGGATTTCTTCCACACGAAGCGGTAGAGCAGCCCTGCCACGACGCCGCCGAGGATCTGTGCGGCGAAGTAGAGATCGACTTCGCTGTAGTTGCCGTTCGCCACTGCCGGGCCGAGCGTGCGGGCCGGGTTGAGGCTTCCGCCGGTGACGGGGCCGAAGGCAAAGATGCACACCGTCAAGGTCATGCCGATCGCCAGCGGAGCCAGGTTGCCGCCTGCGCCGCGGATACCCGCGTTGAGGATGGTGTTGGCGAGGAAGAACGATCCGATAGCTTCAAGCAGGAAGCCGCCCATAAGCGTGGTCTGGTGCAGATTGATGAGCGTCTGGCCGAGTTGGTTTGGGGCGCCGTGACCGTAAATGGCCAGCAGTGCCTCCGCGCCCAGGATGCCGCCGATGAACTGCACGATGATGACGGGGATTGCATCCAGGACAGGATGCTCGCCGGCGACCACGGCCGAGATGGTCATCGCCGGGTTGATGAAGGATCCGCTGTCCTTTCCATAGGCATAGGCAAAGATCGTGATAACGAGGCCATGAGCCAAGGCTATCGCCGCAATCGAATGTGCTGGAAGAACGGTCACTGCGCCGGCACCGATGAATATCAGGGCAAACGTGCCGATGAATTCCGCCAAAAGAGATTTCGCAAGTCGCATGGAAGGCTCCTGTAAATTACCGGCAGGAAACTAGACGACCTTCCGACAATTACAGCGCCCTTTATTTTAAAGAATTCTGCAGTTTATGAAACGCGATTCATTATGAACGGACGTTCAGACTTATAACGCGCATTTCATCATTTATGAAAACCACTTCATGATTATCACGTGGACGAGGGTTGCAAAAAGACTATAGGGCAGTCCCTCATCAAGGGCGGTAGCTACCCGCTGGATTGAGAACGACCGACATAGGATATGTGCGTTGGCGAGGGTCCTTCTGATAGAGGACGATCAGGAGACAGCGGAGGAAGTAACGCTTGAATTGGAGCGTTGCGGTCATTCGGTGGTCTGCGTCGATAGCGGCATCACAGGACTGGCCATGGCGCGCGGCGCCTTCGATGTTCTGATCGTTGACCGTCTTCTCCCAGGCCTTGAAGGTCTTGATGTGATCAAGGCCATACGAGAGGAAGGCATCCGCACGCCCGCTCTCGTGGTGAGTGCGCTTGGTCGCCTTGACGATCGGGTCCGAGGACTTCGCGCAGGCGGTGACGACTATCTTCCAAAGCCCTTCGCGCTTGTCGAACTGGTCGCACGGCTTGACGCCGTGCTTCGCCGCCCGGTGGAGACGAGGGAGACGATTCTCAGATTTGGACCTATCGAGATTGATCTGCTTGCACGCAGCGCCACCCGCGCGGGCCGAGGCCTTGATCTGCAGTCGCGGGAACTGGACCTGCTGGAGTATTTCGTCAAACGACCGGGTCGGATCATCACGAGATCGATGCTTTTGCAGGATGTCTGGGGTTACCGGTTTGAGCCCCGCTCGAACGTCGTCGATGTGCATATGAGCAAGCTCCGCAGGAAGGTCGACGCAGTGAACGAGGTTCCGCTTATCAGGAACGTCCGCGGACAGGGATATCGGCTTGATGAATATCGGTGAGGCGTTGCGGACCACCAGTGTCCGGTGGAGCGTCGCCATCGCTCTTGTGTTGCTCCTACAATCATCGGTTCTCTCCGGTCTGTTTTATTGGTGGACTGTTCGAACATCCTTGGGTGAGGTGGACAGCGGTCTCGTCTCGGACTGCATGACATTTGAGAATCTTAAGCCACGAGCCTTGGCCTTTGCGGTTGACCATATGGTCGAATCCGATGTCCATAGAACAAAACTGGCTGGCGTGTTTGATGCCCAGGGCAGGGTAGTGGCGGGGAATATCGCGACACTACCGGCGGCGCTGACAGCGCAATCCCGCCCTATGGTTGTCGGTCTGATCCGCACTCAGCCGCCCAGCGCCATTCCGGATCAAAATCGGGCTATCGCCTGCCCGACCCCGAGTGGGGGGCATGTTGTCTTCGCTTATGACATGGATGAGCTGCGATATATCCACGGTCTGATTGAACGTGCGCTGATACTGGTAACCGTCCCCGCGATCCTGGTGGCCGTGGTGCTGGGCATTTTCCTGAGCTGGCGCGCCCAAGGCCACTTCCGCAAAGTGCAGGCAGCAGTCGATGACGTCATGGAGGGGCGGCTCCAGCGTCGCCTGCCCGTGCGGTCCTCCTTCGATCCGTTTGACCGCTTGTCGTCTTCGGTCAACACCATGCTCGACAGGCTGGAAGAGGCGGTGGATGATCTGCGCGCGCTTGGGGACGACATCGCTCACGAACTACGCACGCCTTTGACACGGCTTCGCGCGCGATTGGAACGTGGCTATCAGGATGCGAAAACGCCGCGAGAGTTTCATCAGATTGGAGAGCGAGCGCTTCGGGATATCGACCACGCGCTCTCGATTGTTTCCAGCATCTTACGCATTCGGGAAATCGACGAGGGGAAGCGTGGCGCGAATTTCGGTCAGGTCAATGTCACCGAGTTGGTGCAGGACGCGGCCGACCTTTATGCGCCAAGCGCCGAAATGCGGCGCATCGCCCTTCATGTTGATGCAGGACCCGCGGCCTATGTCGTCGGTGACCATGACCTGTTGATGGAAGCCATCTGCAATCTTGTCGACAATGCCATAAAATTCACGCCTGTCGGAGGCGAGGTTCGCTGTTCCTTGACGCATGTCGGAGATATCGCGACCTCTGTCAGAGTGGTCGATACCGGACCTGGCATCGCCCAGCACAATCGGGACGCTGTTTTCCGCCGGTTCCATCGGGGAGCGGAGCATTCCGCGATTCCCGGCCACGGCATTGGCCTCAGCCTCGTCGCGGCGATCGTGCGGCTTCATGGCTTCTCCCTTCAAATCAGGAGCGGCGGTCCTGGCTTCGACATCAGCATCAATTGTGGAGGCAGTTCTACCTTCGCCTAGTCCCGCCGAGGCTTTGAAGACCCCCGGTTTTAGGCGGGCGAACCCCAATCGGGGAGGCTTCTAGGAGGTCCCAATCCCGCTCCGACTGACAGAGGAAGGGTGGCGCAGCAGGACGATCACTGGATCTGCGACCGATCCGTTATTCCCTTGTGGAATAAATATTATCGCCTCGACCGATCTGACGCCCGAAAATAAGAATAGCGATACCTCACGTCACGAGCCGTGACCCAGGATTGAGGGGCTGCTCATCACCCCAAGCCGCTGCGCGATGGCGGCACCAAGGAGCGCGTTATGCCTAATCTTGAAGGAAAGATTGCCGTGATCACGGGCGGATCGAGCGGCATCGGTCTGGCGACTGCCAAACGCTTCGTGAAAGAAGGTGCCCACGTCTTCATCACTGGCCGTCGTCAATCCGAACTCGAGAGCGCAAAGGCCGAAATCGGACGCGGCGTGACGACGGTTCAGGGCGACGTCGCGAGTCTGGACGACCTCGATCGGCTCTACGCGACAGTCAAGACCGAGAAGGGTGTCGTTGATATCGTCGTCGCGAACGCCGGCTTTGTCGAGCATGCCAAAATCTTCGATCTATCCGAGGCCCATTACGACAAGACGATGGACATCAACGTGAAAGGCGTCGTGTTCACCGTTCAGAAGGCCCTGCCGCTGATGACCCGCGGCGGCTCGATCATCCTGGTTTCTTCCATCGTCAATGTGAAAGGGATCCCCGCTCACGGCATTTATACCGCAGCGAAAGCCGGCGTTCGCGCCCTTGCGCGTGTCTGGGCCCAGGAACTCAAGGATAAGGGCATTCGCGTCAATACGCTGAGCCCCGGTGCGACGGAAACGCCGATCATTCGTGGCCAGTTCAACAGCGACGAAGCATCGGACGCGGCGAAGAAAGTGTTCGCGTCCATGACGCCTTTGGCGAGGCTCGGCCTTCCGGAGGAACTCGCGTCCGGCGCCTATTTCCTGGCATCTGACGAATCGAGCTACGTCACCGGCATCGACCTTCCGATCGATGGCGGTTTGGCGCAGGTTTGAGCCGCATTGGGCTATCGACCCTGCAACCTAAGCAGATGGACAGGGTTTCAGTGCGAATGGGCGGGCACATCGGCGCCACGGCAACCAACGAGAAAGTCGAAGTCTGCACCGCGATCGGCCTGCAGCACATGCTGAATGTAGAGGCTCTGATAGCCGGACGGTGGGGGCGTGAGCGGCTGCCACGCCCCTTTCCGTCGGGCAAGCTCCGCTTCCGGCACCTCCAGCACCAGAGAACGCGCCGCGACATCCAGCGCGATCATATCCCCCTCCCGCACCAAGGCGAGCGGCCCACCTGCCGCGGCTTCGGGGGCGACGTGCAGCACGACCGTGCCATAGGCGGTGCCGGACATACGCGCATCGGAAATGCGCACCATGTCTGTGATGCCGCGGGCGAGGATTTTCGGCGGCAGTCCCATATTGCCGACCTCCGCCATGCCCGGGTAGCCGCGCGGTCCGCAGTTGCGCAGCACCATCACGGAGGTCTCATCAATGTTGAGATCAGGATCATTGATGCGGCGGTGATAGTCGACGATGGTATCGAAGACGACAGCCCGGCCGCGATGCTGCATGAGAGCGGGTGTGGCAGCCGAGGGCTTGATGACGGCGCCATCCGGCGCCAGATTCCCACGCAGCACGGCGATGCCACCTTCCGGCGTCAGCGAGTTCGCAAAGGTGCGGATGACCTCTGGGTCGAAATTCTCGGCCGCCTGCACATTCTCCCAGATTGAACGGCCCGTGACGCTGGGTGCGTCGCCTTCAAGCTTGCCGGCTTCGGCCAAAGCCTTCATGACTACCGGCAGGCCGCCCGCGTAGCAGAATTCTTCCATCAGAAAGCGGCCTGAGGGCTGAAGATCGACAATCGTCGGAATGTCTCGGCCGAGCCTATCCCAGTCATCCAGACCGAGCTGTACACCGATGCGGCCGGCGATCGCGATCAGATGAAGCACGGCATTGGTCGACCCACCGATGGCACCATTCACACGAATGGCGTTACGGAAGGCGGCCGGGATGAGGATGGAGGAAAGCTTCTGGTCCTCCCGCACCATCTCCACGATCCGCCGGCCGGTAAGCTGCGCCAATACCCCGCGGCGGGCGTCCACGGCCGGCAAGGCGGCATTCTCGGGCAGGGCGACGCCAAGCGCCTCGACCATGCTGGCCATGGTCGAGGCCGTGCCCATGGTCATGCAGCTGCCGGCGGAGCGCGCCATGCCGGCTTCCGCATCCATGAAATCCTTGAGCGTCATGTGCCCGGCTTTTACGTCTTCGCTGTAACGCCAGACGGCGGTGCCCGAGCCCACCGGCTTCCCGCGCACGCGGCCGTTCAGCATCGGGCCGCCGGACAGAACGATCGTCGGCAAGTCGCAGGAGGCCGCCCCCATAAGCAGCGACGGTGTTGTTTTGTCACACCCAACGAGGAGAACGACGCCGTCGATCGGATTGCCGCGAATGGATTCCTCCACGTCCATCGACGCGAGGTTGCGATAAAGCATCGCCGTCGGGCGCAGGTTCGATTCGCCGAGCGACATGACCGGAAACTCGACGGGAAAGCCGCCAGCCTCATAAACGCCGCGCTTCACCCGTTCCGCCAGATCGCGCAGATGGGCATTGCAAGGGGTGAGTTCGGACCAGGTGTTGCAGATACCGATGACCGGGCGACCATCGAAGGCATCGGGCGCCATGCCCTGATTTTTCATCCAGCTGCGATACATGATGGCGTTCTTGCCATCGCCACCGAACCAGGCTTGGGAACGCAGGCGCTTGGCCGTCATGGATGGTCTCCGAAGGAAATGGGCAGAGAAGGGCGAGTCACTTGCCGATTCCCAGCGTCAGACCGCCGATCAGCGCGCGCTGGAACAGGAGATAGGCAAGCATCGCCGGCAGGGCGCTCAACAGCGAGCCAGCGAGCAGGACCGGAATGTCGAGAACGCGGCCTGATTGCAGCACGGCGAGACCGACGGTGATGGTCCGCACCGCGGGCTCCTGCAAAAAGATCAGTGCGACCAGAAGGTCATCCCAAATCTGGATGAATTGCAGAACGCCAACGGCCAGCAGAGCCGGTGCGCTGAGCGGCAGAATAACATTCGCGAAAATTCGCCAATAGGGCATGCCGTCGATCTGCGCCGCTTCGACAAGTTCATCGGGAAGATCGCGCATGAAGGACGTCATGAGAAAGGTGCCGAAGGGAATGCCGAGCGCGGCATAGGTCGCGATCACAGACAGGAAGTTGTCTGATACGCCGAGGGCCGCAAAGTTGATGAACTCCGTCAGGATCATCGACTGCATCGGGATCATCATGCTGGCGCCGATCAGACCCAGCAGCGCGCCCCCGCGCGGGACTTTGAGCTTTGTCAAAGCAAAGGCCGCAAGCGAGCTGATGATGAGGATGCAGGCAACGGACCCGACGGTCACGATGCTCGAATTAATCAGCTGACGCAAAACCGGAAGATGCTCAAACAGGACTCGCCAATTGCGCCAGGAAACATGCCCGGCGAATTCCATCGATCCACGGCCGATCGTGTAGAAGGGGAACAGCATCACGATCAGTACGAGGCCGAGGATACCGCTTGCGACCACACGACCGCGGGGACCGAGGAAGGTTCTCATGCCGTGATATCCGCAATCGCCATCGCCTTAGATCCAGCCCGCATCGACCACGAAATGCTGTGCAGTACACATGCGGCTATCATCGGCCGCCAACCACAGCACCATGCGCGCCAGATCGGCGGGCATGAGCTTGTCCGGCAGGCATTGCCGTTCCTTGATCTGCCGCTCGCCGTCAGCGTCGAGCCAAAGCTCGATCTGCCGCTGCGTCATTACCCAGCCGGGGACGACGGCATTGACGCGGATGCGTTCCGGCCCCAGTTCGCGGGCCAAGCCCTTCGTCATTCCGCTGATTGCGGCTTTCGCCGTGACATAGGCGATGTAGTTCGCCTCCCCCGCGAACCAGCTGATCGAGCTGAAGCAGATGATGGAACCGCCGCCTGCCGCCTTCATGGCCGGGCGCACGGCCTGGGCCGCGAAGAACTGATGGCGCAGATTCGTCTCCATCCGGTTCTGCCAGTATTCCGGCGTGACATCCTCGATCTTGTGGCGATCGTCATTGCCGGCGTTATTGATCAGCACGAGGGGCGCGCCTTGGGTGGCAGAGGACCGCACGACCGCCGCCTTCAAGGCTTCCAAATCCTTGAGATCACAGGAAATGAAAAGCGGGCGGTCGAGCCCGCGGGCGGCGATCCGGTCGGCCACCGCTTCTCCAGCGTCACGCTGGAGATCCAGGAAGGTGACCCGCGCTTCTTGGCCAGCGAAATGTTCGACAATGCTTTCGCCGATGCCGGAGGCCCCGCCAGTGATGAAGACAGGCCGGCCTTTCAGGCTGGGATAGGACGCATCTCGGGCTTCCATCGCGCACTCCTCGGGCAAATTGCAAACCGTCCGCGCTGATTTTGATTGACAGCGGCCGTCACAGATTAAAACATATCATATGATTTTTCCAAGGGCGATTTCGGCGCCGGACCGAATGCCCTGGCGGGCGTGCCTGAAACCACTTTTTGGAGGGAGAATTCATGTCACGACATCAGAATGCCCCATGTGGATCACGCCGGAGTTTCCGGGCGCGACTATCGGGCCTTGTTTTCGGCGGCCTCGCGCTTGGCGCGTTGGCGGGCGCGACTGCCCCCGCTGACGCCGGAACCATCACGATCTGGCACAATTACGGGACGGAAGTGAACGCGACCGCTTTGAGCGCCGTTGTCGCGGCCTTCGAAAAGGCCGATCCGGATGTTCAGGTAAAGGTCGTCAGCCAGCCGGCCGACAACTATTTCGCACTGCTGACGGCTGCCTCCATCTCCCATTCGGCACCCGATATCGCAGTCATGTGGACGGGCGTGTGGGACCTGAAATACGCCCATCTCCTTGCCAATCTGCGGCCGCTGCTGCCGGCGAACACGCTCGATCAGATGAAGGGGCTGCGCTGGGCGTCCCAAGACTATGACACGGCCAAGGCGCTCTATGTTCTGCCGCTTGAGGATCAGTTCTATATCGGCTTTTACAACAAGGATCTGTTGAAGAAGGTGGGTTTCGACGCGCCGCCGCGCAGTTGGTCGGAATTGACGGACGCCTGCCAGAAATTGCGCGCCATGGGCGTCGACCCGATGCTGTATGGCAGCGACAGCCAGGCGCTGAGTTCAGAATTCTATCCCTTCTATGATCTCAGCTACCTGATGGCCGGCGCCTATCCCGCGGACCAGTGGAGCGGCCTTGCCGACGGCAAAATTCCCTGGACCTCGCAGCCCATCGCGGACCAGCTGCAGAAATGGGCCGATTTGCACAAGAACGGATGTACCAACCCCGATGTTCTGACAACATCGGACATCTTGACGAAATTCGCGGCCGGAAAGGCCGCAATGATTGTCGATGGCAATTGGAACCTGCAACAGCTCTACGACAAGATGGGCAGCAGCCTTGGCGTCTTTCCGCTGCCCTTTTCCAATACGCCGACGAAGACGGTCGTGGAGTTGCCCGGCGATGGGCTCTCCCTCCTCAAATCGTCCCAGAACAAGAAGGATGCGATCGCGTTCCTCACCTTCCTGATGAGTGGAGATGCGCAGAAGATTTTAGCGCAAAGCGGATTGGTGCCGGCGCGCGAGGGTTATGCAGCCAGCAATCCTCTCTACGCCGATCTTTTCGCGCTGACGGAGAAGGACGGTTTCACCGCGGTGCCGATGATTGATAACGTCATCCAGCCGCCTTTGGTGGATGTCGGCCAGCGCGTGCTCACCGCCGCTTTTGCCCAGCAGATGACCGTTCAGGCGGCGCTGCAGAAGATGCAGGATGCCTGGAACAATCTGCCGGCCGATCAGAAGCACTGAGCGGAGGGCCAGTGGCATAGGGGCGGGGGCGGGCGCGACGATGAGCGGCAGACCTATTGCGACGTCCGCGAGTGTGCCGCCCCCGCGCATTCGCGGCTTTCATCGACACCGCCAACGAGCCGGCCTCGCCTTCGTAGCGCCGTTGCTTCTCGTCTGGGGCCTGTTCCTGATTCTGCCGATCTGTGAGACAGCTTATTACAGCCTGATGCAGTGGGACGGATTGTCGGCCAGCTGGAACGGGATCGGCAACTATCTCCATCTCCTGCATAGTCCCGATTTCGGCAGTGTCTTCTTCAACAATCTGCTTCTTCTTCTTTCCGTTCCCTTTGCCGTCTTTATTCCCTTTTGCATCGCGATCATCATTGCGATGGAGCCACCGGGCTGGCGCTGGGTGCGCGCGCTTATCTTTCTGCCGGCAACTCTGTCCTGGGTTGTCATCGGCATCGTCTGGTTGCGCGTCTATTCGTCGGACGGTCTCATCAACCAGATGCTCGATACGCTCGGCATGCATCGCTTCCGCATTGATCCGCTGGGCAGCGTGCATACCGCGATCATCCCGATCGCTCTTACCTTCATCTGGTCTCAGGTCGGCCAGAATACGCTCATCTTCCTGATCGGCCTGTCCGGCATCGACGCCGCGATCTTCGAAGCGGCGACAATCGACGGCGCCGGCCTTCTTGCGACTGTTCGCCAGATCGTTCTCCCGTTGATGACCCGCTTCCTCGTCTTCACAACGGTCATCACACTGATAGCGGCCTTCACCGCGCTGTTCAGCCTGATTTTCGTGATGACAGGCGGTGGCCCGGGCTTTAGTACGACCACCATGGAATTCTACATTTATCGCCTGGCATTCAATCAAACCGATTTCGGCATGGGCGCGACGGTCGGGATCGTGCTTCTGCTCGTGATCGCCATCGTCACCGCGCCACTCATGCTGCTCTACCGGAGGACACCGGCATGACGAGCGTCATCCGCCGTCGCGGGCGATCGCTGGTCGATCAGGTTGTCGACACGATCGGACAGGACATCGTCGCCCGTCGGTTCCCGCCCGGCTCCCAACTGCCCAACGAAACGGAGTGGTGCGAGCGACTGCAGGTCAGCCGCAGCGTGTTGCGAGAGGCGCTGCGCGTGCTGGTCAGCAAGAACCTCATCGACATCCGCTCCCGCGCTGGGGGACGCGTACGTGACGACTCCGAATGGAACCTGCTTGATCCCGATATTCTGCAGTGGCGTTCGCAAAGCGGTGAACGCAGCAGCTTCGTGACCGAACTCTTTGAATTGCGCAGGGTGATCGAGCCTGCGGCAGCGGCTCTCGCGGCCAGCCGGATTACCCCGGCGCAGCTGGACGACCTTGCTGCGGCCTTGGCCGAGATGACGGCGGCCGGCGAGGACAGCGCGCGCTTTCTCGAGCCCGACGCCTGTTTTCACCGCATCATCCTGGCCAGCGTCGGTAATTCCCTGTTCCGCGCTTTGGGTCAGGCGGTGACTGTCGCCCTTGACATCACATTGCGCCTATCCCTGGATGCGCCGCAGGGGCAACAGCAATCTCTGCCATTCCATGAGACTGTCTTGGATGCGATCGCGTCCGGCGACAGTGCCGCGGCCGCGGCCGCAATGCTCACCCTTGTCAACGCATCGGAGCGTGACGTGACGGAAGCGCAGGCAGCGGGCGCCAAAAGACTCACCCCGTCTCGGCCGCCACCGAGCAAAATAGCCAGGAGATGATTCCATGACCGTGACCCCGCGTATGGCGGAACTGCGTGAAAGCCTGTTCTCTGCCCTGCTGTCTGACTGTCTCGACCAAGTGGGGCTGCGCAGGCAGGCCATGCCGTCCCGTATCCGTCCGCTCGACGAGAGCCAGATCCTAGTCGGCCGTGCGCGGACGGGCGCCTATATGGAGGTCTATCACGTCGAGGACGGAGTTAATCCCTATGATCTGGAGATCGCGCTGATTGACAGCCTGATGCCGGACGAGGTGCCGGTGTTTGCCTGCAGCAATCCTGCCCGCGTCGCTCCGTGGGGGGAGCTTCTCTCGACCGCCGCGCAGGTGCGCGGAGCGGCGGGCGCGGTCATGGATGGTTGCGTTCGCGACATCAAGGCCATTCGTGAAATGGGTTTTCCGGTATTCCATGGTGGCATCGCGCCGCTCGACAGCAAGGGCCGCGCCCGCGTGATGGCAATCGACGTGCCGGTGGAATGTGCGGGCGTGATGGTTGAAAGCGGCGACCTCATTTTCGGTGACGCCGACGGGCTGGTCGTGGTGCCCCAGGCGGCGGAGGAGGAGGTGCTGCGTCTGGCAGCCGAGAAGCTGCGTGGGGAAAAGGATACGCTCGCGGCGCTCCGCTCCGGCACGTCACTGCGTGAGGTGTTCGAGCGCTACGGCATTCTTTGATGGGACGAGAGCCAACCAAGTCTGAATAGCGGGCCTGGCTCTCACCAGGCCGCCGCCCCGCCTGAGGCCTCCGAACCGCCCCACCGCGGCTTCCGCGCCTGCCTCAGGAAGGCACTTGCCTTGCCGACAGTCTCTTGACACGGATCGCTCAGACGAGCGCTTTGCGCTCATTGGATGAGTCCCTCTCCCAGGAGATCGGTTCGCATGGCTAGGCGGCCTAGCGTGAAGCTTCTTATGACGACTGTCGCACAACGTTACTTCGTCGGTCGGCAGACCAAGTCGGAGATTGCGGAAAGCCTCGGAATCTCGCGTTTCAAGGTTGCGCGCCTGATCGACGAGTCCATCGAGACCGGGACCGTGCGGTTCGTCATCGAGGACCTCGACGAATACGACGTGCCGCTCGCGGAGCGTTTGAGTGCCCACTATGGCCTGCGCCATGCCGTGGTGGTGCGGGGCCTGGACGACGCGCCCCAGGGCGTGACGGACGCTCTGGGCCGCGCCGCGGCTTCGCTTCTCGAAGAAATTCTGACGGATGGGCAAACCCTGGCGGTTGCCTGGGGCCGAACGCTTGCCGCCTGCGCACGGGCACTGACCAAGCTTCCCAAGATCGACGTCGTGCAGGCGATCGGTAGCATGGCGGGTGCCGAATATGCCCAGAGTTCTGTCGATCTCGTTCACCGTTTGGCGGCCTTGAGTCACGGAACGGCCTATCCTCTCTATTTGCCGATGTGGCTCGAGGATCAGGATCTCCTAAAACGCCTCCACAACGAGCCCAGTGTCGCCCGCGCGATGGCACGCTTTGCTGAGATCGACGTCCTGGTCTCCGGTATCGGCGCCTGGCACCCTACCAACTCGACACTGTTCAGCACCCTGCCGGCGCAATGGCAGGAACAGGCCGAGGCGTCCGGCACCTGTGCGGATCTGTGTTCCGTCTTGATCGACCCAAGCGGAAAGGCCGTCACGACCCCACTCGCAGCGAATGTCGTCGGCTTGAGTGCCGGTCAAATCCGTAAAGTGCCCATGGTGATCGGCGTGGCCGGAGGCCGCGAGAAAGCCGCCGCGATCCATGCGGTTCTGAAGGGCGGCTGGCTGTCGACGCTGATCACGGATGCAACCGTCGCGCGCCATCTTTTGAAGGATTCGCTCAAATGAGCGCGTGATGCTCAATTGACTCTGCGGGTGTCGGCGACATAGGCTTCAAAAAAAGAAACCCGAGCGTCGCCATGAAGACGTCACTTGAATATTCAAGCGCTTTGGCCATCGCCCGGAGGGTTATTCAGGCGAATGGCTCGGCTGTCACAGCGGCGGAGACCGCCCTGGGGCCGGCCTTCGTCCAGGTCTGTCGGGAACTTGCAGACGGGTCCGGGAAGGTTTTGGTCACCGGCAGTGGAACGTCGGGCGCGGTCGCCATGCGGGCGGCGCATCTGCTTTCCGTCGCCGGCACACCAGCCTTCTATCTGTCGCCGGCCGACGGGCTGCATGGCGGGCTTGGTGTACTCCGAGCGGAAGATACCGTCATTGCCATTTCCAAGGGTGGAAGCTCCGCAGAACTGAACGAGTTCTGCAAACGCGCCCGCACGCTCTCGCGTTGCCTCATCGTCGTCACCGCCACGGCGGACTCCGAATTGGCGTCCCTCGCCGACTATCTGCTGCCCCTCAAACTGCCTGCGGATGCCGACCTTGGCGCCATCATCGCTACAGGAAGTTCGCTCGCCGCGGCGGCCCTGCTCGATGCCATTACCGACGTGACCCGCGTCATGCGAGGCTACGGATGGGATCAGGTACTCTATACCCATCCCGCAGGCGCGGTCGGCCGTGATGGCGTGTGTCTGGCCCCCGCTGCGGATGATGAGTAGCCGGTCGTGGGGCGCAATCTTGTCGCAGGCATCGATACGTCCACGCAGTCCTGCACAATCGTCATTCGTTCCCTCATGGACGGACATCTGGTCGCGGAGGCGCGCGCCCCCCATCCACCGACAACTCCGCCCAGGAGTGAGCAGGACCCCCGTGATTGGTGGCGTGCGCTGACGGCGGCCTTCGGCCAACTGTCTTCCCATCTCCCCGCGGTTGCGGCAGTCTCCGTCGGTGGGCAGGGTCACGGTCTCGTCATGCTCGATTCCGATGACGAACCAGTCCGCCCGGCGAAATTGTGGAACGACACGGAATCGGCTCCCGATGCCGCCGCTCTCGTGGAGCGGCTGCCTGCGCTGGATTGGGCGTCGCGCACCGGGTCCGTGCCAGGCCCGGCGCTCACCATTTCCAAATTGGCCTGGACCAGGCGATGCCATCCGCGAACACTCGATCGGGTGGCACGACTCATGCTGCCGGCGGATTACTTGATCTATCGCATGGGACATCACGCCGTCACGGAACGAGGCGGTTCCTCGGGCACCGGCTATTTCGATCCGATCCGCAATTGCTGGGATCATGAGTTGGCGGAGCTTGCCGCCCCTGGTCTCGACTGGGAAAAGATTCTGCCGGAGGTCCTGGCCTCGAATGGGCAAGCCGGCCAGATCGGCCCCTCGGCAGGCTTGGACGGGCTCACGGGTGCCGTTCTCGGAGCTGGCAGCGGCGACAATATGACTGCCGCCCTCGGTCTCGGCATCAACTCAGGAGATACGGTCATCTCACTGGGCACGAGCGGTACCGTCTACACGGTGACCGAAAGGGCCGTTCATGATCCGTCCGGCGCCATCAACGGCTATGCCGATGCAACCGGCCGCTTCATGCCCATGATCACGACTCTCAACGCGGCGAAGGTGACGGATTTCTTTCGGCGCCTTCTGGGCGTGGACACGGATCAGTTCGATGCAATGGTTCTTGCGGCGGCGGCGGGCAGCGGGGTTGTCGTCGTGCCTTATCTGGATGGGGAGCGTACGCCGAACCTGCCCTTGGCGACGGGACAACTGCTCGGTCTACGCAGCAATACGAGCCCGGAACAGATCGCGCGGGCGGCGATCGAAGGCGTCCTTTGCAGTCTATTGGATGGCCGAGACCTGTTGCGCGCGGCGGGCGCCCGGATGGACGGGCGCTTGATCCTAACAGGGGGCGCCGCGCGCTCCCGCGCCTACCAGCAAATTCTGGCCGATTTGACAGGGGAGCCCGTCTATCTCAGCCCGGCGACGGAAGCAGCGGCGGCAGGCGCTGCGGTGCAGGCGGCTGCGGCCCTGACGGGCGAACCAGCGGCCGAGCTCGCCCGTGCCTGGGCACCACCGCTGATACTTGGGGCGGTGCCCCGCGACATGGCGGGCGCCAAGGCGATCCGCGCCGCGTATCGCGAAGCGGCGGCACCGGCACTGGGGATGGCCAAATGGCTGGCGCATTGAAAACGGGGAGGACGCAATGAGCAGTGCGACGAAAGCCACCGCGGTTCCTCATCGCTGGCAACTGCCCGACGAGACGGGCATCCTCGCCATGCTCATCATCGTCTTCGCGCTCTTCTGCGCCATGTCGCCCAATATGCGTACATTGTCGAATGGGCTGGTCCTGCTGCTCAACGGGGCGGTCATTGGCCTTTTGGCGCTCGGTCAGACCTTTGTGCTTCTCGTTGGGGGGATCGATCTTTCGACAGGCGCCAACATCGCCTTCATGGGCGTCCTGGTTTCCCTGCTCATGTCCCACGGCTTGGCCTGGCCCCTGGCCATCTTCGTGACGCTGCTCTGCGGCACGCTGATGGGCATGCTCAACGGTCTCATCGTCCAAGTCTTTCGCGTGCCGTCCTTTATCGTGACGTTCTCGACCATGGGGGTGGCATCCTCGATGGCTCTCATCATCACCGGTGCCAATTCAATCTCGGTGACGCAAAGCGGCTTTGCCTTCGTCGGGCAAGGCCGGTTTCTCGGGGTTCCCGTGCCAGTGCTGATTCTTGCGGTCATGGCAATTCTGGCAGGATTGCTGCTCTCCAAGACCATCCTCGGCACACATATCTATGCCGTTGGAGGAAACCGGGAGGCCGCGCATCTCGCCGGTGTCAATCTGACGACGACGACGATCGTCGTCTATGCCATCAGCGGACTCTGCGCGAGCCTTGGCGGCATCGTGGATACGGCGCGTCTTATGGTCGGATTTCCGACGACCGGACTGGGCGACGAACTCTTCTTCTCCATCGCCGCAGCCGTGATCGGCGGTGTCAGCCTCTTCGGTGGTGTGGGGCGGGTGCAGGGCGCAATGATCGGCGCAGTGCTCATTGCCGTGGTCAGCGATGGGATGAACGTTCTCAATGTCAGCAGCTACTGGCAATCTCTGGTGATCGGCGTGATCGTTCTCATTGCCGTCATTTTCGATACGTACCGGCGCCGCAATGCCGGAACGCCCATGCTCGAGAGTCTCCGATCCCTCCTTCGAAACCACGGCTTTCGCCGAAGCGATTGATCCGAGGCGGCAAATGCCGTCAACAGCAGCTCAGCAAGAACAAAAAAACAAGGGAATGCGTTCGATGGTGCAACATAGTGCGATTTCATCCACGCGGCGGATCCGGCCCTGGGCGGGCCTTGCCGTGGCCCTGCCCGCGATGACCCTCGCTCTCGGAATCGGCGTGGCCGAGGCGCAGACGGGTGGCGCCAAACTCATGCCGGCAAGCTGCAAGGATCAGACACCGCTCATCGGCGTCGCCCTGCCGAACACGTCAAATCCGTACTATATCGCCATGCGGCAGAGCTTCCTCGACCATGGCAAGGAGGCTGGTTTCAAGATCGCGGTGTCGATCGCCGACAACAGCGATTCTCGGCAACTTTCGCAGATCGATGCGTTCATTCAGCAGAAAGTTTGCGCGGTCGCGCTCAATGCCGTCGATTCCGGCCCAGGTGCCGCCATGGCAACGGCGCTGTCCAAGGCCGGCATTCCGGTCTTCACCGTCAATGTCTCGGTGGATGAGCATGACCTGAAGGCGCAAGGCGGTGCCATCGTCCAGTATGTCGGTCCGGATCAGGTCGAAGGCGGACGGGTGATGGGTGAGGCGACGCTGGCGGCTTTGGGAGCGAATGCCAAGATCGTCGCCGGTATCGTTGGTGATCCGCAGCAGCTTCCAACCAATGAGCGAGACGGAGGCTTCAAGCAGGCGCTGTCCGCAAATCCGAATGCCCAGGTGACGCGCGTCGTCAATGGACTCGTCCAACCGGATGTGAGCCTCAAGGTCGCGATGGAGATGCTCCAGGGCAATCCGGAGATGAATGTGATCTTCGCTGACACGGGGCCTGGCGCCGTGGGGGCCATCCAGGCCATCAAGGCGCTCGGCCAGGCGAACAAGGTGAGCCTGTTCGCGTTTTGCGCCGCCGACACAAAACTCGAAGGTCCGTACAAGGGCTGCGCGGCGCAGCAGCCGGCAACCTATGCGAAGATCGTCGTGCAAAGCATCCGTGACTATGTCGATGGCAAGGATGTGAAGCCTTCCGTCCTTCTGCCCGTCGCCGTCTTCAAATATGGCCAGACGCCTCCCCCGGGCGAGCTTGGGTGATCGGCCGGTCGGGAGACGAGAGATGCCTGCGGAGCGTCTGATTGCGCAAGGGATCGTGAAGCGCTACGGCACGGCGACGGTGCTTCACGGTGTGACCTTCACGCTGCGCAGCGGCGAAGTGCATGGTCTGGTCGGCCACAACGGCGCGGGTAAATCGACCCTGCTCAAAATACTTGCCGGGGTAACCGCGCCCGACGGCGGAACCATACTGCTGGACGGGCGGCCGGTGACCTTCTCCGGCCCGGCCGCCGCAACCGCCGCGGGCGTCGCCTCGGTCTTCCAGGAACTGTCGCTGATTGAAAATCTGACTGTCACGCAGAACCTTTTTCTGGCACGCGAGGTGGCGAGGGCGGGCGTTCTCGACAAAAAAGCGATGCAGGCTGCTGCTTCCCGGCAACTCGCCGAATATGGTCTAAATCTCACCGGGCAGGAGAAGCTGGCCGATCTCCCTGTTGCGCAGCGACAGATGGTCGAGATCATCGGAACCCTGGCCCGCAACGCCCAGGTCATCCTGCTTGACGAGCCGACGACTGCGCTGGAGCGTGGCCAAATCGATCAATTGATCACCACACTGCGCCGGATTGCGCGGGAGCGGGATGTCGCCATCGTCATCGTGGACCACAAGCTCGATGAGATCTTCGCTGCCTGTGATCACGTGACGGCGCTGATGGACGGGCGCGTTGTCCTGGACGGTCCGATCACCGGTTTGTCGCGCGCGGAGGTTGTCGAATCAATTGTTGGCGAGCAGGAGGCGGTGCGCCTTCAGGCGCAAAAAGCATCGGCTTCTCCCCTCGTATCTCCGGGGGAAGACAAGGCCGTCTGCCTTGCAGTGCGTGGGATCGGGGCAAGGCGCGGTCTGAAGGATGTCAGCTTTGACCTAGCGCCGGGAGAGGTTCTTGGACTCTACGGCCTCGCCGGCTCAGGGCGAAGCCGGCTGCTGCGCACTTTGTACGGCCTCGAGCCCGTAGACCATGGCCACATGCGTCTGCGCCAGGCGGCGTTCAGGCCTCGCTCGCCGTGCGACGCCATGCGTGCTGGAATCAGCTATGTTTCCGAGGAGCGCAAGGCAAACGGATTCATTCCTGATTTCGATGCCGTGCGCAATTGCACGCTTCCGGTTCTGAGACGTCATGCCTGGGCAGGCGTGATCCGCCAGCAGGATGCAGCCCGGGACGCCATAGGAATCCTGCAATCTCTGAAGGTGCGCGGAGATATCCACGCACCGCTTTCCCGCCTTTCCGGCGGAAATCAGCAGAAGGCGCTGCTTGCCAAAGCCGTGCTTCAGCACCCGACCATTCTTCTCCTGGATGAGCCGACGAAGGGCATCGATGTCGCGACGAAGGCCCAGATCCACACCTTCATCAGAGACCTGGCCGTCCAATCGGGAGTCGCGGTTCTCGTTGTCTCGACCGAAGAGGACGAACTGCTGGCGGTATGTGACGAGGTCATCATCATGCACAACGGCGTCTGCGCCGGGGAGCGTCACCCCGTATCTAATTTGGACAATGCAACGTTGCGCCGCCTGGCCTTGACGCACCCACCTTCGTCCGCCGCATCACCGCTGCTTCTGCAGGAGTCCCTTTCATGAAGAAGCCACTGGTCATGATCACGGGGGCGGGCACCGGAATTGGCGCCGCAACGGCAAAGCTTTTTGCCGAAGCCGGACATCCCCTGCTGCTGCTCGGCCGCCGTCGCGCGAAACTGGAGGAGCTGAACCTGCCGCGTGCCCTGTGTTTGGGTGTCGACGTTCGCGAACGTGCAGAGATCGCCGCAGCAGTTACCGAAGCCGAACGGGAGCATGGTCCCATTGACTGTCTCATTAACAACGCGGGCATCGCACCGCTCGCGCGCATAGAGGATCAGGACCCGGCGGAATGGCGAGCCTTGCTTGATATCAACTGTCTGGGTGTCATGAACTGCATGCACATCGTCATGCCGGGTATGAAGCAACGACGGCACGGCACGATTCTCAATGTCAGTTCCATCGCTGGTCGCAAATCCTACCCTTATCATGACGCCTACGGGGCATCCAAAGCCTATGTTCATGCGTTGACCGAAGCGGCCCGGCGAAGCATGGCCAGCTTCGATGTGCGGGTCATAGTCGTGTCGCCAGGACTGACACAAAGCGAGATCGAGACGACGATGCTCAACAGGGAAGCGCATGAGGTCTGGGCCGCGCGGGGCGCCGATATCGGAGGAGGTATCAAGCCGGAAAACGTCGCCCGCACCATGCTCTTCGCCTATCAGATGCCCCAGGATGTCATCCTGCAGGAGATCGTGATCACGCCCACACGGCAGGAGTTTTAGAACGGGCGACAATCTGGAGCACACTGCGCCGACCAGACAGCAAGACGAAACAAGAGGAAGAAAACAATGAAGAAGAATTTCCTATTGTCCGGCCTTTTCCATGGTTGCCTCGCCGCGGCGGTGATGGGTTTCGCTCTCGGTGGTCAGGCGGCACGCGCCCAAGCTCCGACCATCGGCTTCGTTCCCAGCCTGGCCTCCGATCCATTCTTCATCTCCATGCACTACGGGGCAGAGCAGGAAGCCAAGAAGCTTGGCGTTCATCTGATATGGCAAGGTGCCATGGGCGTATATTCCCCGACGGCGCAACTGCCTTTTGTCAATGCCGTTCTCAATCAGCATCCGGCAGGATTCGTCCTGGTGCCGACGGATGGCAACGCGCTTATGCCCTCTGTCAACCGGGCCGTCAGCCTGCATATCCCCGTGGTCACGGCGGACACGAGCGTTGCGGATACCTCCAAGATCACCGGCGCGGTAACAGGAGACAACATCGGTGGTGGAGCTTTAGCGGCGGATCTTCTGAGCGAAGCCTTGGGCGGAAAGGGCGAGGTCTATCTCATGAACGGCCTGCCCGGCACGAGCACGGATCAGCTTCGCAAGCAGGGATTCGAGTCCAAGCTCAAGAGCTATCCGGGCCTCAAATACCTTGGTTTCCAGTTCAGCAGCGATCAGCCAAGCCATGCTGCGCAAGTCGTGCGCGAACTTCTGCTCCGCTATCCGCATCTGGCAGGGATCTTCTGCATCGACGACGAAACCGCGATCGGCGTTATCCAGGGGCTGCGGAACGCGGGCAAACTCGGGCAGGTCAAAGTTGTCGCGTATGACGCCGAGCCCGACGAGGTCAACGCGCTGAAGGCGGGGGAACTCATCGGGCTGATCGCGCAGCAACCGGCGATGGAGGGAGAAATGGCCGTCAAAATGGCCTATGACGCGACGAAGGGAACCCAGCCCGAGAAGAAGTTCAACGTTCTTCCGGACATTCTCATCAAGCGCGAAACCATGGCTCAGCAATCGCAATATTTCTATCGCGGCCAGTAACGGTCGTTGTGAAGCGGATCATGTCATCATCTTCGGCAGTAGCCGGGCAGGGAGGCGCCGCGTGGCTTGCGCGCCGCCCCCTGGTCAAGCAGCAGCTTATGTTGCTGCTTGGCTTGGTGATCATCGTCGGGGCATTCGAGATACTCAATGTCGGCTTTCTCAGTGCAGACAATGTCAGCAGCATTCTGCAGGATTCGACAGAGACCATCCTGCTCGCGTTCGGTGAGACGCTCGTCATCATCACCGGCGGGATCGACATTTCCGTCGGAGCCACCCTGGGACTGTCGGGCATCCTCGGATCGCTCGTGCTCGTCAATGTCAATCAGGGTGGCGCCGGGCTTGGGGCTTTTCCGAGCCTGCTCCTGGGTGTGCTTGCCGCCCTCGCGGTCGGCTTTGTCATCGGTCTCGCCAATGGCTTGATGGTCACGAAGGCCAAGGTCACACCCTTCATCGCGACGCTTGCCATGCTCGGCGTCGCGACTGGTTTGACGTTCGTGTTGACCAACGGTGTAGACGTCTCCGGCATGTCGCCATCGATTGCGACCTGGGGCAATCATGTCTTCCTCGGCATTCTGACCTTGCCCATCCTGGTGACTGCCATCTTAGGCATCCTCGTCGGGCTCTTTCTCCATTGCGCCAGATTTGGGCGGTGGACTTTCGCGATCGGCTCAAACGCCCGGGCGGCGCGGGGTGCCGGCATCCCCGTGCAAAGACATCTCCTGAAGATCTATGTTCTTGCGGGTTTGCTGTCTGCGGTGTCTGGCGTGCTCGTCTTCATGCGCCTTGGAACGGGCTCTCCGCTCGAAGGCGCCAATGACGAACTGAACGCGATTGCGGCCGTCGTCATCGGTGGCGCCAGCCTCTTCGGGGGCACCGGCACGATCCTCGGCAGCCTGCTCGGCGCGCTGATCATCGGCGTCATTGTCAACGGCCTCATCGTGGCCGGCATTCAACCCTACTGGCAGACGGTGATCATCGGCGTGATCATCGCAGTCGCGGTGATGATGCAGGAACGAGGCAGGGCTCGGGATTGACAGAGATGGCGACTGCTCCAGCATCGGAGACCGGAGACGTGCAGGATACGCCGCTCCTCGTGCTTCGGAACGTCACGCGGACCTTCGGTTCGGTGACGGCCCTCGCGGACGTGTCCCTCGACGTCCGGGCCGGTGAGATCCTCGGCCTCGTCGGGGATAACGGTGCCGGAAAGTCGACGATCATCAAGATCATCTCGGGAATGTTTCCGCAGACATCCGGGGATGTCCTCTTCGAGGGTCAGCCCCGCCGTTGGATCTCGCCGCAGCAAGCGCTCGCGGCCGGAATCGAGACCGTGTACCAGGACGTTGGGTTGGCGGCGACCTTGTCCATCACAGCCAATATCTTTCTCGGGCGCGAGATTGTCAGGCCAGGATTGCTCGGCAGGATGGGCTTTTTGGACAACCGCGCGATGACGCAGGTTGCCCAGGCCGACACTGCCAAAACCGGGATCCGATTGCCTCATCTCGAGACGAGCGTGGGCAATCTGTCGGGTGGGCAACGTCAAGCGATCACCATCGCACGGTCGATGTCCTGGGCGCGCAAGCTTCTTATTCTCGACGAGCCCACCAATCATCTTGGTGTGCACGAGGTCGAGGAATTGCTCCGCCTCGTGCGTCATGTTCGGGACCAAGGGGTGGCGGTCGTCCTGATATCGCACACCTTGGCCCATGTTATGGCGATCACGGATCGGATTCTTGTCCTTCGCCTGGGTCAGGTCGTGGCGGAGCATGTCACACGGGAGACGACGACTGCGGCCGTCGTCAATGATATCGTTGGTGCGTCCGAGGCCGAGATTGCGCGCAGTTTGAATGAGTAGCCGGACGTCCTTTCTGAACAAAGGAACAAGCAGATGATTCGTCCTGATGGTGTCTTCATGGATGGCCGCAGTGGCGCGGTGCCGAAGGCCAATGAGCATTACAGCAAGCCGGTGGCTGAACTGCGCGGTCTTTATCACGACGGTGCCGCCTTCGATGACTTTTTGAGAGAGAGCCCGCACGCGATCGGCTACGAGGTGGCCGGTTACCGACAACCCGGCAGCGACATCTTCTTCGGCACCACGACGATGTATCCGGGGAAGATCGGGGACGAGTATTTCATGACCCGGGGTCACTATCACGTTCGCGATGATTGTGGGGAGGCCTACTACACGCAGAGCGGCACGGGGCTTCTCCTCTTGCAGACGCGGGAGGGCGAAACGAGTGAGGTGGAGATGGGGCCGGGCGTTTGTGCCTTTATCCCGCCGGGCTGGGCCCATCGCTCGGTCAATACCGGCTCCAACCCTCTCGTTTTCGCCTGGTTCTGTCAGACGACCGCCGGTCATGATTATGGCGACATTGTCACCCGGGGAATGCGGCGCTTGGCTGTGGAGAGGGACGGCCATCCAACAATCGTGTCGAACCCTGCCTTCTGAGAGCTGCCAGAACTCATGTCGGCATCCGCATCCTCGTCCTAAACGGAGGACG
Source organism: Acidisoma sp. (assembly GCF_035492295.1). Lineage (GTDB taxonomy): Bacteria > Pseudomonadota > Alphaproteobacteria > Acetobacterales > Acetobacteraceae > Acidisoma. The sequence goes on along the minus strand of NZ_DATJJK010000174.1, from coordinate 32,709 downwards.
CGAAGGCGGGCTCGGCAGACCTGCCCGGCTTTCGTCCCGCCAATCGAATAGCCTCGACTAATTGATTAGCGTCGTCACGCCGGCGAGCCTCGACGACCCAAGCCGCAATGAGCCACAATTGGTGTCTTGGACCGCAGCCGGAGAGGCTAGGGATCACCTCGATCCGGCTCAAGGCCGGGGCGGTGCGGCCTTGGTGATGAGTGCAGGGCTGAAGGGGAATACCCTCTTTCTCGCCGCGGGCCTGCCGCACCCGTCCTAGGACGCGTGCGAGAGGCGGGCGGTCCGCGTCCTAGCAAGCGTACTGCCGCAGGAATCCCGGATGATGAGGGTTGGCTTGAGTCGAATGGTCCGCGGTTTTGCCATGTGGTTGTCCATGGTCTTGACCAGAAGCTGCACGGCAATGCGCGCGATCCGCTCGAAGGGCTGGGCAATGACGGTGAGGCGCGGATGAAAGCAATCCGCCCATTCGAAATCGTCGAACCCCACGACCGCCATTTCCTCCGGCACCTTCACGTTATGATGATGGAGCGCCTGCATGATGCCGATCATCGATTGGTTGTTGCCGGCGATGATGGCTGTCGGGCGTTTCCGCAGCCGCAGCATCTTGGAAAGACCATCCCGTGCTTCGGCGACCGACTCGCTGCTCGTCAGGAGAAATGAGGGATCGAAGGGATGTTTGTGCAGAGCAAGGGCACGCTTATAAGCCGTCACGCGCTCGATGGTGGTGGCGATGCCGGCCTGGCCACCGATCATTCCGATGTGGTGGTGGCCAAGACCGGCCAAGTGATCAACAAGCTGATGAATGGCCAGGGTATTTTCCACACCAATCTGCGTGAATTCCGGTGCCACGCAACGGTCGACAAGCACGGTCGGCACCTTGTTCTGCATCAGATAGTGCAGAGCATGCTCCCGTGAGCCACCCGATGGCGCGAGAATGATGCCGTCTACGCGCCTTTGGTGCAGCGAGCGTACCACGTCGAGTTCGCGTGCGGCGACCTCCCGTGTATCGGCGAGGAAGACCATCTTTCCAAGTGCGGTGAGTTCGCCTTCGACGGCGTGGATGAGGTTCATGAAATAGGGGTTGGACGCCGCCGAGAGCGCAATGCCGACCGTCCCGGTACTGACCCCCGAGCGTGCCAGCGAGCGCGCGAGCGTATTGGGCGTATAGCCGGTCTCGGAGATGGCCCTGAGTACCGCCTCTCGCGTCTCGTCCGAGACGAAGCGGGTGCCGTTGATCACGTGCGACACGGTTGACGCTGCGACGCCGGCTACCCGGGCAACATCCGCCAGTGTCGTCACGCAGCACCTCCCTGACTGTCAGACTGCACCGCTATCTTCATCCAAAATCGGACTCAGGAAAAGCACTTGCGCAAGCGCTTCGATGACCATAGCCTTCACCCCAAGGATGTGGCCCGTCAGAAGGCCGCCGGTCGAATTGGCATGGGGAAGCGAAACTTGGTCCTGCCGCTCCTGGCACTATCGGGTGTGGAGAAACGGTTCGGCGGCGTTCGCGCATTGCGCGGTGTCGATTTCACCCTGACCTCCGGGGAAATCCATGTACTTCTAGGTGAAAATGGAGCCGGCAAAAGCACGCTGATGGCAATCATCAGTGGAGCCGCGCTGCCTGATCGGGGCACGATGACGCTTGCCGGCACCCCGGTCCGGTTTCAGACCCCACGCGAGGCGCACGCGGCCGGGATCGTGATGATTCCGCAGGAGCTTGATCTCGTCCCAGGGCTCGACATCGCGGCGAACCTCTACCTTGGGCACGAAAAGGTGACGTCGTTTGGCACCATGGCGCATGAGGAGATGCTCCGCGGTGCACAGACGCTGCTTCGCCAAGCCGGCGTCACGCTCGATCCCAGGCTGCATGTCTCGTCCCTGCGCATGGGGGAGCGGCAGCTTGTCGCCATCGCCAAGGCACTCGCTTCAGATGCGCGTATCCTGATCCTCGATGAACCGACGGCGGCCCTCTCGGCGACAGAGGCGGAGCATCTGTTCGAGACCGTTCGTGAGCTCAAGCGGCGGGGCGTGGGCGTTATCTACATCTCGCATCGGCTGGAGGAGGTTCCGCGCATCGCGGATCGCGTCACGGTCATGCGGGATGGTCTTGTGGTGGGCGATGCTCCGCCCGATGCGCCACAGGCCGACCTCGTGCGGATGCTGGTCGGCAAAAGCTTCCAGGACCTCTTTCCGCCACGAGCATCGAGCATTGGGCAACCTTTGCTCACGCTCGATCATGCCCGCTTTACCCCGGCGGTGGAGCGCGCCGGTTGGCAGGCGCCGCGGGACGTGTCGCTCACCGTGCACGAGGGCGAAATCGTTGGTCTCGCGGGGCTGATGGGCGCAGGCAGAACGGAGCTTCTCTCGTCCCTCTATGGCTTCGAGGTGCGCGGCCGCTGGCATGGCGGGGTCGCGATCGACGGCAAGCCGGCGGCACTTGGTTCGATCAGGGCGGCACGGCGCGCCGGCATCGGCTACGTCACCGATGACCGCCGCAGCACCGGCCTTGTCCTCGGGCACACGGTCGCACGCAACATCGTCATGTCAACGCTCGCACGGATGACGCCCTGGGGCCTGGTCTCGGCTGGACGCGAGCAGACGGAGGTTGTTGGTGCACTGGAGCGTTTTGACGTGCGGCCAAGGCTGCCGGCCGCCCGAGTCATCAATCTCTCCGGCGGCAACCAGCAGAAAGTCGTCTTTGCCAAAGAGTTGCTGGACAACCCGCGCCTTCTGCTGCTGGACGAACCGACACGTGGCGTCGATGTCGGTGCGAAGGGCGAAATCTACCGCCAGCTCCGCGCTCTCGCCTTAAATGGGCTCGGCGTTCTCGTCGCTTCATCGGAACTACCGGAGCTGATTGGCCTTTGCGATCGCATCGTCGTCATGCATGGCGGCGTGACGGTCGCTGCCTTTTCCGCCGGCGTTAGCGAAGCAACGCTGCGGCGCTACAGCCTTGGCGAGGCGCTGGTGGCATGACGGAATCGATAACGGCGCCCGCGCCGGCCGGCCGGCCCCGAAAGTCCCCACTCGTTTACCTCGTGCGTTTCCAGAGTCTGCTCGGGCTCATCCTCGTGCTGATGGGCGGCATTATCTTCTCGCCACGCCGGCATGGCCACATCCTGTTCCTCAATCCCGAGAATATCGCCAATATCGTGCGGTCTATTTCCGAGACCGGCATTCTGGCGCTAGGCATGACCTTCGTCATCATCGCCGGCGGCATCGACCTTTCGGTCGGCGCTGTATTGGGCCTATCCAGCGTGTTGACGGCGGCCCTGCTCGTCAATCAGGGCTGGGGTCTTGGCACGACACTGCCGCTGGTCATCGTCGTCGGCACGATCTTTGGACTGGTTCAGGGGCTCATCTCGGCACGACTGCGCATCCAGGCCTTCATCGTCACCCTGGCCGGGCTGCAGGCGGCACGCGGGCTGGCGCTGATTGCGTCGAACAACACCTTTATCAACATCAATTATGGCCAGGGACCGGGCAATGCGCCGCCAGCCTTTGCGGTACTCGGCGAACGGCTGTTCGGCGATACCTTCCCGGTTGCAACCCTCGTCTTCCTCGTGCTGGCCGGCCTCGCGACCTTCCTCCTCGATCAAACGCGCTATGGCCGCTATGTTTTCGCGGTAGGCGGTAATGAGCGCGCGGCCAGGCTTTCGGGCATTCCGGTGCGGTGGGTCAAGATTTCCGTCTATGGCCTCAGCGGGTTTTGCGCCGGCATCGCGGGCATTGTCCATGCCGGCCAATTCAGCTTCGGAAGCCCGAACGACGGCTCGGGATATGAGCTGAACGCGATCGCCGCCGTGGTGATCGGTGGCACGGATTTGTTCGGCGGGGCGGGCAGCATGATCGGCACGATCGCCGGCGCCGTCATGCTCGGCGCACTGGCGAATATTCTACAGCTCAACGATGTCAGCGCCGCGATGCAGCTATTGGCGACGGGCGCAATCATCGTCTTGGCGGCGGGCCTGCAATCACTCGTCGCCCGAGGAGACGGAAGCACCCGATAAGACCGCAACAAGGGAGAGAGCCGAATGAAACGCATCAAAGCTGCGCTCAAGGGCGGAGGACTGCTCGCGCTCGTGACGCTGTCATTAACCCCGAACGCTTGGGCCGCATCGCCGCTGGTCAAAACCTGTGGGCCGAACAATCAATACGTCATCGGCTTCAGCCAAGCGAATTTCAAGGAGCCGTATCGGGCTCAGGTCGATCACGTTATGCAAACGCTGGTGAAGAACTATCCGCAGTTCAAGCTGGTGATCGCGGATGGCCAGGCGAATGACAATACCCAGGTCTCGCAGGTCGAGAACTTCCTCACGCAGCAGGTCGATATCCTGTTCATCTCGCCCTACGAAGCTGCGCCGCTCACGCCGATCGTCAGCCGCGTCTACAAATCCGGCATTCCGGTGATCGAGCTGGACCGGAAGACCGAGGGTAGCGACTACACAAGCTTTGTGAGCGGCGACAACCGCGCCATTGCTAAGGAGGCGGGCGAGTATGCCGCGACGCTGCTGCCCGACGGCGGCGATGTCGCCATCTTGGAAGGCCTGCCGAGTTCCTCACCTGCCATTGAACGTTTGGAGGGCTTCAAGGAGGGGGTCGCCGTCAATCCGAAGATCAAAATCGTTGCCGTGCAGCCGGTGGATTGGATGGAGGACAAGGCGGTCACGGTGTTCTCGGCGATGCTGCAGGCGCATCCTGATATCAAGCTGGTCTATACGAGCAACGATCTAGCGGCAGCCGGTGCCTATATCGCCGTGAAGCAGGCTGGGAAACTCGGCCAGGTCAAGATCATTGGCACGGATGGTTTGCCGGGCCCCTCGGGCGGTATCCGCGCCGTCGCAGATGGGGAGTGGGCCGCGACTTTCGTCTATCCCACGGGAGCGGCCGAGGCGCTCGACCTCGCCAAGAAGATCCTGATCGACTGCGCGACCTCTGTCCCGCGGATGGTGACGGTGCCCACCATGCGGATCGATCCGACCAATGCGAAGGCGATATACGACAAGGGCTGACAACGAGCAGATAGATCGTTGAGGTGTCCCGCACCTCAGCGATCGACTCTGTCGGACCTCGCGCCAGCCATTGATTGGCGAGCGGCGGCCGATTAGGCGAGGCTTGACGTTGTATCCTGGAGGCCGCTTACAGCGCTCAGCGGCGTGAGGACAAGGCCGCGTCTCGTGTCGGCAAGACCCTCTATCAGTCAGCGGCCGTGGAAGTTGATATTAGCATCACGCTGGGTTGACGCGGGCATTGACCATGAGCGCTACGAGAATGATTACACCACTCACGGCATCCTGAATATGCGGCGAAATCAGAAGAATATTCAGGAGATTGCTGAGCGATGCGAGGAGCAGAACGCCAAAGACAGCGTTCTTGATGGAGCCTATTCCCCCGGCGAGGCTGACACCGCCGACCACCACGGATGCGATTGTCGTCAACAGAAAACTGCCCCCTGAATCCGGCGCCACAGATCCGGTGCGCGCGAGGAACAGGAAGCCGCCAATCCCGGCCATGAGCCCGCAGAGGGTGTACATAAGAATCGTGACAGACCCGACCGGAATGCCCGAGAGGCGTGCCGCCCGATTATTGCCACCTGACGCATAGACCATCAGGCCGATTTTGCTGCGGGACAGAAGGAAGGCCAAAATCAAGGCGAGAGCCACGAAAGTCCAGACCGGATAGGGGATGTGCAATAGCTTGGCCTGCCCAAACTGCGCAAAAAACGGATCCGGATAGTAGATGGGCGCACCGCCGGTGAGCAGCAGAGCGACCCCCGCGAGCATAAGAGACATCGCGAGTGTCGCGATAAAGGCGGGAATTCGAAATCTGACGATTATGATGCCGTTGATCAGGCCAATGAGAAACGAGCCACCGATCCCCACGAGAATAGAGAGCCAAAATCCTAAATAGGGCAGAGCATTGGACATGCTCATCTGCTGCTGCTGCTCCGACCCGGCGCCACCGATAATGATTGCCGTTACGACTGTCGTCGCCACGATCGACAGATCGATGCCGCCCGTCAGCATGACCAGCGTCTCGCCCAAAGCGAGGACCCCGACGACGGAGGTTTGAAACAGAATGTTGATCAGATTGGATGGATGGATGAACCGGCCAGAGGAAACAGCAATTGCGAAGATGACGAAACAGAAGAACACAAACACGATGCTGTTCTGTCGCAAATATCGACCCAGGGAATTCGAGCTGTCGGTCCTGAATAGTGCCATCGACATTACAGGCGCCCCTGAATCTGCCGGTGTTCGGCGCGTGTCTTCCGTAGGACACTCAACCCTACCGCGAGGATGATGACAAGCGCGCGGACAATACCTTGATAAAAGGGATCGACGCCGACCAGGTTCATGATGTTGGCTATCAATTGATAGATCAGCACGCCTGCCATTGCCTTCAGCAGGTTGCCCTCTCCGCCAAAAAGCCTGGCACCGCCGATGACGATTGCAGCGATCGAATCAAGCTCCCATCCCACGCCCACACTCGGTACTCCACTTCCCGAGCGAATGACGAGGAGCAGGCCGGCGACCCCCGACAGCGTGCCGGCGGCTGTGTAAATACCGATTTTGATGCGATCGGCCGCGACGCCCGCGAGCCTGGCGGTGATCTCGTTGCCGCCCACGGCGTATGCATGCCGAGCCTGTCGGGTCCCACGGCACCACCAGGTGGCGGCTACCACGAGAACCAGCCAGATAATGGTGGGGACTGTCAGAAACCCGTCCCAGGACCTTATCTGGTCGAGTTCAGGCAATTTGACCAGGATGCTCTGCTGACTGACGGTGAAGGCCAAGCCCCGTGCGATACCCATCATCGCAAGTGTTGCGATCAAGGGTTGCACACGCCCTTTGGTGACCGTCATACCGTTGACAAGCCCGCAGACCAAACCGGCACCTAAACCCAAAAGCGCGGCGGCGGGCAGGCCGGCGCCAGAATAGCGCGCCAGCAGCACCGATGCCAAAGCCATGACAGCGGCGACGGACAAATCAAACCCACCAGAGATGACAACGAGAAACTGCGCAATCGCCAGAACGCCAAGCAGCGCTGCCTGGCTGAGCAGATTGCGGATATTACCTGCGGTCAGAAAATCCGGACTAGCCAGCGACGCCACGATCACAAAGGCCAGAAGGATCAGGAACACGTCGGCCCGCGACGCGAAGCGGCCAAGATCGGCCGCGAAATGACGCGGCTTGTGATCGCTGACAATCAGGATCTCTTGTTTCGAATGGGACCCGGGTAGCGACCACAAGGTCATGCGGCTACCCTCCCGGGGCCGGATCTCGGCACCGCATATCGCATGATCTCGGCCTGGTCCGTCGTAGCCGCATCGAGTTCCTTGATGAGCTTCCCCTCGCTAAGCACCAGGATACGATTGCTCAAAGCAAGCAATTCCGGCATTTCGGAGGAGACCATGATGATGGATACCCCCTGATCAACGAGAGTTTCTATGAGGCTATAGACTTCAAACTTTGCATTAACATCGATTCCGCGCGTCGGCTCATCCAGAAGTAATATTTTGACGTTCGCCGCTAACCATTTGGCGATGACGATCTTTTGTTGATTCCCACCGCTCAAGGTTCGCACCACCTGTTTGAGAGACGGGGTTTTGATATGAAGGCTTTCAACGAGGCCAGCTGCGACCGCGGACAGCCGGCGCCGATGTATGAGAGAAGCCGTGGTCAAACGATTGAGGATTGGGAAGGCGATATTTTCCTCGACCGGCCGGCCGAGAACGAGTCCGCTTTCGCGCCGCTCCTCCGGCACCAATCCAAATCCATGGCGAATTGCGTCGAGGGGAGATGCGAAGTGAACGGCCTTACCCATAACCGTTATTTGCCCTTCGTCGGGCCTGGTGATGCCGAACAGACATTCGAGCAATTCGCTTCGGCCAGCACCCACCAGCCCCGCGATCCCGAGTACCTCGCCTTTCCGCAAGTCGAGATTGATGTCCTGAAACTGCCCGTGGACCCCGAGTTTGCGAACCGACAATACGTCGTCTCCAACGGGACCAGGCACGCGACGCTTGTGGGCGGCCAGGCTGCGCCCAACCATAGCCCGGATCAAATTATCCTCCGTCGCCGCTGCTGCCGGCATCGTCTCGATGCGCAGCCCGTCCCGCATCACCGTCACCCTGTCGGCGATAGCCGTGATCTCGTTCAGGCGATGCGACACATAGATCATTCCGATGCCGCGCGCCCGAAACTCCCGCAAAAGACCGAAGAGATAGTCAATTTCACCGGTGGTGAGCGCAGCGGTCGGTTCATCCAGAACCAGCAATTTGATCTGTCGAGACAAGGCTTTGACGATTTGAACCAGCTGCCGTTGGGCTGGTCCCAGATCCCGCACCGGCGCATCCAGCGGAAAGCGCAGATTAAAGGTTGTCATAAGATCCGCAACGGTCTTGCGCATCTGATCGGTCTTCAGTGCAATGCCGCCCCAGGCGGGCTCGTGCCCCAGGAAAATATTCTCCGCGACCGTCATCGGCAGGACGAGGTCGGATTCCTGATAGATGACGCCGATCCCCAGCCGATGACCGAGAGCGGGGTCGATGGCCGCATAGGTCACGCCGTCGAAAGTGATTGTGCCGGCGTTCGGTCTCTCGGCGCCGGAGAGGACACGAATGAGTGTCGATTTGCCGGCGCCGTTCTCGCCGATGAGGCAGTGGATCTCGCCCCTGTGCAGGTCGAAATCCACGCCCTTGAGCGCACACACGCCGGGGTAGTCCTTCTTGATCCCGGCCATGGTCAGTAACACTGGTGCGGTGCGCGTCATGTCAGTCTCCCGGAGAGACAGGAGTGGTCATTGCTCGGGCGAGACCTTTCAGCAGCAGCCGACGCCCATCTTCTTCAGTTCCTGAATTCTCTGCTCAACACGAGCTTTATCAGCCGGCGTATGAGCGTCAAAAGATTCCTTGTTGACGTAGACGACAGGCTGCACGGATTTGCCAGCCTTCCAATTCTCAAAAATCAACACCGAAGCCGCGCCGAAGAACGGTGGCGTCTGCACCGTAAAGCTCATTTCGCCGTTCAAAATCGCCGTCAGGCCATCGACTGTGCCATCCTTGCCCCACACCATACTCTTGAGATCCGTGCGGCCTGCCGCATTGAGGGCGGCGATGCCACCAATGGCGGCGGCGTCATTGTCGAAAATCACGCCGTCCACTTTGCCGGGCGGAAACGCCTGGAGCAGGTCCTCCATGCAAGACCGACCGCCCTCGCGGGAGTTTTTGCTGTCGCAGGACGCCGCTATTTTGATATCGGGCGTGGTCTTGAAAACTTCCTCAAGCCCCTTTTCCTCGTCGATGACCGGGGAGGCACCCGTATTGCCGGTGACATGCAGAAGGATGCCCTTCGGCGCGCCATTCTTCTTGGTTAGTTGAGCCACGACGTCCTCGGCAACGCGCTTGCCGGAATCGACGAAATCGGTCGTCACAAGCGAAATCCACCCATTTTTGCCAGGCTGGCCCGGCAACGCGCGATCAACAACGAGCAGAGGCACATGGGCCTTTTCCGCCAGGCCCGGCACCGGGGCGAGAGGCTCATATTCGATGGGCGCCACAATGAGCAAAACCGGTTTGCGGGTCAGTAGGTCCTGGACATCCGACAGCTGCTTCGACGGATCGGAATTTGCGTTGGTCCACACAAAATCGTAGCCGGCGTGCTTCCAAGCCCTCTCCATCTCCTTGGTGTCCATGACACGCCACTCATTTGTCATCTCGGCCTGCGAAAATGCCACGAGGCCTTTACTCGCCGCAAAAGAAGATCCGTGGCCCATCAATAAGACAATGGTGATAGCACTCATCATCGCGATTGCGCGTAGAGTCGCCAACATTTCGCTGTCTCTCCCATCATGCCGACTTATGTCGGTCGTGTTGTTTACTTCCTCGAGTCAGCCCTTCTTCGGGTTCTGCTTCAGCCTCAGCTGGGCATCGATCCGATGAAATGTATTCAGAAGATGCCGCCGCATCGCTTCCACAGCTGCCGTCGTGTCACGGGCGCACAGCGCCTCGCAGATTTCCAAATGCTCGGGCAGTGCGGCTTCATACGGAATGGGCTCGGTCGAGTAACAGATCCAACGGCTCCAGCGGATGAGATCGTTCAGCCCCTCCATCGTCTTTCTAAGACGCGCATTCCCACAATGCTTGACAACTAAATTATGAACAAGATTGTCAATGGACGACAGACGCTCCCTACGTTTCTTCTTGGCCGTCAGAGTTGCAATCGCACGGTAACTCTCAAGCGCGGCCTGCGCTTCCATAGGGGGAATATGGTCGATAGAAAGCTGAACCGCGAGGCACTCGAGAGCCACGCGTAACTCAAAGATCTCCTTGACCGTTTGCGAATCCACCTTGACGACAAAGGCACCGCGTCGTGGTGAAACCTCGACAAACCCCTGAGCCTCAAGCTGTTTGACGGCATCGCGAAGCGGCGTTGGGCTCAACCGCCAAAGTGCCGCATAAGCGCTGAGATCCACCCGCTGCTCCGGCGCCAGCCGCCCGGACAGGATCTCTTCCTTTAGCGCCCGCTCCGCCTGGTCACTCAAGGACTCGGTGTTGAACAACCAGCCCCTCCCTTTCATTCCGGTCCACCGAATTGGCTCTCTACCGAATTGGCCCTATCTGAATTCGCCCGGCCGATCCCATCTGGATTTCAATTATTTAATCTGATACATCAGACATCCGTCAAGAACTTTTCGATCCGGGGCTGTCAGAGCAGGCGGACCCATCTTGGAAAACTGAAGGACATGCTATGAGCGCGCTCGCGATACCTGGCTTCTCCGACAAAGTCTTTCTGGTAACCGGTGCTTCAACCGGCATCGGCGCGGCGGTGGCCCGAGCTTTCGCCGCCCAGGGAGCAATCGTTGCCGTGCACTACAATTCAAGCAAAGATGACGCAGCAAAAGTCTCCGACGACATTCGAAAGAATGGTGGCCAAGTCTTCCTTGTCCACGGAGATATGTCGCGCCAGAGGGATGTGGCTGACGTGGTGGAGCAGGTTGGGCAGCGGTTTGGCCGTATCGATGGCCTCATCAACAATGCCGGCAGCATGCTCGGACGCGTGCCCTCCGTCGCATCGGAGGAGGAGCATGATCGCGCCGTGCTGGATCTGAATGCGCATTCCGTCGTGTGGGCCAGCCGCGCCGCCCATCCATGGTTACGAAAGAATGGCGGTGTCATCGTCAACACCACGTCTATCGCCGCCCGCAATGGTGGTGGCGGGGGCGCCGTGCTTTATGCATCGGCGAAAGGTTTCGTCAGCACCTTCACGCGCGGCTTCGCGAAGGAAGTGATCGGGGACGGCATTAGGGTCAACGCCGTCTCGCCCGGCGTCATTCTCACGCCCTTTCACGAACGCTACAGCACGGAGCAGCAGATGAACGCGATGGTCGCCGGCATTCCGATGGGTCGGGCCGGCACCGCCGAGGAATGCGTCGGTGCCTACCTGTTCCTCGCATCGGATACGCTCAGCGGTTACATTACCGGCCAGATCATCGAGGTCAACGGCGGACAACTTATGCCGTAGGAGTTGTCGTATGGAAACCGTGACAGATGTCGATTATACTATGAGGTAACTCGGCAAAAACTACGTCGCCTCATCGCGATGTCCATCGGCGTCTTCGCCCAAAGTTCCGGCTATTTAAAGAGAACGGAGAAAAGAGGAAATGCTAAACCGGCAAAATCGTGCTCGGGCGGCCAAGCGCCAACCGAAGCGGGGACTGAATGGGGTAGCTAAGGGACTGATTGCGTCTCTCGGTGTGCTGTCCGTCGGCGCAATGTCCCTGCCTTCCGCGCATGCGGATGATTATGCATCGATGTTGCAGACAGCGCGCACGATGACACCCGCCAAATATGCCGGCCCGACGACCGCGGCAATTGCGCCGAAGCACCTCAAGGTGGGTGTGATCACCTGCCTCTCCGTATTGCACGGATGCGTCTCCCCGGCCCTCGGTGTCTTGCATGCGGGCGACAAACTTGGCTGGACCGTCAAAATTTATGATGGCGGCGGGACGCCCAACAAGCAGAATGCGGCGATCCTCGATGCGATCTCGTCCGGCGCCAATGTGATCGTGACGATCGCGATTGATCCGAACCTCATTCAGCTTGCTTTGGCTGAGGCAAAGAAGGCTGGGATTCCGGTGGTGGCCGGGTCTAACGGCATCGATACACCCAACCCTGTCGCCCTTACCGCGCCGAACGGACTTGGCTTTGCCTTCGATGTGGGTCCGGACTACGGCACTCTGGGCAGGCACATCGCGCAGTGGATGATCGCGGACTCGCATGGCACGGCGAATATCGCCCTCTTCTCCGACAAGGAATTTCCGTCCATTCGCGCGCAGCAGATCGGGGTCCTACAAGGACTCGCGGAATGCCCGAAATGTGTCGTGTCCAAGCCAATCTACTTCACGGCGACGCAGATCGCGACCGAGTTGGGGCAGATGACAGTCGGCTATCTGCGGAATCATCCAGACGTAAACTATGTGTTCGGCGCATTCGATCCGCCTGTCGCGGCTCAGGTGACGGCATTGATGCAGGCCGGAATGATGGGTCAGGTGAAGGTTATTGGCGGCCTTGGGAATCAGCAGAATCTCGCCTTCATACGATCCGGCCGGCTCCAAGTTGCGGACGCGGCCTATGATAATGAGTATATGGGTTGGGCCATTGTAGACCAGACAATCCGTCTGTTGAATAAGCAGCCGCTGTTCGAGCCACATAACGAAAATCTTCCGTTCGTCGTTCTGGACAAGACGAATCTTCCTCCGCCGGGCGCCGATTGGCAGGCGAACACGGGCTACCAGGCGAAATTCCTGGCACTCTGGAAATAGGCGCAGAGGATGGCGGTCAAGGCGACAGGCATCTCCAAAGAGTTCGCCGGCATCCAGGCATTGAACAGCGTCGACATCACTCTGAAGAATGGAGAGATACACGCTCTACTTGGCGCGAACGGAAGCGGCAAATCGACGTTGGCAAAGATTCTGACGGGGGTCTATCAGCCCGAGGCCGGTGAGCTCCATATCGGAGGACGCCCGGTCGCCAGCATCGCCTCTCCTCATCAGGCCGCCCGGTTGGGCATTGCTGTGGTTCATCAGGAGGCACCACTGATCGATACCATGACGGTTGCCGAAGGTGTCGCGCTGTTCAGGGGCTATCCAACGCGCCGTGGCAAGGTCTCGTGGACCAGGCTCTACGACGAAACCGCATCGATGCTTCACTCTTTCGATGTTGCTGTCGATCCGCGTCAACTGGCCGGCACGCTCAGCCCCGCTGAGCGCGCTCTGGTCGCGATGGTGATTGCGCTTGACCAGGTGAAGATGGGGCTTGAGCTTCTTATCCTGGATGAAGTCACGGCCTCGCTGCCTGAAAACCAGGCCGCGGTGTTTCTGGATCGTGTGGCGACCATCGCACAGGCGGGAACCGCCGTCTTGATGGTGACGCATCGGCTTGCCGAATTGCAGGACAGAGCAGACAGCGTCACCGTTTTGCGGGATGGGCGCATGGTTTATACGGGACCCGCCGGCGAGGCGGACAACCGGACACTGATCGACTTGATGGTGGGAAGCGAGACGCGGCAGCGGGCGGTGGCTGCAACCGGGGGAGGCGGTGGCGTGTCGCGCCTTTGGGCGGCGGCTGATTCCGCTCATGCGCAGCGGGCACCCGCAGTCCAAGGTTCCTGCGGCACTGCTGAGACGGAGATCGTGTTGCAGGCACGCAACTTGGCGGGCGAGTTTATGAGAGACGTCTCCTTCGATATGCGACGCGGTGAGATCGTCGGCGTCGCGGGCTTGATCGAAAGTGGTGTCAGCGAACTGCCAAAGATTCTTGGCGGCATGTCCACCCGCCAGTCCGGCGTGCTGAAGGTCCGGGGGAGGGCGGTGCCGCTCTCCGCGACTCCGCGGGAGTTGATAGCGGCGGGTGTCACGTTGCTCCCCGTCGATCGCCTCCGCTCCGGAGGGATTGCGTCGCTGTCTCTTACCGAAAACGCCCTGCTGCCGGCTCTCAGCCGCTACTGGCATTCGAACAAGCGCGAGGAGCGGGTGATGGGCCAGCTTATCAAGGAGCTGGACGTCCGGCCGTCGCGGTCGAAGGCACTCTTTGGCCAGCTCAGCGGCGGAAATCAGCAAAAGGTCTTGCTCGCAAAATGGCTTTTGCTGCGTCCGACGGTGCTGGTCCTGGAGGACCCGACCTCCGGCGTGGATCCGAATGCGCGGGCGAAGATGTTCGACATCCTACGCGATGCGGCGGCGGAGGGAGTGTCGATTCTTTTCTTCTCGACAGAACCGGAGCAACTGGCGGCCATGTGCTCGCGGGTCTTGATTTTGAGAAATGGGATCGTGGCAAAAGAATTGACTGGTGATGAGCTTGATCAGGGCGTGATTAGCCGATGGTCGTACGCATAGGCATTCATCTGGGAATTGGATTATGACCCGACAAGACGTTTCGACCGCTTCCGCGCTCGATGCGCGAGTGCAATTGCCCTCTCGGTTTCGACGAGCGATCGTGCATCTGTTCAGCCGCTACGCAACCGTCGTCCTGCTATTTCTGCTGATTCTTGTTTTCTCATTGATCAGCAGCCGCTTTCTGTCCATCAGGAATTGGCAGAATCTTTTAGTTGTGCAGGCTGTCGTGTGCTGCACTGCCTTCGGTGCCATCATGCCGCTTGTCGTCGGGGAGTTCGATCTATCGATCGGCAATATGCTCGGATTCCTGACGATGCTGGGTGCGTTCCTCGGCGGTCAGGGCTATGGGGCAGGTGTCGTCATCCCCGCCATGCTTCTTGGTGGTGTCGCGGTTGGTATCATAAACGGCGTGCTGACAGTGGGCTTCCAGATCAGTTCCTTCATCGCGACGCTCGGGACCGGAATTCTCCTAACCGGGATCACGTTGGGGCTGAGCGGCGGCCAAGTGCTGTTCGACGGTATTCCGCCGACGATTCTGGCTATCGGACAAGGGCATTTTCTCGGGCTTGGCATAACGGTCTGGCTGACGGCGCTCATGGCTGTTGTCCTACTTTATGTGCTTGAGCAAACGCCCTTCGGGCGCAAGCTTTACGCGATCGGCGGGTCGGAGCGTGTGGCATTTTTGGCGGGTATCCGGACAGGACTACTGAAGATCGTTGCCTTCGCGATTGCAGGATTTCTGGTTGGGATCGGCGCGGTTTTTGCGCTCGGCCAGAATGGCGCCGCCAATGCCGGCTTTGGCCCAGATCTGTTGCTGCCGGCCTATGCCGCCGCGTTTTTGGGCGTGACGACCTACAGGCCGGGCTATTACAATATTCCTGGCGCAGTGATTGCCATCATTCTGATGGCGGTAGGCTTCAACGGCTTGAACCTTCTTGGTGCGCCTTTCTGGGTTCAGCCAATATTTAATGGTGGTGTCCTCATCATTGCGGTTATCTGCGCGCGAGCGGAATCTCGCCACGTCAAGAAGTAGTTGTGTGCAATTCGAGAATTGCCGATTTTGGAGATGATTCATGGGAAGTAGCGTTGGTGCACCGGGGCAGATGTGGGAAGTCTACGTTGTCGAATATGCGCGGAGCAAGGATCAGCCCGTCGCTACCTTGATTCAAGGCGCCTATGACAAGGGCGCAATCGATCTACCCTTCGCCTTCGTTCTCGCCCGAAGTGGTAATCGGAATGTCTTGGTAGATTGCGGATTCATGAAAGAGGGCAATGGTATCGCTGTCGCCGAGAAATTTGGCATTCCGAGCTGGATATCTCCAGTCAGAATGGTGGAAGAGATGGGTGTCCTGGCAGACGACATTACAGACATTGTCCTGTCTCATGCGCATTTCGATCATATGGGGTCTGTTGAGAAGTTTCCGAATGCAAAGCTCCATCTGCAGAAGCGTGAACTGCTCAGTTGGATCGAACTCATGGCGATGCCGCGCCAGTTCGGTTTTCTAACGGCGGTGTTGGATCCCGACGACATCTACAGCGCCCTCGATGCAGCCAAGGAGCATCGTTTGATGCTGGTGGAGGGCGATGAGGACGACGTGGTTCCCGGTATTCATGTGCGATCGGGACCGGGGCACACCTTTGGGCAGCAGTTTGTTATTCTTGAGACGGCGAAGGGGCGGGTGGTGGTGGCAGGCGACTGCATCTACGGTGCACAAAACCTCACCGGCACGAATAACGACGGGGTCTACATCCCCCTTGGCTCAGGAATCGGGAGTGCCTTGGATCAGTTGAAATCGGTTGATCGGATTAACAAGGAGATCGGAGGCGATCTGGATCGGCTTGTCATTCTGCACGACTTCGATCGTTGGAGCCGATTTGCGATGATCAAAGAAGTCGATGGGTTCCGAGTCTTCAGGGCCGCTTAGGAACGCACCTTCAAGTTGGGCGTCCTTCCATCTGGTGAGACTTGCGTTGCTAAGTTTCATGCTGTCTGACGCCTGGGTGTGATTGTCCACGACGAAGGCGAGAATGGTGGCGACGCAGAATGTCAAAGGTGACATTTCACGGATGAGCTGTTCGTGGGGCGGTTAGTCCGGGGGCAATGATGATATGCACCCCGGCGGCTTGCAATGACGGGGTGGTTCGGATTGACTCGGTCTGTTTCGCGGTGCGCTGCAAAGCTGTGCACTTTCAGCGAATATCTCACTGCGGCAATCAGAGGATCGAGACATGAATGACCGCGCCCTCGGCAGCACCGACTTGCCGACGACAGGAATCCAACAACTGCGTTCCATCGGTGCGCGACCAACACGGAGACACGTGGAGAGCAATTCATGATCCGGCGAGCGATCGTGACCGGGGCAGGCTCGGGAATTGGCGCAGGCATCGCGACAGCGCTGGCACAGAAGGGGATTCGTCCGGTGCTCGTCGGCCGTCGGGAAGATGCGCTGCTGCGCACCTTGGAGACGATCCGAGGACAGGGGTTCGATGCCGATCCGCTGACATGGGACATTGGCAACGGCGACGACGCCGAGGCGCTCGTCGATCGTGTCGAAACGCAATTTGGCGCTGCCGACACGCTTGTCCATGCGGCTGGCAATCAGTTCAGGTGCCCGGCCGTCGAGTTTCCAGTCGAGCAATGGGATCAGATTCTCGGGCTGCATCTGAGGGCGGCCTTTCTGCTGACCCAGGCCGCGGGCAAGCGGATGATTGCCTCCGGACGCGGCGGCAGCTTACTCTTCATTGGATCACTGACTAGCGAGCGCCTCGGCCTGCCCAACGTTGTTGCCTATGCAGCTGCCAAGAGCGGGCTTCTCGGTCTCATGCGCACCTTGGCCGTCGAGTGGGCGCCACATTCGATTCGTTCCAATGCGATCCTCGTCGGCTTCGTCGGGACGGAGATGACTCGGGACGTTGACGAGCAGCCAGCACGCAAGGCGTTGATGGCGCGCGCACCGATAGGCCGGCTGGGTACGCCGAATGAAATTGGAGAGGCGGCCGCTTACCTCACTTCTGACGGCGCCAGTTTCGTGACCGGTACCTGCCTCACCATTGACGGCGGCTGGAGCATCGCCTGATCAGGCCAATCGGCGCCGCAGCACGTAACAGTGAGGATCTTCGCTTACTTGGCGAAGATCCTCGTGAGCGGCGATCACCCTTCATAGCAACGCCACCCGGCGCGTTAGTAGGAAGTGCCGTGCTGCGGTGAGGTCGATAGGCCGCGGCAATCTCACGCTTCGGTGCGTCGAACCACCAAATCGGATCGCTCAAAAACGGCCGGCCGCAAGTCCGTGCCGAGGCCAGGCCCTTCCATCGGCCATACGTAGCCATCTCTGATTGTCGGAACTTCCGTGACGAGTTCCTTGTACCAACCTGTGTAGAAGGCCCGCACCGACTCTTGAATCATGGTGTTCGGTTGGGAGAAGGCGGTATGGACGGCCGCCGCGAAGCCTACCGGTCCGGTACAGTCGTGGGGTGCGAAAGGCTTGTGATAAGTGTCGGCGAGCACAGCTATCTTGCGCCCCTCCGTCAGCCCTCCGGTCCAACAGAGGTCCACCATCACAATATCTATGGCGTCACGATCGAGCATCTCCTTGTAGGAGAAGCGCGATCCAAGTGTCTCGCTCGCGCACACTGGCACCCGCGTGCAGCGCGCATAATCCGCAAGTGCCTGACTCGAGTTCATTCGGATTGGATCTTCAAACCAGGCGGGCTCATAGGGCTCGAGCGCCCCGGCGATGCGCTTCGCGGTCGTCAGGTTCCACAGCGAATGGAATTCGACCATGATATCCATTTGGCTTCCGACACGCTTGCGGATCAATTCGAAAGGCTTCAAGGCTTCGTTAAGCTGCGCCGCTGATATATCTAGACCGTTCGATTGACGAGCAATAGGGTCGAAAGGCCAAATCTTCATCGCCGAGATACCCATCTCGAGCAGATTTTCTGCCAGTGCTCCGGCGTCGGTCATGAATCCCTTCAGATCCTCGTAAGGGCCTTCGGTTCCGATATTCCAGGTGTTGACCGGGCGAATGTCGCGATTGCGAACATACTGGTAGCCCGCACAAGTATTGTAGATCCGCAACTTGTCCCAGCACAGGCCGCCGAGTAATTGATGTACCGGCTGGTTCGTGGCCTTACCCCAAAGATCGTAAAGCGCGATGTCGATCGCGGAAGCCGCTCGGTATTCTGCCCCGGTGCTCGCCTGAGCGAGCGGTAGGTCGACCAGATCTCGATTGATCGCTTCGATGCGCAGCGGATCGCGGCCAAGAAGTCGCGATGCGAGCGTGTCGTGGATGTGGGCGGAAACCGCGGAAGCCACGTAGAAGGTCTCGCCAAGCCCCACGAGCCCGGTATCCGTGTGGATTCGAACCCAAAGCACGTTTTCAAATTCGTGGGTGTAGAGAGTTTCGACGGCAGTGATTTTCATGAGTTCTCTAACTTATTGCGGAGTCCTTAGATGACATCCGCGGCGATGAGAAAGTTCATAGCGAAATCAAAAGCACGGGGCCTAGCTTTGCCGACACCGCCAACGGCGTGCCGTCGGACGGAATCGGCATCGCGAAGTGGCAGTCGATGTTTTCTCTCCGCCTCTCATCGGGAATGGGAGGCGCTTAGCCACCGTAGGCGACAGCGGTCAAAATCTTCTTCTTCCACGGTGAAAATGACAACGCTAAAGCCTGCGAAAGGGTAGGCACGTTTCAGTGATGCTCGTAGCCGTATATCTCCGGCAGGAGGAAGATGGCACCGAGCAGACCGGCCAGCGGGCAAAGCGCCACCAGCAGCGTGGCTGTGGCGTGGCCCACGACGGCAAAGAGAGAGGGGAACAGGAAGATTGCCAAAAATGATGGCAATTTGACGAACATGTACGCGAAGCCGGAAGCTGTCCCGCGATATTGCGGCTTAGCGACAACGGTGGCGATGGTCATGGTGTTTGACGCATCCCAATAGTGGCCCCAGAGCATCGCAGCCGCGGCAAAGGGGAGCACCACGATGTGATTCGTGTAAAGCGCCCAGGCTGCGACGAGCAGCGATACGAACACGATGCCGAAACCCGCAATGCTAATGCCACGATGCCCGATACGTGGCGTGATCATCGGGCCGACCCAGCCGGAAATCGCCGCTACGACGTAGAGCGCCATGGTCACGGCGTTGATTCCGATTAACGATGACACGCCGACGAGACTAAAAAGAACCGGCAAATAGAAGGCGAAAGTAGAAAATTCAGTGCCTTGCGCAAAGCATGCGATCCAACTGAAGAGAGTCGCGCGCCACCGCACGGGATCGCGGCGCGTGTCGTTCAGGAATTCGGTTGGACGCGGCTGAGGTACTTCGAAGTCCTGATTGGGAAGCATCTCGAGTTCGTCGCCATAGAGACGACGCGACACCAGCTTCGCTTCACGAAACTTTCCCCGTCGTATCAGCCAGACAGCGGTCTCGGGGAGGCTGTGTCGAAGCAGAAAGATGATCAGCGCCGGCACTGCGCCAAGGCCAAGCGTGATGCGCCACACGAGTTCGTGGTTCATGTGGAAAAGCAGCATGACGAGGATTGTAGCCAGCGTCATAATCTCGCCGACGGCGAACATGAACTGCCAACGATTGCCCACCACCTCTCGCTCGCCTGGGGGCAGCGATTCCATGATGTAGGTGTAGCCATTGGAAATATCGCTGCCAAGCGGAATGCCGAGGAAAAAGCGAAGCACGGCAAGCAATGCAACACTCGTCACGAAAGCCTGCGCGACGGCAAGAACGATGAAGAGCACCATGGTGCAGAGGAACATGATGCGTCGGCCTATGCGATCTGAAAGCCAACCACCGACGAGAGCCCCCACCAAAGCTCCGCCTTGCGTACCGGCCGCCGCTAGTCCGAGAAGCAGGGCGCTCGGATGGTACTGCGCCCTGATGAAGATCAGGACGAAAGCAATCGCGTATAGGTCCCATGCTTCGACAAAGATCGAAGCCAGCATCAGCCAGCCAATACGACTGCCTTGCGGGTTGTAGTTGCGGATGACATGGCGAACCGCCTCATCCATGCGTAGCTGCAGCGTCGTGGTTGCCGACACGATCGGACTTCTCCTTCCGCAGAGGGGATTGGATGTCTAGGGCGTACAAAAGTCGCCCTCGGCATCAAAGCAGGAGAGGTCGAAGACCGGAAGCCCCGAAACCGTGTAGCTGCCCGTTGACGAAATCGGCTCGGATCTTGTCAGCGATCATTTTGATGGGGACGACAAGTCAAGCTGAATCGGCTAGACAGCGCGATTGCTCAACGGGCTGGTAGCGGTCGGCTTAACGTCTCGTAACTTGACACGTCGATGGCCTGCTATCAGCGAATGACGGGTGAGTTTGGCGTCACGCCAAACCTCGTTAGGTGAACTGCCCGATCCACGCCACGCCAGTGCCGTTCAGTCGGCAATGCCTCAACCGCCGTTCTCCAACCGGAGCCGCGGCGCCGCCGGCTGGCGGAGTGCGCGCTCGGTTGAGACGAAGCCGAGCGCGATCATCGCCAGAATGCTCAAGGCCACCGTCAGCAGCATGATCCCGGGCAGAAAATGCCAATCCGTGTGGAAGACCCGGCGAATGGCGACGGCGGCAGCGAGATCGCCCAGCACCGCGGCGGCGACGCCGGCCATGCCGCCGGCCACCGCGAATTCGGTGAGCCAGGCGAGGCGAATTTGCGCCCGCGTTGCACCGAGTGTTTTTAGCACCACGGCTTCGGCAATGCGCCGCTCGCGTTCCGCCGCAATGGCACTGACGAGAACAAGGCCGCCCGCCATAAGCGCCACGAGCCCGACAAGGCTAACCGCCGTGCCGATCTGACCGAGCAAGTCTCGGAACGCTGCCAGGACTTGGCCGACATCGATGCCCGTGACACCCGGTAAGGCGTCCGTCACGGCTGCCAGCACGGCACCTTCCTGGCCCGGATCCGCCTTGAGCGTCGCGATCACGGTATGGGGCGCGCCCGCGAAGGGATCAGGCGTGCCGATCAGCAGGAAATTCAGCTCAAGGGATTGCCAGTGAATGTCGCGCAGGCTTGCAACCTTGAGGTCGAACTGCCGCCCCAGGACGCTGACCGTGAGCCGGTCCCCAATGTGGATACCCCACTCCTTGGCGATCCGCGCATCGAAGGAGACCTCGGGCGGTCCGAGGTAATCGTCGGGCCACCATTGCCCGGCGCGCAACCGCGTGCCCGGCGGCGGTTTACCCGCATAGGTGAAGCCGACATCGGTGCGCAGCGGCCAGTCGCTTCGCCCCGGAGGGTGGAATTGCGCCACCGGCACGCCCTTCACGGCCAGGATCCGGGCGCGCAGGCTCGGCAGTTCCTGGAGGTCGGACGCGGCATGGGTGTTTCGCACCACGGCCTCGAAGGTCGAAAGCTCGGCCGGCTGAATGTCGATGAAATAGAAGCTCGGCGCTGAACGGGGCAATTCGCCTGCAAACTCGGCCATGAGATTAGCGCGGATTTCGGCCACTGCTACAAGCACGGTGAGACCGGCACCGGCTGACATCAGCATGAGCGGCAAAGGCGAGCCTGGCCCGTGCAGCCGCCGGAGCGCCCATGACACGGCCACATTGCGCGACACCGGCAGGCGCGGCAGCAGCCACCGGAGGAGAGCCGCTATGCCCCTCAGCGAGACGAGCGTGGCGATGGCACCCGCGCAATAGCCCAAGGCAAGGCTCGGGCGCGGCACCGAAAGGGCGGCCAGCGCGACGAGCAAGAGGATCAGCGACAGCTCGACGAGCATCGGCCTCAGCCGCCACGGCACCTTTGGCGGCAGCGCTGCCGCCCGGAACAACGCAGCCCCCGAGATGGCGGTCGCCCGGCGGAGCGGCCTGAGCGCAAAAATAGCGCCCACGAGCAGCCCGAAAGCGGCTGCCAAGGCGAGCGGGAGGGGATAAAGCCCGACATGATGCGGCACCGGAAGTGTGTCGCGCAGAGCCGGCAGGACAAGCACCGGCAGCACCGCGCCAAGCGCCAGGCCGGCGAGAACGCCCGGAATGCCCAGTACCGCCAGTTGCAGCCCCTGGATGAGGCCAACCATCCGTGCCGATGCGCCAAGGCAGCGCAAGGTCGCGATGCTCCGCGCCCGCGCCGTGAGCCAGGCCTCTACGCCATTCGCGACGCCGATGCCGCCGACCAGCAATGCGGAGAGGCCCAGCAGCGTCATGAACAACGCCGCCTGATCGACGAAGCGCGAGAGATCGGGCGTGGCATCGCCCGTCGTGCGGATGCGCCAGAGATTTCGCGGGAACTGCGCCTGGAGCGCCGCAAGCGCCGCTGGAACGGAGACACCCGGCGGCAAGGCCACCTGAAGATTAAAGGTGATGAGTCCACCTGGCGCGACGAGTGGCGTGCCGGCAAGCGCGGCCAGGGGTACGAACGCTTTCACGCCGAATAGCCGACTGTCGGCAATCCGGTCCGGCGAATCGGCGATCGTCCCGCGAAAGGCGAACCTCACGCCCCCCAGGGTCACCGTGTCGCCCGCATGAAGTTTCAACGTCTGCGCGCCGGTGGGATCCAGCACCAGGCCGGGCCGACCATCGATGCCTTTTTTCAGATTGCCGAACTGGCCAGACGGCTGGGTGGTCACCTGGCCGATCAGTGGCCAATCAGGGCTTACGGCCTTGGCCGCCACCAGCAGCCGGTGGCCGGAAGGAGCCACGAGAATGGAGCGGGTTTCTACCGTCTCTGACACCCGTGCGCCGCGGGACCGTAGCCACGCGGAGACGGCCGGCGAAAAGGGCCCGAGCCCGGTCGAGAGCACGAAATCGCCACCCAGAATCGCCCGGCCATCTTCCGCAATCCCTTGTCCAAGGGCTGCACGCAGCGAGCCGATACCGGCGATCGATGAAACACCGAGGCCAAGGCATAGCAGGACAATGATCAATCCGCGTGTGCCGCCGCGCAGATCGCGCAGCGCGATCCGCCAGGCCAGCCGGATCACGCGAGCAGGCCGTTCTTAATGGTCACGGTTCGGCCGCAGCGTGCGGCGAGCACCGGGTCATGCGTGATCAGCAGGAGGGTCGCGCCCGCCTGGCCGCAGAGATCAAACAGCAAATCCATCACCAGCTTGCCCGTTTCGCTGTCCAGGTTGCCGGTCGGCTCGTCGGCCAGCAGGAGACGAGGCCCGGGCGCGAAGGCACGGGCCAGTGCTACCCGCTGCTGCTCACCCCCGGAAAGCTGCGCCGGCCGATGGGACAGGCGGTGGCCGAGCCCGACGCGCCTGAGGGCCTCGGCGGCAACTGCCGTTGCATCCGGTCTGCCGGCAAGTTCCAACGGCACGGCCACGTTCTCCACGGCGGTCATGGTGGGGATAAGGTGGAAGGACTGAAAAACGATGCCCATTTGCGCGAGGCGAAACCGTGCCCTCGCATCTTCATCGAGGCGCGCCAAATCTGTCCCGGCGACAGTGATGGCCCCGCCGGTGGCCCGTTCCAGACCGGCCACAAGCATGAGCAGGCTTGTTTTCCCCGAACCCGAAGGACCGAGAATCCCGATCGTCTCACCTGTCTCGATATCCAGGTCGATGCCCCGGAGAATGTTGACCGTGCCGGCAGCGGCGGAGATGCTAAGCCGAAGGTCACGCAGACTGATGATTGGCGGACGTGACGGCGTGGCCGCCTTGGGGAGTAGTTCGATCATGCGAGGCTCATATAGTGGCGGGATCGGCACTGCGAAGCGCGCAATTCTTGCGCTGCTGCTCTTCATCATGGGAACCATGATGAGTCTGAGCAGAGCTGAGGCGGCGCCGGTGCACCTGATGATCCTCGGCGACTCGCTCACCGCAGGCTATGGACTGCCAAAAAAGGACGGGTTTCAAGCGAAGCTTGCCGCCGCGTTGAAGGCACAGGGCACTGCTGTTATTCTGGTGGACGCTGCGGTTTCGGGCGACACAACGACAGATGCGGCGGCGCGACTCGATTGGGCGCTCGGCGGCGGCCCGGTAGACGCCGCAATCGTCGAGCTTGGCGGCAATGACGCGCTGCGGGCGCTCGATCCCTCGCTGATGAGGCATAACCTCACCTATATCCTCGATCAGCTGCAGTCCCGACACATCCCGGTGCTGCTGACCGGCATGATCGCTCCACCCAATCTCGGCAATGACTACGACGACAGGTTCAAGGCGGTTTTCGCCGATCTCGGCAAGCGGCCGGGGCTGATCTATGATCCCTTCTTTCTTCAGGGCCTTGTTGGCCATCCAGAATATGCCCAGCCGGACGGGCTTCATCCGAATGCCGCGGGTGTGGATATTGAAGTCAGAAGACTGGAGCCCCTGGTGCTGAAGCTGATTGCGGAGGCAAAGGCGCAAGTTATAAAACGATGATAGATCAACTAAACTAGTTACTGGAGCGATTAAGCGCGTCGGCGCCGCCTGTGCATTGGGCCATCACGTCGGAACGGTCAGTGAATTCATCGAAACCCGCGCCGTCATCGCGATTGGTCGCTCAGGCAAGTTACCTGTGATCACCCTGCGCTCAAGGTCCCTCGCAGCGCGGTAATGTGACCCGGCAGGAATTTTGCAATCCCCACGCGATCGACGGACGAACCGTTTTTCGTGTCAAACCGCAACAACATTCTGGTAGAATGGCGAAGGGTACCGCATCGAGAGCGGTACGCAAGGGCGAGCGGGACGACCGCCGCCGGTAGAAGGTTCCTCGTGACGGAACTGTCGGGTTACGCGCTCTCTCATCTAGGGGAGGGCCCACCAACACTGTTCAGGGGGCTCGGCGAGGGCCTGGCGCCGATCCTGTTGGCTCGCGCCGACGGCTCTTCCCCTGGATTGCTCCATCGGCTTGAACATGAATACGCGATGCGGGCCGAGCTTGGCGGCGAATGGGCTGTCATTCCGGTCGAACTACTCCGGCGCGGGGGTGGGCTCACGCTGGTTTTGGCTGATTCGGGCGGGGAGCCGCTCGATCATATGCTCGGCCGGCCGATGGAGGTGCTGGATTTCCTGCGCATTGCCGTCCCGCTCGCGGCGGCGGTCGGCCGGATGCATGCGCAGGGGCTGGTCCATAAGGACCTCAAACCAGCCAATATCCTTGTCGACCCGGCCAACAGTGGTGTCTGGCTGACCGGCTTCGGGATCGCCTCGCGGCTGCCCCGCGAGCGTCAGGCGCCGTCACCGCCCGAGGTCATCGCCGGCACGCTAGCCTATATGGCGCCCGAACAGACCGGGCGGATGAACCGCTCGATCGACTCTCGGAGTGATCTCTACGCGCTTGGCATTATCTTCTACGAGATGCTGACCGGAGGGCTGCCCTTCATCGCGGCGGATCCGATGGAATGGGTGCACTGCCATATCGCCCGACAGCCCGTGCCGCCCGGCGAACGGATTCCTGGGATCCCCGGGGTTCTATCGACGATCGTATTGAAGCTGCTCGCCAAGACTGCGGACGACCGCTACCAGACGGCTGTCGGCCTTGCAATTGACCTGCAGCGCTGCCTGTCGGCATGGCAGGCGACCGGCGGCATTGCGCCATTCCCGGTCGGGCAACGGGACGTGCCGGACCGTCTGCTGCTCCCGGAGCGACTGTATGGGCGCGAGGGCGAGATCGACCGCCTGCTCGCAACCTTCGACCGTGTGGTGGCAGGCGGCACGCCCGAACTGGTGCTGGTGTCCGGTTATTCCGGAATCGGCAAGTCCTCGGTAGTGAATGAGATGCACAGGTCGCTGGTCCCGTCGCGTGGCTTGTTCGCGTCCGGCAAGTTCGACCAGTATAAGCATGACATCCCTTACGCCACCCTGGCCCAAGCATTTGGGAACCTTGTGCGCCCGCTTCTGGGCCAGAGCGAAGCGGCTCTTGGCCGATGGCGAACTGCCCTGAACGAGGCGCTGGGCCCGAACGGCCAGCTCATCGTCAACCTTGTTCCCGAGCTGGAACTCGTGATTGACAAACAGCCGCCGGTCCCGGATCTGCCGCCGCAGGACGCGCAGAACCGCTTCCAGATGGCCTTCCGGCGCTTCCTCGGCGTCTTCGCGCGGCAGGAGCACCCGCTCGCCTTATTTCTTGACGATTTGCAGTGGCTGGACACGGCCACGCTCGACCTCCTCGAGCACCTGTTGACGCATTCCGAGGTGCGGCACCTCATGCTGATCGGAGCTTACCGGGACAACGAGGTCGGACCGACGCATCCGCTCCTGCGGACGCTCAAGGCGATCCGCGCAGGCGGTGGGCGGGTCGAGGAGATCGTGTTGGCACCCCTCCGTCTGGAGGATGTTAGCAGGCTGATTGCCGACGGGCTGCATAGCACGCCGCAAAGCGCGCGCCCGCTGGCACGGTTGGTGAAGGAGAAAACGAGCGGCAATCCCTTCTTCGCGATCCAGTTCCTGACGGCGCTGGCCGAGGAAGAGTTGCTCACCTTCGACCGTGGCACGCTTGCCTGGCAATGGGATGTCGACCGCATTCGCGCCCAAAACTACACCGACAATGTCGTGGATCTCATGGTGGGCAAACTGCGGCGGCTTGTCCCCGGCACCCGCGAAGCCGTCCAACAACTCGCCTGCCTAGGCAACGTTGCCGAGAGTGCCACTCTGGCCCTGGTGCGTGGGGAGGCTGAGGCGGCGACACAAGCGGCCCTTTGGGAAGCGGTTCATTCCGGGCTCGTCCTGCCGCAGGACCGTGCCTATAAGTTTCCCCACGACCGTATTCAGCAAGCGGCCTATTCGCTGATACCCGATGACCGGCGGGCCGATATCCACTTACGCATCGGCCGTGCGCTACTGGCAGGCATGACCGCCGACGACCTCGCCGAGCATCTCTTCGATGTCGCGAACCAGTTCAATCGCGGGACAGCGTTACTCGTCGACCGCGACGAAAAAATACGAGCCGCGGCAATCAACCTGCGTGCCGGGCGAAAAGCCAAGGCTTCGGCGGCCTATGCCGCGGCACGCAGCTATTTCGAATCCGGCATGGCACTGTTGGACGAGGAGGACTCGGGCAGCCAATACCAGCTGGCCTTCAACCTCTGGCTCGAGCGTTCGGAGTGCGCGTTTCTGACCGGTGAATTCGACAAGGCGGAGCAATTGATTGCAACCTTGCTTCAGCGCGCGACGTCGACGGTCGATCTGGCCACCATCTACCAACTCAAACTCCAATTCCATGTGATGAAGTCGGAAAACCAGCAGGCTGTTGCCAGCGCGCTGGAGTGCCTGCGGCTGTTCGGCATTGAACTGCCGGCACACCCGAGCTGGGAGCAAGTCCAGCTCGAGTATAAGATGGTCTGGCAGACTCTCGATGGGCGCTCGATCGAGAGCCTGGTTGATCTTCCGCTGATGACAGATCCTGAACTTCAGGCTGCCATGCAGCTGCTCTCGGTTCTCACGCCCCCTGCCTACTTCACCGACTTTCACCTATTTTGCCTGATCGCTTGCCGCATGGTGACGGTCGGCACGCAACACGGACTAAGTGGCGCTGCCACGCTCGGCTATGCCCTGCTGGGGTTTGTCCTTGGCCCGGTCTTTCACCGTTTCGGTGAGGGTTATCGCTTTGCCAAGCTTGCATGTGATCTGGTCGAGAAGCATGGATTCGTCGCCAACCCGGCGAAGGTCTATCATGCAGCGGGAACAGTGGCCTTCTGGACGCAGTCGGTCGAAACCGCGATCAATTTCATGGGCGCCGCCTATCGTGCCGCGATCGAGACGGGCGATCTGACCTTTGCTTGCTACGGCATGTACCAATCTGTCACAGGTCGTCTCCTGCTGAATGATCCACTCGACGCGGTATGGCGCGAGTCGGAGGCAGCATTGGATTTTGCCCGGGACGCCAGGTATGGAGACGCGGCAGACATAGTCCGGAGCCAGCAACGCTTCATCGCGACTATGCAAGGTCGGACAGTGACCTTCTCGACCTTCAGCGATGCACAGTTTGACGAAGCAAGGTTCGAGGCGCAGCTGGCCAAAGACCGGATGACCTTGATGACCTGCTTTTACTGGATCCTTAAACTGAAGGCGCGGTTTCTGTCGGGCGACTACGCCGATGCGCTCGCGGCAGCTGAAAAAGTGAAGCCGCTCCTGTCGGCCGCAGCCGCTCAAATCCAGCTGCTGGATTACTATTACTATGGCGCGCTGACAGTGGCAGCGCTCTATGGGGAAGCTTCGGCCGACGAGCAATCACGCTGGCGCGAACTTCTCGCGGCACATCAGGAACAACTTTGCGAATGGGCCGAAACCTATCCACCGACCTTCGGTGACAAGCACGCCCTGGTATCGGCAGAGATTGCGCGCCTCACCGGCCGTGTGCTTGACGCCGAGCGCCTTTATGAAGATGCCATCCGGCAGGCGCGCGCGAATGGATTTGTTCAGAACGAAGGCCTGGCGCAGGAAGTGGCCGCGCGGTTCTACGCAGCACGCGGACTCGAAACGATATCCTCCGCACTTCTCCGGAACGCGCGATCCTGCTACTCGCTCTGGGGCGCCATGGGCAAGGTCCGGCAGCTTGAGACGCTTCATCCCGGAGTTTTCGAGGACGGGATGACGCGACCGTCGGCCACTGCGCTCGGGACGCCCATCGCACAGTTCGACATCGGCGCGGCCGTCAAGGCATCGCAGGCGGTTTCCGGTGAGATCGTGCTCGATCGGCTCATTGAAACCCTGATGACGATCGCGCTCGAACACGCCGGTGCAGAACGTGGTCTGCTCATTCTTCTGCGCGGCGACAAACTGCAGATCGAATCGGAGGCCAGGAGTGCTCACAAGACGATCGAGGTCGCGCTTCGGCGCGTAGAGGTGACAGCTGCCGAACTGCCCGAATCGCTTCTCCACACCGTAATCCGAACAAGGCAGAGCGTCATCCTGGATGATGCTGCGGCCCAGAACCCCTTCGCGGCGGACGCGTATTTCAGCCGGACGCGCGTGCGCTCACTTCTTTGCCTGCCCCTGGTCAAACAGACCAAATTGCTCGGCGTGCTCTATCTCGAGAACAACCTTGCATCCTACGTGTTCACGCCGGCCCGAATCTCGGTGCTGGAATTGCTCGCATCGCAAGCCGCGATCTCGCTCGAAAATGCCGGGCTCTACGCCGAATTGCAGGTGAGCGAAGATCGCTGGCGCAACCTGTTCGAAAATGTCCCGGTCGGCGTGGCATTGGTCGGTAAGGCAGGGCGCTACGTCGCCGTAAACCAAGCGCTGCAGCGCATGACCGGCTATTCGGAAGCGGAGCTGCTCCGCCTCTCGCCCGTTGACATTACTCACGAGGATGACCGCGCCTCCACCGCGGCCATCATCGCCGCGCGCGCGGCCGGCGGCCCCCAGACGCAGGTCGTCGAGAAACGCTACCGACGCAAGGACGGCGGAACAGTCTGGGCAGAGCTCAGTACCTTCGTGATCCCGGTTGGCTCGGGCCCACCGCTTTATGCGGGGGTCGCAGTCGACATCACCGCCCGGAAGCGCGCCGTGGAGGAACTGCGGCGCAGTGAAGCCTCGCTCGCCCAGGCGCAGGTGATAAGCCGGACTGGCAGCTGGCGCTGGACCGTGGGCGCCGAGGTATTGTCCACATCAGCAGAATTCCTCCGGATCTTCGGCTTCGATCCGGCCGCCAAGCAGGTGTCGTACAATGCGCTTCTCGACCGCGTTGACCCTGAGGACCGGCCTCTGCTGGAGCAGAACTTCGCCAAAGCGACGCAGGACAGGCGCGCGTTCCAACGGGAGTATCGGATCATTCTGCCTGACGGCGCGATCAGGTATCTGCAAAGTATTGGCCACCCCGGCCTCACGGACACCGGCGCCCCGGAATTCTTTGGGACGGTCATGGACATCACTGAACGCAAGCTTGCCGAAGAGGCGTTGCGGAACGTTCAGAGCGACCTCGCCCGCGTCTCGCGGCTGACGACGCTCGGCGAACTCGCCGCCTCCCTGGCACACGAGATCAATCAGCCCTTGGTCGCGATTACACTGAATGCCGCATCTGCCCTGCGCTGGCTGAACCGGGATCAAGCGGATCTTGATGAAGCGCGGATAATGCTGGCTCAGATAGAGCGCGACGGTATGCGGGCAGGGAACGTGATCCAGGGGCTTCAGGCAATGGTCAAGAAATCTGGCCCTCACATAGCCAAGTTTGACATTTCCGATGCCATCGACGAGGTGCTGACCCTGACCCGTAGCGAATTGCACCGGCGCGGTGTTGTGCTTGTCACGGATCTCGCCGGCGGCGACCGGCCGGTATTGGGGGACAGGGTCCAACTGCAGCAAGTGCTGCTGAACCTGATCGTTAACGGCATCCAGGCGATGGAAGAGGTTGCGGATCGCAGGCGGGAGCTTCATGTCACCGTCACACCGGCCGAGCCGGGCCATGTGCGGGTTGCGGTCGGGGACACCGGCCCGGGACTAGACCCGGCGCTCGCGCAGCACATTTTTGAGCCTCTCTTCACGACTAAGCCTGACGGCTTAGGGATGGGACTTTCGATTTGCCGATCGATCATTGAGGCGCATGGCGGACGACTATTGTCCAAGCCTAAACTGCCGAGAGGCATCGTATTCGAGTTCCAACTGCCCACTGACAGTCAGGAGGCACCTTGACCGAGCCGCAGCCAGTGGTCCTCGTCGTGGACGATGATGCGTCCGTGCGAGGAGCGATAGAAAACCTGCTACGGTCGCTGGGCCTGACGGTGCAGAGCTACGGGACCGCACAGGAATTCCTGCAAACTAAACTCCCGGATGCGCCTGCATGTATTGTGCTAGACGTCCGCATGCCCGGGCAAAGCGGCCTGGAATTCCAGCGGACACTGGCGAGCGCAAATATCCGTCTGCCGATTATATTTCTCAGCGGTCACGCTGACATTGAAATGTCTGTTCGCGCGATGAAATCCGGAGCCGTGGAGTTCCTGACCAAACCCTTCCGTGAACAGGAACTCCTCGACGCCATTCAGGTCGGGATCGAGCGTGATCGCGCCCGGCGCCAGGACGCCAAACGTTTGGCGGAATTGCAAGAGCGTCTCATTGGCCTGACCGCACGGGAGCGCTCAGTTCTGGCGCTCGTGATCACGGGCCTGCAAAACAAACAAATCGCCGGACGGCTCGATGTCAGCGAGACAACGGTGAAAGTCCATCGCAGCCAGGTTATGCGCAAGATGCGCGCGCACTCTTTGGTCGATTTGGTGCGCATGGCCGACATGCTCGGAATCTCTGCCGAAAACGCGTAGGCGATCGATACTAAAGTCGTAGAACCCCTAGGCTCCGGGTCAATCCCACCACTGCGAGTGGGCAAGAGCCCTTGCTACAAGTCCATGACCGCGCTCCTCTTGCGCAATAGCGAGGCGCCGCCTGGCAGCGCTAATGTTGGCCGTCGGATAGAAAGCAACAGGGCACATGCCAGGAAACGCCGTAATTTCGATTGTCGACAACGACATTTCTGTGCGCGAAGCGGTCCTGGGTCTTATGAGAGCGACCGGTTTTATTGCAGAATCGTTCCACAGTGCCGAACATTTTCTTCGGGCCGGTGGCCCCTCCAGGGCCTCCTGCCTGATTGCGGATATGCGGATGCCCGGCATGTCGGGACTAGAGCTGCAAAACCACTTGGCCGCAGCAGGCACCCCAATTCCGACAATTCTCATTACGGCCTTTCCGGATGAACGGGACCGGGAGTGCGCCAAGAAGAATGGTGCCGTCTGCTATCTGACCAAACCGTTCAAGGACGCTGACCTACTCGCCTGCATAGAAGCGAGCCTTGCAACCTCGGGCTCCCCTATCAGGAAATGAACGCGACAAGGTGGCCGATGTGCTCCTCAAACACGACATCTTTTAAACTCTGCAGTTTTCGCGGCGTTATTCACGGCTCGCCTTGGCGGGCGTGATCAGGCTGAGGCACACGATCCTTCCCACCCGACTCCGTGGTGCCGCTCCCTCTCTTGAAAGATTGAGCAATGGACGGACTTCAGGCTGCTGGGCTATCTGCCATCATCCGCGAGGAAATAAAACGCTCGGACAAGACGGGGGCGGCCGAACCCGTCCTGGGCGAGGTTTCCCCCGAGTTGCGCTGGCGCTTGGCGCTATTCGAAATTGTCGTAGATGCATTGAAGGCTGTCCATCACGACACCGAGGTTCTCGGTCAACCGATCTGGAAAGAGGAAGCTCGGCTCCGTGCCGCTGGTTTCCTCGAGCTGGCCTTGGCCGATTCATTCGGGGCGAGGTCCCCGCGCAATAAAAGCGAGGATTCCAACTCGGATCTTCTGTCCATCTCTAAACTCGCTCAGTGCTATCTGTCTCTGCGACAAACTCGCGCTCGTGGACTGCTCGAGTGTGAGGACACTCTGCAAGATCTCTGTATCGGTCTCGCAGTCGCATACCAACCCGCAGTCCGCAATCTTGACCTGCAGGT
>NZ_DATJJK010000173.1:0-24049 GCF_035492295.1 Acidisoma sp. | reverse complement strand
GCAGGAACCGCAGCGATCGGCATGGGGCTGATCCACCGGCAGATCGAGCGTCGTCAAGATCTCACCGAGGAACAGCCAGGAACCGTGTTGACGGGAGACCAGATTGGTGTGCTTGCCCTGCCAGCCGAGCCCTGCTTCGGCGGCCAGCGGCTTTTCCATCACCGGCGCGGTATCCACGAAGACTTTCACCTGCGGCTGCGCCTCGCTTGCGCGACTGACGATGAACTGCGCGAGGTGTTTCAGCTTTCCCTTGATGACGTCATGATAGTCCCTGTTGCGGGCATAGACGGACAGATTGCCGCGGTCGGGTTTGCCCAGGGTCGCCAGCGCATCATCCGCCGGTGCGTAGCTCATGCCCAGCGAAATGACGCTCCGCACCTCCGGCCAAAGCCCGCGCGGATCCGCGCGCTGCTCCATGCGTTCCGCCATCCAGCCCATCTCGCCGTGATGACCGGCGGAGACCAGTGCGCGCAGCCGGGCCCCGGCCTCCGGCGGCAATCGAGCCTCAGCAAAGCCCACCGCATCGAAGCCGAGGTCATGCGCTTTCGCGCGGATCTCGGCGGAGAGGCCCGGGCCGGCCGCGATCATCCCCTGCCGCGATAGGTCGGCACACCCTGGTCGGGCAGGAAGACGCCCGCGGGCGGCAGGTCGGTCTGGTAGAAGACGTCGATCGGGATGCCGCCACGCGGATACCAATAGGCGCCGATGCGCAGCCAGCGCGGTTCCAGCAGGTCGATCAGACGCTGCGCAATCATCATCGTGCAGGCTTCGTGGAAAGCGCCGTGGTTGCGGAAGCTGGTGAGGAACAGTTTCAG
This sequence comes from Acidisoma sp., assembly GCF_035492295.1. Taxonomy (GTDB): domain Bacteria; phylum Pseudomonadota; class Alphaproteobacteria; order Acetobacterales; family Acetobacteraceae; genus Acidisoma. Next base: position 23,234 of record NZ_DATJJK010000173.1, on the reverse strand, counting down.
CGATTTGCTTTCCACCAGCCATTCGCCAGGAATGTAGTCGATCACGATATGCGCGAAGTCGGGCTGGCCGGTCATCGGGCAGAGCGAGGTGAATTCCGGCGCCGTGAATCGCACCACGTAATCCTGCCCCCGGTTCGGTGAGGGCACGCGCTCCAGCACCGCATCCTCGGGCCGCGCCGCCGGGCGCGCATCCTGGCCGAGCTGGGTCAGACCGGCATAGGGGTCTTCACTCATCATGGTCTCCTTCCGCCCATCGGGCGCGGACGGCGGCGCTGTATGCATCCAGCCTGCCTTCGAGAATGGCAGCACGGGCGCCCGCCACCAGCGTTTGGTAATAGGTGAGGTTATGCCATGTCAGCAGCATCGGCCCCAGCATCTCTTCGGCCCGGAAGAGGTGGTGAAGATAGCCGCGCACATGGCGCTGGCACCCGAGGCAGGTGCAGCCGGGGTCGAGCGGCTTGCCATCATCCGCAAAGCGGGCATTGCGCAGGTTGAGAATGCCGCGCGAGGTGAAAGCGCGGCCGGTGCGGCCGGCGCGGGTCGGCATCACGCAGTCGAACATGTCGATGCCGCGCGCGATGGACCCGAGCAGATCGTCCGGCGTGCCGACGCCCATGAGATAGCGCGGTTTGTCCGCGGGCATATGGTCCCAGGTCGCCTCGATCATGGCGAACATCATCTCCTGGCCCTCGCCCACCGCGAGGCCGCCCAGCGCGTAGCCCTCGAAACCGATCTCCATCAGCGCGTCGATGGAACGGCGGCGAAGATCGGGGAAGACGCTGCCCTGGACGATGCCGAAAAGCCCATAGCCGTCGCGCGGCACGAAAGCCTCGCGCGACAACCCGGCCCAGCGCATGGACATTTCCATGGATGATTTCGCCTGCTCCTCCGTCACCGGAAAGGGCGGGCATTCATCCAGCACCATGGTGATGGTCGCATCCAGCTTGTGCTGGATCTGCACCGAGATGGCGGGGGTGAGCCGATGCTTCGAACCGTCGAGATGGGACTGGAAGGTCACGCCATCGGCATCGAGCTTCCGGAGCCCCGCCAGCGACATGACCTGAAACCCGCCGCTGTCGGTCAGGATCGGGCCTGGCCAATCCATGAGCTTATGCAGGCCGCCGAAGGAGGCGACGCGGTCGGCGCCCGGGCGCAGCATGAGGTGATAGGTATTGCCGAGCACGATGCCCGCACCCGTGGCGCGAACGGCATCGGCCGTCATGCCCTTGACGGTCGCGGCGGTGCCGACCGGCATGAAGGTCGGCGTCGGGACATCGCCATGCGCGGTTTTCAGCGTGCCCGCGCGGGCATAGCCATCACGCGCCGATTCGTTCCAGGTCAGGGTCATGATGCGCGCTCGAGAAGGGAGGCATCGCCATAGGAGAAGAAGCGATAGCCATGGCGGATGGCATGGTCATAGGCGCTGCGCATGCGCTCCATCCCCATGAAGGCGGAGACGAGCATGAACAGCGTGGAGCGCGGCAGGTGAAAATTGGTCATGAGCCGGTCGACGATGCGGAACTGATAGCCCGGGGTAATGAAAATATCCGTGTCTCCCGCGAAGACGCGCAAAAGCCCGTCCTCGGAGGCAGCACTTTCGAGCAGCCGGAGACTGGTCGTGCCGACGCAGACGATTCGGCCGCCTGCGGCGCGCGTGGCATTGACGAGATCGGCCGTTTTCGCCGTCACGATGCCGCGCTCGGCATGCATGCGGTGCTGGGAAACGTCCTCGACGCGGACGGGCAGGAAGGTGCCGACGCCGACATGCAGCGTCACGGTCGCCCGCTTCACGCCTCGGGATTCGAGCGCCGCCAGAAGTTCGGGTGTGAAATGCAGCCCCGCGGTCGGGGCGGCGACCGCGCCTTTCGGATCGGCGAAAACAGTTTGGTAATCCGTCGCGTCCTCGACCGTCGGGCCTTCCGGCCGCTCGATATAGGGCGGCAGCGCCAGGGCGCCCGCTGCTTCCAGGGCCGCCACGAAATCATCGCCTTCACGATCGAAGCGCAGCGCCACGCTGCCATCGGCCCGGCGCTCGGCGACGATGGCGGAAAGCGCCGCGCCGTCGAAATCCAGCCGATCGCCATCGCGCAGCCGCTTGGCGTTGCGGGCCAGCGCCTGCCAGCTGCCGTCCGGCAGCGGCCGGTCGAGCGTGATGCCGATCCGCGCCTCCCCACGCCGGGCCGACAGCTGGGCCGGGATCACGCGGGTGTCGTTCGCGACCAGAAGATCCCCCGGCTGCAGCAGCTGCGGCAGATCGCGCACGATATGGTCACCCAGCCGTTCGGCCGTCACATGAAGGAGCTTCGCGGCATCGCGGGGCTTCACCGGATGCTGGGCGATCGCTTCCGGCGGCAGATCGAAATCGAAATCGGAGAGGCGCATCAGTCTTCGAGATAGGTCGCGATCTCGATGAGATTACCATCCGGATCGCGGCAATAGACGGAGCTCATGGGGCCGAGGGCGCCGAGGCGCGGCACCGGCCCCTTCTCCACCGTCACACCGCATTGCTCGAGATGCCTGATGATGTCCTCGGTGCCGACGCCACTGATGAAGCAGAGCGAGGCCGAGCCCGCGCCGGCGGATGCTCCGGTCAGCGTCGGGTCTTCATGCGCCGTATAGAGGTTGATCTTCTGGCCACCGAATTTGAGCGCGGTGCGACCTTCCTGGCCGAATTCCTCGCGTTCCATCCCGAGCACGCGCTGAAACCAGGAGGCCGTGATTTCGACGTCGCCGCAGGTGAGCGAGATATGGTCGAGCCGGTCGATGGTGAAACGCATGCCTCAAAGCCCTTCTGTCGGGTGCCGGCAAAGCGGCCGAGCGCGGCCCATAGCGGATTAAGCTTTTAGAGGGAATGCGAAGCGCGCGGGGCTGCGTCCAAACCGGCAACGAAAGACGGCGGCCTGCTGCCGGCCGCCCAGTACTTATTCCTTCGGCGTGGTGCGGCGGCGAAAAGCATCCAGGCTCACGACCTGCGGCGTCTCGGAGGCAGCGGGTGGCGGCTCCTCGGCCGTCTCCTCGGTTCCGATTTCATCGGCCTCGGCCTCGTCCAGCATCTCGTCCTCGAAGGGCCGCGGCTGCATGCGCAGCCCGAAGCGCACATGCGGATCGGCGAAGCCGACGATGGCGCCCGAGGGAATCACGAGCGTCGCCGGGATGCCGGAGAAGGACAAGCCCACCGTCAGCACCTCGTCCTCGTCGACCTTGAGGTCCCAGAACTGGTGCTGCAAGACGATGGTCATCTCCTCGGGATATTGTGCCGAAAGGCGGGAGGGGATGTGCACGCCCGGATAATCGGTCCGGAAGGTCAGATAGAAATGATGTTCGCCGGGCAGTCCATGCTCCGCGACATGAGCGAAGGCACGCATGGCCACCTGACGCTGCGCCTCTTCCAGCCAGCTTTCATAGGGCAGGAGACTCGGGGGCAGTTCGGTCGGCTCATCGGTCACGCGGCAGGGTCTCCATTTGGCACGCCTCAACTGGCGGCGTACGGGCAGTCTGATCGTACAGACACGCTCTCCCCCGGCGGCATAGCCTGTCACATAGCCGAGGGCCAGATCGTCTGACACCCGTATGACCAAATTTAGATTGAACTTGGAGAAGAATATAGGGGGCTTCTGTTGCCCGGTGCCCCCCGAACCGCGCTTGTCAGTGCTTACGCAGCGACAGCGAATGCCTCATGATTGTCATTGGCATTTGTAAAATGACCCGATAACGGCGGAATCATGCCGAGCGAAAGATGGACCTTTACCACGCGTGTCGAGCCTGTGTCGCCCCCGAGCGCTTCAGGGAAACTACCCTGAAAGTGATTGGTGGAGGCGCCGGGTACTGCCCCCGGGTCCACTACGATTATTCCGAGCACCGTTTATCGCCATAGCTGGCCACGTGACCAGCATGGGGAATATAGGGCGGCAGACGTTTGAAGAGAAGAGGCACGGTGTGAGCCTGAGCGAAGACCAGACCAACGCAATCCCCGCGGCTCGCGAAAGCGGCCAGCCCACCCTGAGGGCGACGGTGCCCGCCCTGGAAGCACGGCTCTACGAGCCCGTCTCCCTGCTCGACCACGGCTTCGTCCGCGTCATCGATTATATGGGCGACGATCACGCCATCGTGCAGGCGGCCCGGGTTTCCTATGGTCGCGGGACGAAGAAGGTCAGTGAGGATACCGGTCTCATCCGCTATCTCATGCGCCATCGCCACACGACGCCGTTCGAAATGTGCGAAATCAAATTCCACGTAAAGCTGCCGATTTTTGTTGCGCGGCAATGGATCAGGCACCGCATGGCGAGCGTGAACGAATACTCCGCCCGCTATTCCGTGATGGATCGCGAGTTCTATATTCCCGCCCCGGCCCAACTCGCGGCGCAGTCCGCCCTCAACCGCCAGGGTCGCGATGCTGTGCTGGAAGGCACGGAGGCCGAAGAGGTTCTGGGCCTGCTGCGCGATGATGCCGAACGCTGCTACCGCGACTATGCCTGGATGCTGAACGAAGGAACCGAGGAAAACCCGGCCGATCCCACCCGCCAGGGCCTGGCGCGCGAACTCGCGCGGATGAACCTCACGCTCAATACCTATACGCAATGGTATTGGAAGACGGATCTGCACAACCTCTTCCACTTCCTCGCCCTTCGCGCGGATAGCCACGCGCAGTACGAGATCCGGGTCTATGCGGAAGCGATGCTGGAGATTGTCGACGCCTGGGTGCCGGTGGCGGCCCGGGCCTTCCGCGATTATCGACTGGGCGCGGTCAGCTTCTCGGCACCGATGATGGCCATTCTCCGCCGCATGCTGGCGGGCGAGACGGTCGCTCAGCCCGACAGCGGCCTCTCGGTGCGCGAATGGCGGGAAATGATGGCGAGCCTGGGCGGCACCGACTAACGTCCCGCGCCAGGACAGGGCGGAGAAATTTTCGGTCGCCAATCATCCGGTTATCGACCCGGGACGCGATGTCGGGCAGCATCACATTTGTCGTCTGCCTGCCTGACCTTGCCCCGCCCCGTCCGATAGCGAGGAAGATCCCGTCCAATGTCGATCCATGCCGCCCTGACCCATCGCACGAGCTACGCGTACGATCGCCTGGTCAATCTCGGTCCGCAGACGATCCGGCTGCGGCCGGCGCCTTATGCGCGCACGCCCATTCTCTCCTATGCGCTGACGATCACGCCCGAGCCGCATTTCCTCAACTGGCAGCAGGACCCACAGGGTAATTTCCAGGCCCGCGTCGTCTTCCCCGAGCGGGTCACGCATTTCGACGTGACCGTCGACCTTGTCGCCGACATGGCAACGGTCAACCCGTTCGATTTCTTCCTCGAGCCGCAAGCAGAATTCTTTCCCTTCGCCTATGACCCGGTGCTGCATGAGGAACTGGCGCCCTTCCGCCGCCTGATGCCGCTTGGGCCGGAACTGGAGAAAGTCCTGGCCGCGGTGCCGCGCGAAAAGCGCAAGACGGTCGATCTTCTGGTCGAGATCAACCAGATGCTGGCAAGCCGCATCGCCTATATCGTGCGCATGGAGCCTGGCGTCTGGACGCCGGAGGAGACCTTGGCGAAAGCCACAGGCTCATGTCGCGACAGCGCCTGGGTACTCGTCAACCTGCTGCGCCATCTGGGCTTCGCCGCGCGTTTCGTTTCCGGCTATCTCATCCAGCTGGTCGCCGACCAGAAGCCGGTGACAGGCCCCGAAGGCCCCACCGCCGATTTCACCGATCTGCACGCCTGGGCGGAGGTCTATCTGCCCGGTGCCGGCTGGATCGGTCTCGATGCCACTTCCGGCTTGATGGCGGGAGAAGGCCATATTCCGCTCGCCGCGACCCCCGAACCCGCTTCCGCAGCGCCCATCTCAGGCCTTATCGAGGAATGCGAAACGACTTTCGACTTCGAAATGAAGGTCCTGCGCGTCTCCGAGACGCCGCGCACCACGAAACCCTACGCCCCCGAGACCTGGCAGGAGATTCTCCGCGCCGGCGCAAAGGTGGATCGCGCGCTCCTCGCCTCGGACGTGCGTCTCTCCATGGGCGGCGAGCCCACGTTCGTTTCGGCCTCGGATTTCGACGCGCCGGAATGGACGACAGAGGCGCTCGGCCCCACCAAGCGCCGCATGGGCGGCCGTCTGCTTCGCCGCCTCGCTCCGCTCTGGGCGCCGGGGGCGGCGCTGCAATACGGCATGGGCAAGCATTATCCTGGCGAGCAGCTGCCGCGCTGGGCGCTGCATTGCCATTGGCGGAAGGATGGGGAGCCGATCTGGCTCAATCCCGATCTCCTCGCCTCCGACGACGACACGGACGATGCGACCCCGGCCGAAGCCGCACAGTTCGCCGCCCTGCTGGCGAAGCGGCTGCAGATCGACCCTGCCCTCGTCATTCCGGGCTACGAGGACATCCACTACTTTCTGTGGCGCGAGAAGCGGCTGCCGGCCAATGTCCTGGTGGAAGACGCGAAGCTGAAGGATCCGCTGGAGCGCGCGCGCCTCGCCCGTGTGTTCGGCCAGGGGCTGGGCTCCGCCGTCGGTTCGGTCCTGCCGCTCCGCCGCGTGGCGGAGGGCGAGACCCGGCGCTGGCAGAGCGGAAAATGGTTCTTCCGCGATGGGCCGATGTTCCTCGTCCCCGGCGATGCCCCGGTCGGCTTCCGCCTGCCGCTGGAAAGCTTGCCCTGGGCCGATCCTGCGCATCTTCCCCTCGAGACGGAGCGCGATCCCTTCAGCCCGCGTCCGGCCCTGGCGCCGCATCCACGGATGGACCGGCAGGCGCGTTTCTACGGCGCCGCCGACCTCGGCTCTCGCACGAGCGGGGGTCCTGCCCACGGATATGGTGCCCCCGGCCATGGTGCCCCCGGCTGGCCCGTGCCGCAGGATGCGGATTGGGACAGCGCGCGCCCGCGGCCCGGACGGGAGGAGACCGGCCTGGTCCGCACCGCCATGGCAGTGGAAGCACGCAGCGGCATGATCCATGTCTTCTTCCCGCCGCTCTACGAGGCCGAGGACTGGATCGACCTCGCGGCGGCCATCGAGGCGACGGCTGAGGAGATGGGCCGCAAAGTGTTTCTCGAGGGCTATCAGCCGCCTTCCGACTCCCGGCTGCAGAGCTTTTCCGTCACTCCCGATCCGGGCGTGATCGAGGTCAATGTCCACCCCGCCGCCAACTGGGCCGAGCAGGTGGCGCGCACCGAGCAGCTTTACGCCATCGCCCGCGAGGAAGGCCTGGCGACCGAAAAGTTCATGCTCGACGGCCGCCATGTCGGTACCGGCGGTGGCAACCACGTGGTGATGGGCGGCATGGAGGCGGCGGACAGCCCCTTCCTGCGTCGGCCCGATCTGCTGAAATCACTGCTCGGCTTCTGGCAGAACCATCCGAGCCTCTCTTACCTGTTCAGTGGCCTCTTCATCGGCCCCTCCTCCCAGCATCCGCGCATCGACGAGGCACGGATGGACAGCCTCAACGAACTCGACATCGCCTTCAGCCAAATCAGCCCCTTTAAGGAGACGCCCCCCTGGCTGACCGACCGGCTGTTCCGCAACATCCTGGCCGACATGACCGGCAATACCCACCGGACCGAATTCTCGATCGACAAGATGTACGCGCCGGAAGCCATCGGCGGCAGGCGAGGGCTGGTCGAATTCCGCGCCTTCGAAATGCCGCCACATGCGCAGATGTCGCTCGCTCAGGTCCTGCTGATGCGCTCGGCCATCGCCGCTTTCTGGCAGAAACCCTATGAGCGGCCGATCATCCGCTGGGGATCGCGCCTGCATGACGATTTCATGCTGCGCCATTATGTGGAGCAGGATCTGCGGGATGCGCTGTTCGATCTCGGCGCATTCGGCTTCCCCTTGCCCGCCGAATGGTTCGCACCGCATGTGGAATTCCGCTTCCCGGTCATCGGGTCCACTGCCGCGCATGGCGCGACGCTCGAAATCAGCCATGCGCTGGAACCCTGGCACGTGCTGGGCGAGGATCCGGCCGCCGGCGGCACGGTGCGCTATGTGGACAGTTCCGCCGAGCGGCTGCAGGCGAAGGTCCACGGCTGGGTGGACGAGCGTTTCATCCTTGCCTGCAACGGCGTCGCGGTGCCGCTGATGCCCACCGACATGCTCGGGGAATACGTGGGCGCCGTGCGCTTCAAGGCGTGGAACCCGCCCTCCGCGCTGCATCCCACCATCCGAGCCCAGTCACCGCTGGTCTTCGACATCTATGACCGCTGGAGCGGCCGGTCGCTGGGTGGCCTGACCCATTACATCTCCCATCCGGGCGGCCTCAGCTACGAGCACTTCCCGGTCAATGCGAACGAAGCAGAGGCGCGGCGGCGCTCGCGTTTCAGCGTCAACCGCCATCACCCGGGACCGATGCCCGAGCCGCGCGGAGCGAGAGGGCCGGAGCATCCGCGCAGTCTGGATTTGCGCCGCTTTGCATGATCGGGCCATAAGCGGCATCAAATCATGACCGGTACGAGATGATTTCGCTGGGGCTGCACGAGGGCGTTGATGAGATGGTGGATGGCGCACGCCATGTCCGCCCTCATTGGCGCGGCGTGCTCGGCGGCCTCTCGATGCTCTCGGACAGTCTCGCCGCCCGGCAGCGGCGTCTGGACCAGGCATTCGAAGACGAGGGCGTGCGCAGCATCCTGCCCGGTGCGCAAGGCGATGGCCGGCCCGATCCCGAGAATCTCTGGCGCTGCGATCCCATCCCGCTACCGCTCTCGGCCCAGGAATTCGCCGAACTCGAAAAGGGCCTCGCCCAGCGCGCGACGCTGCTCTCGGCCCTGCTCGACGATCTTTACGGCGCTCAGGATGTTCTTGCCGAGGGCTTGCTGCCGCCGCGCCTCGTCTTCGCCAATCCGGGCTTCCTGCGCGCCTGCCATACCGCGCCTGCCTTCCATCATCCGCGCATGACCTTCTATGCCGCGGACCTTATCCGCGGCCCGGACGGGCGCTGGCGCGTGCTGAGCGACCGCACGGCGGGTGCGGCCGGTGTCGGCATGGCGCGGGAGAACCGGCGCATCCTGGCCCGCGTCGTGCCGGAGATGTTCCGTTCAGTGCAGGTCCGGCCACTCAGGCCCTTCTTCGATCTCTGGCAGGATTCCCTGACACACGTGGCGCCGGCTGACCGCCCTTATCCCAATGTGGCGCTGCTCACGCCCGGCCCTGGCAGCCCGCAATGGCTGGAGCACATGCTGCTCAGCCAGGAACTCTCCTGCAATCTTGTGGAAGGCGGCGACCTCACCATCCGCGGCGGCATCGTCTATCTCAAGATGCTCAACGGCCTGCACCGGATCGACGTGCTGCTGCGCCGGCTCGACGGCCGCATGCTCGACCCCTTGGAACTGAGCGCCAACAGCCTGCTCGGCGTGCCCGGCCTGATGGACGCGATTCGCGCTGGCACCGTGCGCGTCGTCAACGATCCGGGCTCCGGCCTTGCCGAAGCGCCTGCCCTGCCGCGCTTCCTGCCGGCAATCGCCGAGTATCTTCTGGGCGAACCTCTACTGCTGCCGAGCGTCGAGACGCTCTGGCTCGGCGACGCTGCGGATCGTGCGCGCGTGCTGACTGACAGCGCCGACTGGATGATCCAGCCGGCGACGGAAAGCAACGGCCGTACCTGGCATCCGCCGGAGATGGAGCCCGAAGAGCGCGCCCAATTGTTCGAAAAGATCGCGGCTGCACCAGGGGACTATGCGGCCCTGGCAGCGACGTCGCCGTCCCTCGCGCCCTGTGCACGCGGCAGTGACCTCGTTCCCCAAGCCATCGTGCTGCGCGTATTCCTGGTGCGCAATGCGGGCATCTGGCACGCCATGCCGGGCGGCCTCGCGCGGCATCTCGAGCCCGGGCAGCTCACCGGGCAGTTGCCGCCGCGCGGCATTTCCAAGGACGTCTGGGTGCTGGCCGAAGGCAGCGAACATATCGTGGGCCCGTCTGCCTCTCGCCAGGCGCCCCTGCCCATCCGTCGCACCTTCGGCGAACTGCCGAGCCGCACGGCCGACAACATGTTCTGGCTCGGCCGCTATATCGAGCGGCTGGAGACAGCGGCACGCCTGACCCGGGGCCTTATTCTCCGTCTCGGCCGGAATCAGCCCATGCCGCGCGAACAGCTGGAACTCCAGCTGTTGGATGCCTGCCTCGTCGCCTCCCATCTGAGCCATGCGGACAGCGCGACGGCGGGGGCGCCGACCGCCCTCTCGATTACCGCCGCGCTGCGCGACAGCGGGCCGATCGGCCGGCTGCTCGGCCAGGCCGGACGTCTCACCGATCTTGTTCGCGACCGTTTGACCGGGGAGATGTACGCGGCCTTCACCTATATGCTGCGCACCGCGGAGGACGAGATCGCGGATGCCGGCGGCAGCCTGGACGGTCTTGCTCAGGCGATGGCGAGCATCCAGCGCTTCTCCACCGTCGTCGCCGGCCTCGCCGCCGAAAACATGGTGCGCGGCGGCAGCTGGCTCTTCCTCGACATGGGGCGGCGGATGGAGCGCGCGACGCTGACCGCCGGTAATCTCGCCGTCGTGCTCGACCAGCCGGAGCCGCGCTGGGAATTGGGGCTCCGCCTCGCCCTCGAGATCTGCGATTCGGCCATCACTTATCGCAGCCGATATTTCACAACCCTGCAGGCGGGGCCGGTGCTTGACCTCGTCATCGCCGACGAAAGCAACCCGCGCGCTGTCGCCTTCCAACTCGCGACGCTCGTGGGGCTTCTGCGCAATATCGGCGAGGGCGGCGACGACCGGCTCACCGCCCAGGCGGACTCGCTCCTGCACATGGCCCGGCAGATCGTCTCCGAAGTCATCGAGGCGCAAGAGAGCAATGCCGTTCTCGCCGAGGTGCCGGCACGGCTGAACGGCCTCGCAGAAGGCGTGCGCGCGCTGTCCGACCTGCTCTTCCGCCGGTACTTCGCTCTCCTGCCCCTGCCACGCTCTGTCGGCATCGAGCAGGAAGACGATCCGGCACCGCTCCGCGGCGCGGCCTGAATCCGTCCGATGCGCTTCAAACTCCGCCACATCACCGCCTACCGCTATGCCGAGCAGGTCGATCTCGCGAGCCATATGCTGCATCTCTCGCCCCGCCGCCTGCCTTGGCAGCAGGTGTCCGCGCTCCGCATCCTCTGCGAACCGACCCCCATTCGCACCAGCGTGGCGACCGATCACTTCGGCAACGAGGCGCATTGGATCTTCATCGACCAGCCACATCAGGCGTTGCAGGTGACGGCGGAATCGGTCGTGGACGTGGTCTTCCCCGCAGCCCCCGCTCCGGAGGCGACGCCATCCTGGGAAGACGTGGTCGCCCAGGCCCGCGCCGCCGGGCCCCGCGCCTGGGCCGCCGCCGAATTCACCTTCGCCGGCCCGATGGTGCCGAACGACCAGGGCGCCGGCCCCTATGTCGCCGCATCCTTCCCGCCCGGCAGGCAGATCCTCGCCGGGCTCATCGACGTCAATGCCCGGATCAAGCGCGATTTCGCCTTCCGGCCCTTGAGCACGACGATCACCACCTCGGTCGCGCGCGTCATGGCGCAGCGCGCCGGCGTCTGCCAGGATTTCGCCCATCTCATGATCGCGGGGTTGCGCGCCCTCGGCATCCCGGCGCGCTATACTTCGGGCTATATCCGGACCTATCCCCAGCCGGGCCGGCCGCGGCGCGTGGGGGCGGACGTCTCTCATGCCTGGGTCGGAGCCTGGCTCGGCGAGGCCCATGGCTGGGTCGATCTTGATCCCACCAACAATCTCGTCGTGGCGGAAGAGCATGTCGTGCTCGGATGGGGGCGGGAATTCGGCGATGTCTCGCCGCTGCGCGGCATCATCCTTGGCGGCGGCGCGCATGACCTCGCGGTCTCGGTCGATCTCGCGCCGCTGGAGCCGTGACTCATGGCGCAAAGCAGCTTCCGCGGGCGCGGCGCGTGTCGTGCTGGCGCAACCGCGCCGTCCGAGGCATGGTCGCTTATGACTGAAGAACGATCATCCTGTGTCGAGGTCATGGAGTATGGCGGGGACCGTCTGCTCTACCGCGTCACCCTGCCGCCTGACGGCATGCCGCCGGTGCCGGTGCGTGCGCTCGAGGCGGTATTGGACGAGGCCCGAGCCGCTGCGCGCGACGACGGTGACCGGCGGCACCGCAGCTTCCGCTTCCTCGGCCGCGATGGCTCCGTCGCCGATTTCGACATCGAGGACCGCGACGCCCTGATCTGGGCGGCGGCGGTAGACCGCCGCGCCGGGCTCGAAACCCTCGGGGGCATGTCCCTCTGCCTTCGCCTTCTCGCCCTCGTCCATCTGCTGGCCACCGCACCCTGGGCAAGCCGCTATTTCAAGGCTGAAACGGGTTCGCGAATCGACAGAGACCTGCTGCGCGCCGCCGCGCGTGCCGATCTGACCGAGGAGGCCCGGTTCGATGAGGCCTCGTTCTGCCGCAACCTGCCGGCGCCGCCCACGGGCTCCGCCGGGGCCGGCGCCTTCACTGGAGTCTCCGCATGAGCCATCCCCCGCGCCCCGCTTGTCGCAGACCGGTCCTCGGCTGGCTGCCGATGCTGGTCCTGCCGCTCGGCCTGCTCGCTGGCTGCGCGGAGGCCCCGCAGCAGAGCCGCAGCGAGCAGGCGCTGTACGATGCCTGTCACCGCATGGCGGACCGAGTGGTGGAACACGCCAATGTCGATGCGCTGAGCCAGGCGGACCCGACCAGTTCCCCCTTCGGCGTCACCTCGGTCCTCACCAACCAGACAAGCAAGCTCTCCATCGAGCATCAGCGCCAGGACATCATGGCCGATTGCCTGCGGCACTATGATTCCACGGCGCCCAATACTGGCGTGGTGACGGCAACGCCCGGCGCCCCCATCGTGAGCCAGCCGACACCGCCGCCGCCCGCTGATCTCGCGGGGCCGAGCGGCAGCGACCTCACTAAGCCGCCGATCCTGACGACGCCCGCGCAGTGAGCCCGGAGCGTGGTCGGGTCAGATAGACGCGATTCCGGTTCAGTCTGATCCGATCAGGCCCGCAGGCCGGGGCGACGGTGCCCGGCTTTACTGTGCCTGGTACTGATAGTTCTGGGCGGGCGGCGGCGTCAGCTGTGTCGGCGGCTGCGCGGGCACTGCCTGCTGATATTGCGGCGTCTGATAGGAAGCCTGGGGCGCGGGCGCCAGTTGCTGGCTCTGAATCGCGGCACTCTGCGGCATGGCAGCCGCACCCGGGCTAGGCTGGGTTGCCGAAGGTTGATCGCCCGATGAGGCGTAGGGTGTCTGGCTGAGCGGTTGCGGCGGCGGCAGGCTGCCCGGGGGGGCGCCCGGTGCGGGCGCCAGCCCAGACGTCACCCCCTTGGGATGCGACCAGAGTGGATCGCCCAGATTGACCTGCTGCGGGGTGGTGTTGGTCGCGGTGAGCGCGCCGGCGCCGGCGCCGACCGCCGCCCCCACGACAACGCCGATCGGGCCGCCGATGATACCGATCGCGGCCCCCGTGCCGGCTCCGGTTGCCACACCCCCCGAGGTTCGGCCAGGCTGGCTGCTGCCGCAGCCCGCGAGAACACCCACCAGCACCATTGCCAGACCGGACCGGACAGCTGATTTTTCTATCATGATCACCTTCGGAAACTTGCGGGGCGCCTCTTCCCTTCGGCCATCAGGCCCCCATTGTCCAGAAAACCCGGTTAGGGTCGGAGCCGGTTCGGATTAAATCGCGTATAGGGTTTACCCCCAGCCTGAATTGGACCCTTATCAATCGGTTAGCGATAACCGCCCCCACTCCCGGATCGGAGGCGGGGCGAACCCTGGCTTCGCACATATTTCGGAGGGATGAATGGTTCAATTCGATCTTCGCGGCGCCAAGCGCCCCGCCTGGATACAGGACTTCCAGTCCTTCATCATGCGCGGGAACGTTATCGACCTCGCCGTCGGCATCATCATCGGCGCTGCGTTCACGGGGATCGTCGGCAGCTTGGTGAAGGATATCCTCAATCCGATTCTCGGCCTGATCGTGGGCGGAATCGACTTCACCAACATTTTCATCACCCTGAAGGGGCCGCACGCCGCGACCTTGGCCGAGGCGCAGAAAGCCGGCGCCGTTACGATCAATATCGGCGTCTTCATCAATGCGGTGATCAACTTTCTGATCGTCGCCTTTGCCGTCTTTTGGCTGGTGCGGACCATCTCCAAGATCTATCGCAAGCCGGAACCCGCGCCTGCGGCGCCGGCCGAACCACCGCCTACTGAGGTGCTGCTGACGGAAATCCGCGATCTGCTGCGCGCGCAACAGGCGGGCACATCGGCACTGCCGAGGCCCACCGGCAGCATCGAGTGATGCGTCAGGCCTATTGGGCAGAGGCGCCGAAACCTACGAAACCCGCGGCGGGCACGGGCGCGCCCGTACCGCCGGCGTAACTCGGAGCCGGCGCTTCCGCAGCAGGGGTCACCGACTTCGGCGCCGTGCGGTAGTGGCTCTTCTGCGTCGTCTTGCCCTTGGCCGTCGGCGGCGGGTTGAAGAAGGAGACCGGAGTCGAGACCGCCTTCTGGTCCTTCGCACTCATGCCCAGCGCATTGGAGGGCGGCTGCGCCATCGGGCCCTGCGGCTCCGACAGATCGCCGCCGCCCGCCTTCAACATCGTCACCAGAAGGAAGGTGATGTTGTTGCGGCCGAGAGCGATCGAGACGTCGACCGGGGTCTGGCCAACTGCATCGCGGGCTTCGAGGTCGGCGCCACGGGCCAGGGCATCGCGCGCCGCCCCGATGTCGCCGCGGTAGATCGCGTCGAAAAGCTCGTCATTCGGCGACAGCAGGCCGGAGTCGATATTGCCTTGCTGAATCGGCCCGCTATTGCGTGCGCCGGGAAGGCCAGGGGCTGCGGGTTGCGCCCGCTGGTTGCCGTTGCCGCCCTGCACGACCGGCCCCATCGAGGTTGGCTGAGGCAAGGCCGACTGGGCGTAGGCCTGATGGCCGGGCACGGCCATGACCGCCGCTAGGCCGGCGATCAGGCCGGGCGCGACCCGCGTGATGATCCGACTGCTCATGTCTTGTCGTCCGCTCCGTCCTGGAAGGCGCCGCATCCCGGCGTCCCTCCCGCGTTGCGTGGCCGTCCTCGTGAGGCCGGCCTTTTCCTAGCCGGCAGTCGAGTTCAGCCACCAAAATCCGATGTTGAGGTAGGCTCCATAGCAGAGCCAGGCGAGCGGCGGGAGTAACAATGCACCCGCGAGCCGGTCTCTTCGCCAAAAAGCCCTGAAGGTTTCGACGGAAACCCAGGCGAGCAGGAGTACCACGACCAGAGCCGCGGCCGGCGCGCGCAGCCCGAAGAAGACCGGCGGCCAGACGGCGACGAGCGCGATCTGCCAGCCCCACAGGCGCAACGCGGGACGTGGGCTGAGCCGCCAGGGGTCGACTCGCCGCCAAACAAGCCAGGCGGCCAAGCCCAAGGCGAGGTCGGCAATGGCCCAGACCGCCGAGAAGATATCCGTCGGGAGTGTGAGGGGCGGCCGCCTGAGCGACAGATACCAATGGCCAACCCCGTGCGACGCGGCACCGGACGCTGCGACCTGGACGAGGAAAGAGAGGCCGAGAAAGCCGATCAACGCCAAAAATTGGGCGCCACGGCTATGGTCCCGCCCGGGATCACGCAGATTCTGGAAGACACATCCTCCTTCCGCTCCTCGCTGGCCTCAGTCGAAGCTTAGGCCGCGAGGATGACGGTTGGAAGACGGCAGATTGAAGCCCGGCGGCCGGCCCGGGCGGCGGGCTGCGCCTCTGCCACAAGATCAGCGAAGATTGCGATCCGGCGCGCTGCTGGCGATCGCCGGCCCATCGAAGGACGGTGCGGCCGCGTACTGAATAGTACCGGCAAGCGACTTGGCACGGCGACGCTCGGTCGCGCTGCGCAGATCCGCAGGCGGACGATTGCCGAGATCGACCATTGGCGCCGGGCCGGCTTCCGCCATGCGCGTGGTCGGCGCGCTGCCCTGATAGATGAAGCCGTAAGTCGGATAGACCGAGCCGTAGGTCGAAGAATGACCGAGCGCGACGCGCACGGCGGTCCAGTCATTGCGCGGCGAGACGTCAACTACCGAGATATCGGAGGAAACGCCGCCCCGAACGAAGCCAGGGCCGCCCCAGTTTGCCTGGGTAATCAAGACTTCGCGGGGATTGACGACTTCCTGCACGACCGCGACATGGCCGAGGCGCATGCGGCCATTGGCGCGGAAGTTGAGCACGGCACCGGCAGCCGGGGCATGGCCGCGCTCATAGCGGCCGGGCGCCTCGTTCCACCAGGTATCGGCATTGCCGGACAGCGCAATGCCGGAGACCTTCCGGGCATAGGGCACGCATTCGAGATAGCCGTGATAGACGCCGTTGCTGACATGCGCATCATGCGTCCGCGTGCGCCAGACGGTGCGCGTATAGGTCTTGCCGTGACGGCGGACAGTGTAGGTGACGCGCTCCTTCTGAGCCGCGGAATGACGGGTCAACGAAGCGGTCTGATGCGTCTTGGAATGGCTACTGGTGTGGCGGGTCGAGGCAACGCGCTTCGTTGTATGATGATGCGCGGCGGCCACATGCTGGGTATGCGCAATTTTATGGGTGGAGGCATGGGCGGAAACCGAAACCAGGGCAGTACCCGCGATCAAAAATGATGCAAAAACACAGGCTTTGCGGGCAAATTTCTGCATCGGGTTTCTGTACCAATTCCAAAAGCAGCATCAGGAGTTCGTGATCGGGGCTACCCGAGCTTTGCCCCCGACACAACCGCAGATCGTAAAAAATGCATGTCAAGACCCGTTTTCGTTCAATTGCACGAAGAAGCTGTCCTGTTTTTGGGACAATATTCCTAGAAATTGACCAAGCCTTCCCGGCCGGGACGAGAGCGATTCTCATTTGATTAAGATTCGGAGGGTCGCGATCCGGGCAGGCGCCAGGCCCGCGCGCCGCTGCACGAAAGACGGCGGGACCGGCCGTGCCGGCCCCGCGAGCAGACCTTATTTGCAGGCAGTGATCATGATTTCGACGAGATGCTTCTCGTCCGCCATATTAGCCTCCACGCAGGCGCGCGCCGGGGCCATGCCTTCCGGCAGCCAAGCCTGCCAGACTTCGTTCATGGCCGGCCGGTCACCGATATGCTTCAGCCAGATCTGGGCAGTCAGCAGACGGGTCTTGTCGGTGCCATGCTGCTCCAGCAGATCGTCGATCTGGGCAAGGACCTCCTCGGTCTGGCCGGTCACGTCCTTGTCCAGATCCTGAGCCGTGCAGCCCTGAAGGTAGACGAAGCCATGGTATTCGACGACGGCCGAGAGGATCGGGCCGGGATTGGTACGGATGATCTTGCTCATAGGAAAATCCTCGACTGAGACGGCTCTGGACCGAGATGATCCAGCCGCTGCGAGCTATAGCGCCGAAGCGCTGATCGCGCGAAGCGCCCGGCGCGGGAGGTGCATCAGACCGATTCGGGCCGGAAGACCGTGCCGGGCTGCACCAACTCCTCCTGCGCCGCGATAAGCGCGATCTCCCCCTGGCCGAGTTCGTGGGTCCGTTTCAGGACGCCGAAAACCGCGGAGCCGGCGGCACCGAGGGCCGCCGCCGCTGAGCCGGTCTTCAGACAATGGACGAGGAAGAGCGCCGCCACGGCATCCCCTGCTCCGTTAACGGCGATCGGCAGCAGCGGCGCGCGCAGCCGATAGAAGCTCTCCCCCTCGGCCGCCAGCATGTCCAGCGCATCGGCCGGCGTTTCCTCCGTGCGCAAGCTCGTCACGAGGACGCGGCGCGGGCCGCGCGCTTGCAGCGAGGCGACCGCCGCCTTGACCTCAGTGAGCGTGCCGCAGGGCAGGCCGGTGAGGTGTCGCAATTCGAAGAGATTGGGCGTGAGGATATCGGCCGCCGGCACGATCCGCTCGCGCATGAGTTCGGCAATGCCGGGACGGACATAGATGCCCCGGTCCTCGTCCCCGATCACCGGATCGGCGCAGTAGAGCGCGTGGCGATTGGCCGCGGCGAGGCGCGAGCGGGCATCCAGCACGGCTTCGGCGACCAGCGGATCGCCGAGATAGCCGGAGAGCAACGCGTCGCAGCGTGGCAGCACGCCCCGCTCCTCGATCCCCAGCACCAACTCGCGGATGGTTTCGGGCGGCGTCACGCTGCCGCGCCACGCGCCGTAGCCGGTATGGTTCGAGAACTGGACCGTATTGACCGCCCAGACCTCGGCCCCCAGCCGCTGCATCGGGAACACGGCGGCAGCATTGCCGACATGGCCATAAGACACCCAGGACTGAATCGAGAGAATGTTCATGCGCTGTCCCTAGCATGCCGACGGCAGGGCGCAGCACCATGAGCCAAGCGATGCGCGCCATGAAGGTGCCTCATGCCGGACGCAGCGTTGCCGCGCAGGGGCGTGACAGCTGACGCCGGCCGCCCATATGCCGGCGGATGAGCCCACCGCCTGCCCGCCCGGAGAAAGAATGCATGGCCCGCACGCCGCTCCTCTTCCAGCCGATCACCTGGCGATCGGTCACCGCCCGGAACCGCATCGCGGTCTCCCCCATGTGCCAGTATTCGGCGACCGATGGCGTGCCCAACGATTGGCATGTGCAGCATCTTGGTGCGCGCGCCGCGGGCGGGGCCGGCATCGTTTTTACCGAAGCGAGCGCCGTTACCGCAGAGGGGCGAATCACGCCCTTCGATCTCGGCCTCTATAACGATGCGCAGCAGGCGGCCTATGGCCGGCTCGCCGCCCTCATCACGCGCGGCGGGGCGGTGCCCGGCATCCAGATCGCCCATGCCGGGCGAAAGGCAAGCAACACCCGCCCCTGGGAAGGCGACCGCTATATCCCGCTTGAAGAGGGCGGCTGGAACGCGATGGCACCGAGCAGCATCGGCTTTGCCGGCAAGGACCCTGCCCCGCATGCCATGAGCGGCGCGGATATTGCCGGGACAGTCGCGGCCTTCGCCGCCACCGCCCGCCGTGCCCGCGAGGCGGGTTTCCAGATCGCCGAGATTCACGCGGCCCATGGCTATCTGCTGCACTCCTTCCTCTCGCCCATCACCAACCAGCGGCAGGACGGCTACGGCGGGCGGGTGGAAAATCGCGCCCGTATCCTGATGGAGGTGCTGGATGCCGTCCGCACCGAATGGCCCGAGGAACTGCCGCTTTTCGTCCGCCTCTCCTGTTCGGATTTCATCCCCGGAGGCCTCACCCCGGAAGGTGACATCCTGACTATCGCGCGCCTGCTGGCAGCGCGCGGCGACGTGGATCTGATCGATTGCTCCGCAGGTGGCATCGCCCCGGAACAGAAGATCCCGTCCCTTCATGCCGGCTACCAGGTGCCTTTCGCCGAATTTCTGCGGCGCGAGGCCGCCATTGCCACGGGGGCTGTTGGCCTCATCGACCAGGCGAGCATGGCTGCCGAAATTCTCGCCAATGGGCGGGCCGATATCGTGCTGCTCGCTCGCGCCGTACTCGCCGATCCGGGTTGGCCGCTGCGCGCGGCACAGCGCCTCGGCGTCGAGGTGGATCTGCCCAAACCCTATGGCCGGGCCATCCTCCACGAATAGAGTCGTGACAAATCATTAACTAAATGCAACTAAATGCCACACCGGCTGCATCAAGGATTGAGACCTATGACGATCAAATGGACGATCCGAACCCTCACCCCGCCGCGCCTGGCCCTCACTCTGGGTTTCGCCGCGGTCTGCGGTTTCGGACCATTGACCCTGGGATCGGCCGCCCATGCGCAGACGACGCCCGTCCCATCGGCGACGAGCCCGACCACCCCGGCCGAAGTTCCGGCCCCGGCCAAGGGCGATAACGCGAAGGCCACGCACCATCCTGGCAGCAGGGGGTTGAACAAATACCTCGACACGCTGCACGCCGACCTCAAAGTCACCCCGGCCGAGGAGCCGCTCTGGGGCAAATTCGCCGACACGATGCGGGAAAACGCGGCAGACCTCGGCCAAGCCTATCGCACCCGGCGCGACCAGCTGCCGACGATGACGGCGCTTGAGGATATGAATTCCTTCATCGACGTCGAACAGAAACGGCTGGACGGGATGAAGCGCAGTTCTGCCGCCTTCGCCGACCTTTACAATGCTATGCCGGCGGATCAGCAGAAGACGGCGGACGCCGTTTTCCTGGCCGACATGCCGGGCGGCCCGCACCACAAGGGACATAGTGCCCCGCACAAGGCCGCGGGCGACGCCGCGAAGCCAGCGCAGTAAGGACGCCGCCCCCCGGCCGCGCATCTGATGCGCGGCCGGGGGCTTTGCCACCGCTTCATGTTGCGTATGGGCTCGCCTGCGTTTATAGGGCGCGCTTTCCGCGCTACCGGTCGTAATCGGCGGCGCCGACAGGAACGGAAACCATGAAGTCGAACATCCACCCCGACTACCACGAGATCAACATCGTCATGACCGACGGTACGGAGTTCAAGACGCGCTCCTGCTACGGCAATGAGGGCGCCACGCTGCGGCTCGACATCGACCCGAAGTCGCACCCGGCCTGGACCGGCCAGCAGCGTATCAACGACTCCGGCGGCCAGATCGCGAAGTTCAACAAGAAGTTCGCCGGCATCGGCATGCGCAAGGGCTGATCGCCCCCAAAATTTTCACGGATCCAAGAGGGCCGCTCCTTGAAAAGGGGGCGGCCCTTTTCCATTTTCGGAGCATCGGGGTGCCCAAACGGGGCTCCGAGACAAGACCCGCGGACCGGCCCGGATGGGCGGTCCCTCATTAGACCTTGCTTCGACAGGAGGTTTTCATGACTCGTGATTTTACGCCCCTTTTCCGTACCGCGATCGGCTTCGACCGTCTCGCCCAGATGGTGGAAGGGCTGCAGGAAGCGTCTCCCACGACATTCCCACCCTACAACATCGAAAAGACCGGCGAAGACAGCTATCGCGTGACGCTCGCAGTGGCCGGCTTCGCACCCGGCGATCTCGACATCACCGTGCGCGAGAATACGCTTGTCGTCTCCGGCCGCGTGCAGCAGGCCGCGAATGACAAAGTCGCGACGCTCTATCGCGGCATCGCCGGCCGCTCCTTCGAGCGCCGCTTCGCGCTGGCCGATCATATCGTGGTCGACGATGCGAATCTCGCCAATGGCCTCCTTCATATCGGCCTCAAGCGCATCGTACCCGAGGCCCTGAAGCCGCGCCGCATCGAGATCGGCACCGCTCAGGAAAACCAGAAGGTGCTGACCGCCGAGGCGGGGGCGCCTGCCCAGGCCGCGTAACCCGCGCGTCGACAATGCAATGAGGGAAGGGCCGGGAAACCGGCCCTTTTCTTTTGGCACGGCAAAAATGGGGGCTGGCTTCACGCGGGGTTGACCCCATTTCGGAAGATGAACGGCCATCTTCCCGGCTTCAGCCATCGACCATGCACTCGCCTGGAGGTTAAGGGAGATAGGGAACCAGGGAGGGTCAGGGGCTGCGTCATCTGCGCTTTCATCGCCTGCGATCCGTGCCGCCCGCGGCCTGGGCCTCCGCCGCGGTCTTCGCGATCAGCCTCGCGACCCCCAGCCGTGCGGCTGACCCCCAGCCTTACGACGTGACCTTCGCCAAGACGGGCGATGCCTCGATCGACAAGCTGGCGAAGGAGACCTCGAACCTCGTCACCCTGCGCACGAAGGCCCCGGCCGGGCCCTTCGCCCTCGTCCTCCGCGCCCGCAGCGACGAGGACAGGCTGCGGACCGTCCTCAACAGCGCGGGCTATTACGACGGCCAAGTCACGATCACGATCGACGGCAAATCGCTCGACGATCCGAACCTGCCGCAGACCATCGCCAATTATGCCAGCGCGACCCCGATTCCGATCGAGGTGACGATGACCCGCGGGCCGCTCTTCCATCTCGGCCAAGTCGCCGTGAAGGGAGATGTGCCCGCGACGGACATGGCGGCCTTCCAGCTTAAAAGCGGTGCACCCGCCCGGGCGGAAGACGTCATCGCCGCCGGCGCGCGGCTGCAGAGCGCGCTGCTGAACGACGGCTATGCCTTCGCCAAGGTCAGCACCCCCAGCGCCTTCGAAAATCCGGCCCAGCATACGATCGACGTGACCTATACCGTTGCGACCGGCCCGCGGGTCGATATCGGCCCCATCAGCGTCCAAGGCCTCCGGAGTGTCCACCAGGGCTTCGTGCAGCGGGAAATGTCGCTGAAACCCGGCGAGCAGTACAGCCCCGACAAGATCGAGTCCGAGCGCCAGACCCTCGCCGGACTCCACGTCTTCTCCTCCGTGCAAGCGCAGACGGCGAAACAGGTGGGGCCTGACGGGCGGCTGCCCGTTACCTTCATCGTGACCGAGGGCCCACCGCGCACGGTGAGCTTTACCGCAGGCTATGCGTCGGATACCGGCGGCACGCTCGGCGCCAGTTGGACGCATTACAATCTCTTCGGCGGTGGCGAGCAGCTCAACCTGAGCGCCACCGCCACCGGACTCGGCGGGTCGAGCACCGACGGGCTCGGCTACAATATAGGCGCGACCTATACACTTCCCGCCTTCCTTCGCCGCGACCAGAGCCTGAGTTTCAACGTCGGCGCGCTCAAGCAGAACTTCGATGCCTACAACCAGACGGCGCTCCTCGCCGGGACCACGCTCACCCGCAAGCTCGACAAACATTGGAGTGCCAGCGTCGGCCTCTCCGGCATTATCGAGCAAGTCGAACAGGAAAACATCACCCGGGACTACGACCTGCTGCAGGTGCCGCTGACGCTGAAATACGACAGCACCAATTCCCTTTTCGATCCGACCAAGGGCATCCGCGCGACGGCCAGCATCACGCCGACCGAGTCCTTCCTCGAACCGAGCGCCTTCTTCACCATCATGCAGCTCTCAGGGTCGACCTATCTCGATCTCACGGGGAAGGGCCGCAGCATCATCGCGCTGCGCGGCCTGGTGGGCTCGGTGCAGGGCGCCTCCACCTTCCAGCTGCCGCCAGACCAGCGCTTTTACGCCGGCGGCAGCAATACGATCCGGGGCTATGCCTATCAGTCGGTCGGGCCACAATTCGCGGACGGCAATCCGATCGGCGGCACCGCGATCGACACCGGCACGGTCGAATACCGCCAGCGCATCGGCAAAAGCTTCGGCACCGCGGTCTTCGTCGATGCCGGGCAGGTCAGTTCCTCCTCTGCACCCTTCAAGGGCAGCCTCAAGGTCGGTGCTGGCCTCGGCGTCCGCTATTACACGCCGATTGGGCCGATCCGCGTCGATTTCGCCGTCCCGCTGGTGCATCAGGACAATAGCGGCACCTTTCAGTTCTACATCGGCATCGGACAGGCCTTCTGATGCGGATCGTAAAGAAAATCGCCAAATGGCT
>NZ_DATJJK010000172.1:0-4134 GCF_035492295.1 Acidisoma sp. | reverse complement strand
GGGATCATGCGCTTCCTTCTTGTTCGCGATCAGCACCAGTTCGTCATCCGGCGGCACGCCGTAATCCTGAGGCGCGAAGACCACAGGCGTCTTGCCCATCTCCTTGAGCTCGTTGACCTCGAAATTGCGGTAGGCACCGATCACGCCATCGACCTGATGCGAGGTCAGGGCCGTGACGAGGGCAAAATTGACATTCACCAGCGTCACGTCCTTGGGTGAAACGCCGGCATTTTCCAGCATGGTGTCGACGATGGAATCGTCCAGCCCGGCGACCGAGAAG
The DNA here is from genome assembly GCF_035492295.1 of Acidisoma sp. GTDB lineage: Bacteria > Pseudomonadota > Alphaproteobacteria > Acetobacterales > Acetobacteraceae > Acidisoma. The sequence continues at coordinate 3,854 of NZ_DATJJK010000172.1, read as the reverse complement.
CCGATCTTCTTGCCCTTGAAATCCTTCATCGTCTTGATGCCGCTGTCGCTGATGGCGACCAGAACGTTGAGCGGCTTGTTGATGAGCGTGCCGACGCGAACCACCGGCAGGCCTTGCTCAGCCATGAGGTAGAGCTGCGGCTGATAAGTGAGTGCCAGATCCGCCTGACCAGCAGCGATCTGGCGCGGCGGCAGGCTGGGATCGGCCGGCGCGATGATCTTGACATCAAGCCCATGGCGCGCGAAGGCGCCGGAATACTCCGCCGCCAGGATGGGCGCATGATCAGGATTGACGAACCAATCGAGTAGAATCGTGATTTTCTTGTCCCCGGCATAAGCCGCTGGAGCGAAAGCGGCCGGCATGGCAGCCATCAGGGCAACGAGACTCAACATGGAACGGCGCAGCAAAGAGGCCTCCTGTAACAAACCACCATCAAGGCACGGCGCCCTGACGGCCCTATGCGATATCTGCTCTTCTGGTCGCGATCGGGGAAGCTGCACCAGGCAACGGTCCGGGCACGACGAATGCAACCGACTTACGCGCGGCCCCCTGGGATGAAAAGGGACAACGGTGCGGGGATATTGGAGCTCCCGCAGGGGGCGACGCCAGCGGGGCCCGTGACCGGAAGGAGAGCAGGCCCGCTGCCTGACACCTCACAATAGAACGCCTCGCCCCGCACCGCCACGAGGGCCATCACCCTACTCCCAAATCGCGTCAGCCTGCGCGCCTGCAGGCGGCCGCCTCATCGGTATCAAACGATGCACAGGAAGGGGCACGACTGCGCGTTAGCGCAATGTGCCGCATATCATGCCGGCGTATACCCAACACAAGTGCGCACACTCTGCCCCTCCGTCCAGGAGCAACCACTTGAACGTCACTATCTGGCGCTCTTTCAATGAGATGGCGTAAGCCCGCTCGATTCGTCGCGCCACACAGCGCGTCTGCGCCGCTACGTGCCGTCGCCCGGAGATGTCGGGTCCATCTTCGGAAGAGACGCACGATTTGCAAATGCCCCGCGGAAGGCAAGTTTCGACCAGTGCCTGCCCTGAATCTTGTAGGAAAGTTGGCAATGATAGGCGACCTGTCGCCAGAGTTCGAACTCGTCGACAACCTGCACCGTCTCCAGCTGCTGTCGCCATGCGGCGCCGCTTTCAGCCAGCACGAGCGCGAAGGCCCGTGTAAGCAAACCCGGGCCGGTCAGCATCCAGACCTTGTCGCGGTCGCCGCGATTGAGGGCATTAATTGCCAGCACGAGCGCTTTCCGAAGGACCGGATGCTTCGGGCGGGTTGCGATAAAATTGTTGCCGATGTGGCCGGACGGCTCCTGCCAAAACAGCGCCTCAATCCCGGGCCCGAAAAAGGGTGCGAGAGGTTGCAGGCATCGATCGTCCATGTCCGCCCAAACGCCGCCATCGCGAACCAGAACCGCGAGACGCAGGATGTCCGCCTTGGTTGTGGCATCCTCTGCGCGTTGGAAAGCGATGCTCACCTGGGGTGAAAAATAGGATCGCAGATACAATAAGGCGCTTTCGGTGTCGAACCGACGATACTCCCATTCCGGATTGCAGGTGCGCCAGCTTTCACTCAAGCTTAACACGTCCTCCGGCACCGCGGGCGCATCCCAATACTGCGTGATCCTCATCGGAATGCTCAGGTCAACCGGCGTTCCGCCCACAGACCGAAAGTACCCGCCTTCGCTCAGGGTAACGACAATCATCGTCGCGCTCGGAATATGGTCAGGCCGGTGCCGCATGATCGGCAACAGCGCCTCGATCCTCTCATCCGGCGGAAGAGAGCGCAGATTTTCGAGTTCCTCCATGGCCGCGCGGTCCAGTAGAAGATCGTTCAGCATCTGCCCTTGAAACGTCTGGAACTGGCCGGTCGAATTCCGGCTGAAGAGTCGCTCAGGCTTCTGCAGCTGCTCTAGTCGCGCGTGATAGTGCTGAGCCTCTGCGACGGAACCGCTCCGAATGGCGAGAGAAAACAACTCACCAAGGACAGGCTGATCGAAAGGAGACAGCGCTAATGCCGCGTGTAGGAGATCCCGTGCTGCGGAATGCTGCTTGCAACGTCGCGCCAAGCGGCTTTTGGCGCGGAGGAGGGTCACGTCGTCGCTACTGTTTTGTACCGGCGCCTGTGCCAGCAATGCCTCGGCGTCAGCGATGGTGGCGCGCTTCAGCGCCAGGTCAAAAAGATCCTGCCAGTGCCGCATGTTTCCAGGCCAAAGGGACAGGATTGTCCTTGCTTCCCGGTAGGCATCATCCAACTGGCCCGCACCGCGGAATTGGCGTAGGCGCTCGTCTTTCACTTCTGCATGCTGAGCAAAGGGTTTCTGAACCATGGCCCAAATCGCGTCCGCTTCTTCGTCCCGTCCCAAGCGACGCAAAAGGCGGATGATCCGCAGATGATGAGACACCCTCTCGGGTTGCAGTTCGGACAGACGCTGCGCGAAAGCAAGCGCGGTGCCGTAGTCTTCAAGCTGGGTCGCGAAGTCACACGCCTCTGTCACAAGCCCCGGCTGGCCTGGATCTTTTGCCAGAGCCTTCTGCAGAAGGGATTCCGCGGCGGCGCGATTGCCCATCCGGCGATGTTGTCGTGCAACTTCTAGCACCCATTGCGGGTCACGCGGCAGCCGGGCCTGCAGTTCCTCCAGGCGTTGCAGCACCTGGGTCGGCTGCGCCATCGCGCGATGGATATCCACCCGCCTCCGCAGTGCCATCGTGCGATGCTCGGCGCCCAGTTCCTCAATCTGGTCGACCGCCGCGAAGGCTGCTGGAAAGTCCCCCCGGTCAAGTGCGATGCGGTGTTGTAAGACCAGAGAGTCACATCTCTGCGGCGACGCTGCCTGAGCGGAAGCCGCGTAGGAAAGCGCCTGGTCATGATTACGGCGGATGAGAGCAAGCTCGCCAAGGGCGAGTAGCAGATCATGGCTTGGCCGAACGGCTGTCAGGGCAACCTCTGCTTCCGCGAATTGCCCCGCGCGGCAAAGCTCCGCCGCCAGATCAACACGCCAGGCGCTGGCTGCCGGCTGAAGCGCAATGCTTTCGCGAAAGGCTGCAATCGCGGCTGTCGCCTCACCTTCCATCCGGTAGATCTGGCCCCGCATGTGCCACGCCGCCGCTGCGTGACCGCTGTCTCGGGCGGCCCAAGCATCGACCGCTGCGAAGGCTTCCTCCCTGTCTCCCAGACGCTGGAGCAGGAACGCATATTTGCGCGTCGCATTCTCCGCTCGCTCATCGAGTTCCAGCGCCCGACGATAGCCGTCACGCGCCGCAGCCAGATCGCCGGATTGCTCTTCCAACTCGGCCAACATCACGGAAAGTCTGACGCTGCTGTGTCGATGAAGCCGAAGCAGCTTCCTTGCGTCTTCTATATGGCCGGTCGCGCGCAAGACCTGGGCGCAATCAACCTGCACCTCTTCGTCGAGTGGGGGATTTGCAACGATCGCAGAGAAAATTTCCTTGGCCTGAACATCACTCCCGGCAAGCCAGGCACAACATCCAAGCCCGAGCCGGGCATGAAGATGGCCCGGCGCAGACGCAAGCATTCGCCTAAAATTTGCTTCTGCCATGGCAAGCTTGCCCTGAGATTGAAGCATCTGAAGGCGTTGCAGCATGGACATTTCATCCTACGAGCCGATGCAGGTCCGGATCACGTCAAAGGAGCCGGACCCCGGACGTGAAAAAGCCCGTCAGATGTTGATCTAACGGGCTGTAGGATTGGTTGCGGGGACAGGATTTGAACCTGTGACCTTCAGGTTATGAGCCTGACGAGCTACCGGGCTGCTCCACCCCGCGTGGGTGTAGAAGTAAGACAAGGGTGGGTTGGAAGACCTGGCGGCGACCTACTCTCCC
>NZ_DATJJK010000171.1:0-3902 GCF_035492295.1 Acidisoma sp. | reverse complement strand
GAGCAGCTTATTAAGCGCCGACGTCAATAACGGCCTGAGCGAAAGCTCGCGGTGCTTCCTGGGGCAAGTTGTGCCCGACGCCACCCGTGATCAGCCGATGCTCGTAGCGACCGGTGAAACGGGCCGCGTAGGCACTCGGCTGAGGGTGCGGCGCGCCATTCGAGTCCCCCTCCATGGTGATTGTCGGCACGTGAATGACAGGCACCTCTGCCAGTCGCGCCTCAAGGGCGTCATAGCGCTGCTCCCCCGTGGCAAGCCCCAGCCGCCAGCGGTAGTTGTGGATGGTGATGCTGACATGATCGGGATTGTCGAGCGCCTGGGCGCTGCGCTCGAACGTTGCCTCAGGAAAATTCCAGTGCGGCGAGGCCGTCTGCCAGATGAGTTTCGCGAAGTCCTTGCGATAGGCCTCGTAGCCGGCGCGGCCCCGGCTGGTGGCGAAGTAGAACTGATACCACCAGGCGTGTTCCGCCGCGGGCGGAAGAGGCTGCTTGCCCGCTTCCTGATTGCCTATGAGATAGCCGCTCACGGCGACGAGTGCACGGCATCGCTCCGGCCAGAGTGCAGCCATAATATCCGCCGTGCGCGCACCCCAGTCGAAACCGCCGATCACGGCCTGATGAATGCCAAGCGCGTCCATCAGCGCGATGACATCAACTGCGAAGGCCGATTGCTGCCCATTGCGGACGGTGGTCGGGAAGAGGAAGCGAGTGGTGCCATAGCCGCGCAGATAGGGCACGATCACTCGGTAGCCGGCGGCAGCGAGGATGGGCGCGACATCGACATAGCTGTGAATGTCATAGGGCCAGCCATGAAGCAGGATGACGGCCGGATGGCTGGCGTCGCCGAGTTCCGCATAGCCAACCTCTAGCAGGCCGGCACGAACCGATTTCAGCGGCTCCGTGAAAGAGCCACTCTGACCCGGGGCGGGTGCGGCGGCCGCAAGCCGGGGGATCCCAAACTGGGCGGCCACCGCTGCCATGGCGGTTGCGCCGAGGATGCCGCGGCGAGCACGATTGATGACAGGGTCTTGCATGGTATGAACCTCCGTATCTGGTTTCGATGGCCGGAGATTGCCCTGGGCGACGGCGGTACGCTTGAAGATAGCCCCAAGATTCTCTTCAGATTTCCCTGATTTCTGCCCCGCTTTCGATCATGATAACGTCAGTGCCCGCAGAACGGCACCCGCATGCTCTATCAGTTCGGAAGTTTCAGCCTCGATACCGCCCGCCGGGAGCTCCGCCGCGGGGATGTCCTCGTTGGGGTCGAGCCTCAGGTTTTCGACCTACTCAGCTATCTCATCGCGATGCGGGACCGGGTGGTGAGCCGCGACGATCTCTTCGCCGCCGTGTGGCAGGGCCGCATCGTCTCGGAGGCGACGCTGAGCAGCCGCCTCAACGCGGCACGAACGGCCATAGGGGATACTGGCAGCGAGCAGCGGCTGATCAGGACGCTGCCGCGCAAGGGCATCCGGTTCGTAGGTGACGTTCGGGCGGTGGCCGAGCCGGAGGCCGGCCCGGCTATGATTGAGGCGCTGGCAGATGTCACCGCGCCGCACGCCGGGCCACGCTTGCCATCGGTCGCGGTTCTGCCTTTCGCGAACCTGAGCGGAGACCAGGAGCAGGACTATTTCGCAGATGGGATGACAGAAGAGATCATCACCACCTTGTCCCACAGTAGCAGCCTTTTCGTGATCGCCCGCAATTCCTCGTTCGTCTACAGGGGCAAGGCTATCGACGTCCGGCAAGCGGGGCGCGAGCTCGGCGTCACGTATGTGCTCGAGGGCAGCGTGCGCCGTGGTCGCGAAGGACTGCGCATCACCTGCCAGCTGGTTGATGCCGTTTCAGGCGTGCATCTCTGGTCGGATCGCTTCGATGGCGATGTGCGAGATGTCTTCGCGTTGCAGGAACAGGTAGCGGAGTCAGTGGCAGCCGTCATCGAACCGACGCTGCAATTCGCGGAAATCGGCAAGCTGACGCGCGATCTCCCGCAGCGACTTGATGCCTATGATCTCGTCCTGCGCGCCTATGGGCAACTGGCCGAATTCACACCCACCAGCATGGAGGCTGCGCTAGCCACCCTTGAGCAATCGCGCGCTGTCGACCCAAGCTACGCCCCGTCGATGGCAGCGCTCGCGTATTGCAGAGCTCAATGCCATTTCCAGGGCTGGATAGCGCAGGACGAGGCGACGTTGGCGGCTACCTGCAACCTCGCCTGGCAAGCTGTGGAGCGTACGCCGAACGATGCGCAGACCCTCTGGATGGCGGCCTTCGCGATTTGGAACATGGCAGGGTCGGGGCGGGAGCCCGCGCGGGAACTGCTTCGCCGTTCGCTGCTACTCAATCCGAACTCCGCTATGGCGCTCACGGTTGCCGGCTGGATAGAGATCATGTGCGGCAATGTGCACGAGGGCCGCGCGATGGTGGTTCGCGCGCAGCGGTTGAACCCGCGCGATCCGCGCGGTTGGTTCATCTCGGGCGCAATGGCGATCGCGGCCGTGATCGAAGAGAACTATCCCGAGGCACTGCTCTGGGCAGAACGCTCGCTTGCCCAGAACCGGCGATTTGCTGTGGCGCTGCGTGTCCTGGCCGTCGCCCACATGAAACTGGACCAGGAGGAGCCGGCAAGAGCGGCCGTTCGGAGGCTCCTAGCTATCGAGCCCGGTCTGACTGTCTCGGCCTTCTTCGCCCGCATTCCTGTGCCGCACCCGGGAATGGCCAAAACCTATGCCGACGCCTTAGGTGCCGCGGGCCTGCCGCCCTGATCCTTTACAACATCCCAAAGCGGTTGTGCTACGGCATGACTGCTGGCTAAGCGGCGACCACTCAAACCGGGGAAACACGAGCGTCCGGTCATAGTAATTGGGGGCCAAAAGCAGACTGGCCCTTCCGACCTTAAGTGAGCATAAAGCGCCGGTCAGCTGAGGACCCGATGAGGACACTGACGAGGTTTCACGACATCTCATACGCGGACATTGTCATGCTTTGTGGAGCAGAGGCTTATTGTTCTCAAGTTGGTGGCACCAGTCGATAGACGAACAATCCAGAGAGGAAATTGTGCAAGACCTAGTTGGTAAGACCGCATTCGTGACCGGTGGGGCAAGCGGTATCGGATTTGCTCTCAGTAAAGCGCTCGTTGAAGCGGGCATGAAGGTCGTTCTCGCGGACATCGAGACGCATGCACTGGATTTCGCCGTCAAAGCCCTTCGTGAATTAGGTGGTGTGGTCCAGGGCGTTTCCTGTGATGTTGCCGATGCCGATAGCGTCGTGCGCGCAAGCGAAACCGCCTTCGAAGCATTCGGGCACGTTCACATGATTTGCAACAACGCAGGTGTCGGAGATGGCGGTGGCATCGACAACATTTTTCTGGATAGCTGGCGGTGGGTTATCGATGTCAACTTGATGGGCGTACTTCACGGCATCCGAGCTTTCCTTCCCCACATTCGCGCTCATGGTGAAGGCGGCCACATCGTAAACACGGCGTCCATGGCTGGGATGAATAGCGGGCTTGGGTTCAGTGCCTACTCAGCCAGCAAATTCGCGGTGGTTAATATGTCGGAGGGATTGGCAGCGGAGCTCAAATCACTGGGCATCGGGGTCACCGTGATCTGCCCGGGCTTTGTGCGAACTAGAATTATGGAAAGTGGCCGAAACCGGCCCGACCGATACGGCTCAGCGCGGACGCCAGACCCCAACAGTCCCGACGGCAAACTGCTCGCGCACCTCATCGAACTCAACCAGGCAGGTATTGACCCTGCAGATGTCGCGGCTCAAACGCTGAAGGCGATCCGCGAAAACAGACTTTACGTGTTCACACATCCTGGTGGCGAGTGGCGCACCGAGGTGGAGGAACGCTTCACGGCTATTCTAGCAGCCATGGATAAAGCGGCGAGGCGTTCAACGTGA
>NZ_DATJJK010000170.1:0-18065 GCF_035492295.1 Acidisoma sp. | reverse complement strand
TTGGCCACCGCCGCGCAGACGAGCTACGACGCCGCCTTCGCCGCCTACCAGAAGGGGGTGGGATCGGTTACAGATGCGACGACAGCAGAGACGCAGCTTCTCCAGGCGCAGAATGCTGCAACCGATTCGTATAGCGCGGTGCTATCCGCGGCGGCGACACTCGCCTTCACGACCGGTGGGTTAGGCGCCGCACCGCCCTGAGCGAGCTATCTCCGAGAATCCGTGACGCGGGCCCTGCTCTTCAAAAATATGGCCGTCCCGCCTCGGTCGAGAGCAAGGATGCGAAATGATGAAGCCGCCAGACCTGGATTGTCGCCATCGTGTTCCGGCCGAGCTGATCAGCCACGCGATCTGCCTCCCCCATGTATTCCGCTGAGCTTTCGAGATGCCGAACGGCTCCGCACCGAGCGCGGCATCTTTGTTTCCTATGAGAGCACCCGGCGGAGGTGCTCGAAGTCTGGCGCAAGTGTCGCGAACAATCGTTGTCCGGCCCCGCTTCGCTGACAGATGGTACTTTGACGAGGTCTGCCTTCATAACGCTCAGGCGGAAAGCTTTATGAAGACCTTGAGGACAGAGGAAATCTGTTTCACTGATTACGAAACCTTGGCCGGCGGCGCCGCAAGATTGCCAAGGTTCATCGACGACATTTACCATGCCCGACGGCTCCCCTCGTTCCTTGGCTTTCGGTCACCAGGTTCTTTTTAACCGTCCCGCGCTTGGGGCCTAGTCAAGGCAGGCAGATCGTGAACGCCGATATAGCACATGCATTTGGTGCCCGGCTCTCCGCGCTTCTATTGGCGACGCTTGTCTTGGTGGCAACGGCCGTCGTGGCCCGGTTGCGGCCAAAGTGGCCGCTTTGGCTTCATCTTCTCTGGCGCTTTTCTGTTTTCACCATTTTGACGATCCTCGTCCAATATCTGCTGGGCTCGCCACTTCACCCCCAATTCAGCGAAATCTATAACGGCACGACGTTCTGGGAACATATCATCGAAGCCGGCTGGTGGCTGCTCGCCGCGGCCGTCGCGGTTAGCCTCGTGCGGCTTCTAGTGGTGCTCGAACACCGGCCGCGCGAAACGCAGATCATGTCAGACCTCCTCGCCGGGGCGATTGCAATCGCGACCCTACTCGCGATCGTGAATTTCGTCCTCGGCGTGCCCATCGCCGGTCTCTTGGCCACCTCCGGCGTCATTGCCATCGTGCTTGGTCTCGCCTTGCAGAATACGCTGGCCGATGTCTTTTCCGGCATCGCCGTCGGCATCGAGCGGCCCTACCAGGCAGGAGATCTTCTCTGGGTTGAAGGTGGTATCGAAGGACATGTGACGCAGGTCACCTGGCGCTCCACCCATATCGTCACCGGTCATGGAAATATCGCCGTCATACCCAATAGCGTGATGGCCAAGGCGCGGCTGGTCAACCGCAGCCTGCCTGTGCCGACGCGTTCCGATTCCGTCGAAATCACTCTCGACCCGAGCATTCCGCCGGAACACTGCATGGAAATCCTCGCGACCGCCGCGCACAGCGTCCTGCTTACCCTTGCCACGCCTGCGCCCAGCGTCTCCTGCACCGGCATCTTCCCCGATGGTCTGCGCTACAGCGTCACCTATTCGGTCGCCTCTAGCGATATGCTGAGCACCGCACGGAGCGAAATGCTGAGCCAGATCCACCGCCATCTGCGCTATGCCGGCGTCAGCTTCGCGCTCGCCACGGCGGATAAGCGGCTGACGTCTCCGCCGCCGCTCGGCCCCGCCGACATTCTCGCACAATCCGATCTTTTCGGGGTTCTGCGCGAGCAGGAGCGCGACCTGCTAGCATCCCATTTCCACGAAAGCTGGATGGATGCCGGGCAAATCCTCTTCGCCGAAGGCGCCCCCGCCGAGTATCTTTTCCTGATTGCAAGCGGGGTTGTCGAAATCACGCGGCGTCGCCCCACAGGGCCGCACGTCATCCGGCGCATGGGCCCGGGCGAGAGTCTCGGTGCAATCGGCCTCATTACCGACACGCCCTATGCCGCCACCGCGACAGCACTGACCCCCGTCAAGGTCTTCCGTCTGGACAAGTCTGCGATCGCGAGCGCCATCGCGACAGCGTCCGATCTCGCGCTGGCGCTCGAGGAACTTGCCCATCGCAGCCAGATGGTGCTCGCGCGCGATGCCGCCGCAGAGGATCTCCATCCTCAGCAGGCACCCGAGGAACTGCGCTTCCGGTTGCGCAATTTCCTGCGCCTGCTCAAGCACTAACGGCGGCCCGCCGCGCAACTGCGGGGCGCGAGGCTCACTCAAAAAAAGGGATGCCGCCCCGCTATGGGCGCGGCAATGGGGCGCCTTTCCGTCGTTTCAATCAATCAGTTTAGACGGACATTATTATCCAACTAATCTATTATACATATTGCACCGACTTCCCCAAGATTTCCTGACCATCCGTGAGCCCAAGACGGGCCAAACGGGCGCTCCGGAGCGGCGCACGCCCTGGAGAGACCAAAGCGGGTCCTTCCCGCCGGATTTCTCCGAGACCCACGCAGCCCGGACACCCGCCAGCAGGGATGAATGGGAATGAGACAATGGAAACCTTCGACGTGCCTCCGTCCGGACGGCGGCATCTTTTCGGGATCGGTGCCGCCGCAACCGGCGCCGCACTTCTCGCAGCTCTGCCGCAGGCTGAGGCCGCAATCCCTGCGGAACCGACGTCGCCCCAGGCGCTGGCAAAACAACTCGCTCACCTGCCCCGCCATCGGGATTTCAAAACTGTCCCGATGATTCTCGACCATCCCGAGCAATGGGATGCCGCAGCTCTGGATATGGTCATCGCCTATCCAGGACCGCACAAGCAGGTCTGGGACAATACCGAGATCGGCGGCCCGTGGCTCAACGTCATGCGCAACTCCATGAACGCACAGCGTTTCTCTTTCCGCCATCCCGACTTTCTCGCGGTCTCCGCGACCCACGGCTCAGCTCATCTCGCGTTGTTCGATGACGCCATGTGGACAAAATACCGTCTTGGCATGCTGACCGCAGGCGCCTTCAAGAGCAACCTCCTGCTTCAGGCGCATCATGCTTCTGACGACCTGGCCGACCACGAGGATCCGTCCAGCCTGTTCGGCGCTCCGGGCAATTCGATCCCGACGTTGCAGGCTCGCGGCGTGGTCTTCCTCGCCTGCCACAACGCAATCTGGGAGGTAACGGGCAAGCTCATCGCGAAAGGGATCAACCCCGATCGCAAGACCCATCCCGAAATCGCCGCAGAGTTGACCAACCATCTCGCTGAAGGCGTCGTTCTGACACCTGGGATCGTCGCGACAATCCCCGAGCTGCAGGCGAGCGGCTTCGCCTATATCAAATGAAAAAGGCAGGATCATCGAGGATGAAACGCAAATCCTTCCGTCGCTCGCTGCTCGGCGCGGGTGTTCTTGCCACCCTGCTTGCAAGCGTTACGGCGGCTGTCCCCGCTTCTGCCCAGAGTTCAGCTGCGACCGCCCGGCCACCCACCGACACGCTTGCGAATGGCCAAAGCATCTTCCCGCCCTGGCAGAACGGCGCCAACAATGATGCAACGACGCGCGGCCTTGCCTTCACCGTGCCGCAGGTGGACGACCTCGCGGATTTCCATGGTGACGTGAACAACCCGAAGCTCGTCCTTTATGTCGGCGGCAATTACTTCTTCGCCATGGCGCCCCTCATCGCGCATTTCGAGGTGGAACATCCGGAGTACAAAGGTCGCATCTATTGGGAAACAATTCCGCCGGGCCTGCTCATCAAGCAGATTGAGGCCGGCGGTACAGTGACCTCCGGCAACATGACCTGGACCGTGAAGGCGGACGCCTATTTCGCGGGTCTTGCAAAGGTTCGGCAATATGTCGCGAGCGGTCTGCTCGCGGCACCTGCCCTGCCCTATGTCGTCAATACGCTCACGATCATGGTGCCCGCGGGCAATCCTGGCCATGTGCAGGGCCTTGCGGATCTCGGCGCGGCGTCCATTCGCCTCGCCATGCCGAACCCTGTCTTCGAGGGGATCGGCCGGCAGATCGAGGCGTCGCTCCGCAAGGCGGGTGGCGATGCTCTGGAACAGCAAGTCTACAACGACAAGGTTGCCGACGGGACGACAATCCTGACCCGCATCCATCACCGCCAGACCGCGCTGTTCTTGATGCAGGGCCGCGCGGATGCAGGCGTCACCTGGCTGTCGGAGGCAATATTTCAGGCTCAAGTTGGGCATCCGATCACCCGTGTGGCGATTCCGCCCGCCCAGAACACGACGGCGATCTATGCCGGTGCCATGGTGAAGGATGCGCCGCATCCCGCCGCCGCCCGGCTATGGCTTGCCTATATCCACTCGCCGCAGGCTCTGACGATCTTCGAGAGATTCGGTTTCAAACCCTATACCGGGAAAGCCCTCGACAGTGACTCGGCAAAGTAAGATACGGTGGACACTGCAATCATGACAAGCACGACCTTTGGCGTGGCGAACCAGCCCGCCCTTGCCACCGACAGGGCGATCGAGGCCAGCCGTTCCTGGCATCTGGCCGGCATGGCCATGCTCGCGACACGGCTGATCCAGGGCTTCATCTACTGGGGCGGTGGCTCCCGCCGTTTCATCTACGCGCCCTCCAAGCTGGACGCCTGGGGTGGCCACAACTGGATGGCGAATAAATTTCAAACCGCCATGCCCGGCGCGCTCTTCGGCACCGAGCATGTGATCTCCTACCTGCTGCAGCATTTCGACCTGCTCTATGCCGGCGTCATCCTGTTCAGCGCGGCGGAGCTGATAGCCGGCGTCATGCTGATGAGTGGTCTTTTAACCCGTCTCGCAGCACTCCTCTCGATGGGCTTTTCGGTCCTGCTCATGGCGATGTTCGGCTGGCAGGGCGCCACCTGCATCGACGAGTGGACCATGGCCGCCTGCAACCTTGCCATGGGCACGACCCTGCTGCTCGGCGGTGCGAGTGCCTATTCGCTCGATAATGTCCTGCTCGGCCGACATCCCTCTCTGGCGGACCGCGCCTGGTTCCGCTGGATGGGCGGCAGCCTGCCGCTGCCAATCGGCAACGCGGCCTTTGGCAAGCTCTGTCTCGCGTTGGTCGCTTGCGTGCTGGTCTACAATGTCGGCACCTATAGCTATTATCGCGGATCCGTCCTGACACCCTTTCATGGCGGTCCGGTCAGCCCCACCGTCCATCACGTGACATTGACCGATGGCCTTATCCTCCCGGACAGGCGCATCCGCGTGCATGCCTATCTCGACGCCGGCACACCCGAAGCGCCCCTGCACATCGTTCAGGCGGCCGCGATCGGACCCGACAAAAAGACTATTCTGGCCATATGGGATGACAAGGCACTCTCCCACCTGAGCAAAGCTGATTTCGCGAATGACTACGCCTACAACAAGTTCGGTCCTGGTCCTTTCGGCATCCGCGCTCCCATGGGTGCAAAGGCAACGATCATCCTGCCGCTACCGCCGGGCACGGGTCCACTGCCTGACGGAGCCCTGCTGAAGCTCACCGATGTTGACGGGCACAGTTTCACAGCACCGTTGCATACCGGGCAGCAATAGTCCGCCGCAACCCGGCCTTCGACGGATTGCGTGCGGCGGGCGTTCCCCCGCACGCAATTCTTGGCTGGCCGCGAGGAAGGCGCCTTCTCCCGCTAAACAACATGGGCAAGGGAATAAACGTCCCTGCTGCGCTGTCTTTGTTAACAGGAGATCGGCGACAGGCCAGGAAGCAGGACAAGCTTTCCGCGATCGCACCTCCGAGACAGAGGAGATGAGTGTGGCGAAGAGCATCCTACAGTTATCCGGCATCGCCGAGGGGCGCAGGTCTTGCGCCAAGGATTTTGAAGATCCACTCCCCAGCAACAACAATGAATCGAGACGGTGACGATCGCCGTCTGGAGTTTACGATGACAAAGTCCCTTCTTATGATCTTTACTGCTTGTGTTTTGGCTTTGTCTGCCTGCGGGCAGTCTCAGCCTGTACCCGTCCGTTTCATGATAACCGATCCCGGCAGCAATAGCCCCTAGAGTGATCTAGGAAACTATGACGTTGATCAGTAAACAGGCTGGGGGACCTGTTGTCCCCCAAGCCGGTTTCTATCGGCCAGGCGCTTAGGCCGATGATGGATGTTCTGCCGCCCGTGCTTACCGGGACGACGCAGACCGTGGGAAAAAAATTGGCGGCGAGCCAGCCGGTGACAATGCGGCGAAAATTCTTGGGCGATTGAACACCCGTTCGATGGCGTTGCGATCCCGGTCGCGGGACGGTCCCCGGGCCAAGGTCGACATGCGAGGCCAAGGCCGAGGCCGTCTGCAATCGCCTCGCCCGTCCACCCGCGCGCACCAAGCGTGCCACCTTGTCCTCAATTCCGTCCGGAGCCGCTTCTGCCTCATCGCGCGAAGGTCCCTCTCTCCGGATCGCGAGCCTCCTTCCCCAGGCCCGGAAAGGGCGGGCAAAGCGCCGCACACCCGGCCCGCGCATGGCTTCCATCCGCGTGCTTCATTGACACAAATCAAACCTGTCGTATCGTTATTTCAGAAATTTCTGAAATTTGCGGACAGCATGGCCTCCTCAAGTCTCATTCTCGTGATGGTGTCTCCCGCGGTCACTCATCCGGCAGCTTGCCTGTATAATGGTCGCCAATCGGCCCCATCGCCCTGCGTCGGCGGGTTACCTTGCCTGCCGAACTCGTCCATACTCGAGCGGATCTAGAAACGATGCCGCCCTGTCCCGCCGCATTCCGGAGCGACTTCGATGACCGATAGCGCCTTGTCCGTCTTCGTCTCACGGCTCGACTTCGCATGGATCACGTCCTTGCACATCATCTACCCGCCGCTGACGATCGGCCTCGCCATTCTGCTCTTCTTTGCGGAATGGCGCTGGCTTCAGACCAATGATGACAACTGGTACCGTATCGTCCGCTTTTTCGAGCGGCTGTTCATTGTCAATTTCGCCGCGGGCGTCGCGACCGGCATCACGATGGAGATGGCCTTCGGCATTCTCTACGGCCCCTTTTCGCAAGCGGCCGGGCCTTTCTTCGGCCAGGTACTCGGCTATGAGACCATCACGGCCTTCATGTACGAGGCGGGCTTCATCGGATTGATGATCTTTGGCTGGGGCAAGATCAGCCGCGGCATGCATCTCTTCGCGACCTTCAACGTCGCTCTCTCCTCCAGCCTATCGGCCATGTGGATTCTGGATGCCAATTCCTGGATGCAGACACCGACCGGCATCGCTCTGCGCAACGGCGTCTTCCACGTGACGGATTGGATTGCGGCCCTCTTCAATCCGGATGTGTGGCTCGGTTTCCCGCATATGCTGGTGGCGGCGGTTGAACTGGGGCTTTGCTTCGTCATCGCGGTTTCTGCCTGGTTTGTCCTGACCCGGCGCCATGTGGCAATGTTCCAGCGGCCGCTGAAATTCGCGATCCTCGCCCTCGTCGTGGTCGCACCGCTGCAAGTCTATCTGGGCGACGGTCTTGGCCTCATCGTGGCAGCGGATCAGCCGGCAGCGCTGGCCGCCTTGGAAGGCCATTACAATACCTACAACCCCGATGGTTCGGTCGATACGAGCTGGAAGGTCGTTGGCTGGCCCAATGCCAAGGGTGATGGGCTCGCCTGGTCGATCAGCATTCCCCATGTGCTGAGCCTGCTCGAGACCCATACTTGGAGCGGCAAGGTCGAGGGCTTGAACAGCTTCCCGCCCGAAAACCGTCCGCCGGTCGTCGTGCCCTTCTATGGCTTCCGCATCATGGCCGCCGCCGGTGGGGCACTGATGCTTTTCGCCTTCTGGGGCGCCTGGCTGATCCTGCGCGGCCGCTTCGCGGTGGAGACCATCTTCCGTAACCGGATCTTCCTCTGGGCCGCCATCCTCTGCGGCTTCCTGCCCTATATCAGTATCTGGTGCGGCTGGTGGGTGCGCGAGGTGGGACGTCAGCCCTGGGTCGTCTACGGGCTGATGCGGACGGAGCAGGGGGTGAGCCATATGGACCTGACCTCTGCCGTCCTCTGGCTGCTCGGCTACATCTATTTCGAGCTCATCGTGTGGGGCAGCACCTGGTATTTCTTCGCCAAGGTCATGCGCCGCGGGCCGGATATGGAGAGCCCCGTTGTCCATGGCGGCAATCAGTATCTCGGTGAACTCGACGCGCCCCATGACGGCGCCCCCTCCTATGTCCGCCCGATCTGACATGATCGGACAAGCACGCAGCATCCTGGCCGGAGCAGAAAAATGGACGGGTTGAGCCATATCCAATCCATCGTCACCTTCGCCTGGTGGATCGCGCTCGATCTGAGCGTGCTCCTCTACATCCTGCTCGATGGCGCCGATCTCGGTGCCGGG
The DNA here is from genome assembly GCF_035492295.1 of Acidisoma sp. Classification (GTDB taxonomy): domain Bacteria; phylum Pseudomonadota; class Alphaproteobacteria; order Acetobacterales; family Acetobacteraceae; genus Acidisoma. Next base: position 9,739 of record NZ_DATJJK010000170.1, on the reverse strand, counting down.
GTCTTTTCCCTTTTCGTGCGCAGCCATCACGAGCGCGGCGCCATCATGTCCGCCATGGCGGGCACCTGGGACGCGAACGAGACCTGGCTGATCGTGGCGGGCGGCGTGCTCTTCGGCACCTTCCCCTTCGTCTATGGCTCGGCCTTCAGCTATCTGATGGTGCCGCTGGCGCTCGCCCTCTGGGGCATGATCACCCGGGCGCTCGCCCTCGAATTCCGCCATCTCGCGGAAACGCCATGGCAGCGCTTCTCGGATATCTGTTTCGGCGTCTCGAGCCTTTGCGTCGCTTTCTTCGGCGGCATGGCAGTCGGCGCCCTCCTGCAGGGCTTCCCACTGACCAATACCCCCGGCGTGGTGCCGACCTATATCGGCGGGTCGTTCCGCTTCATCTCGGCCTTCAGCATCTGGACAGGCATCGCCGCCGTCATTGCCGTGACGCTCGCCGGCATGCTCTTCATTCGCGCCCGTTTCGAGCATGGCGAGCCGATCCGCGAACAGGCGGCACGCTGGACGAAGACCATGTTCTATGTGGCCCTCGCCGCGGTCGGGCTGACCGTCGTCGTCAGTGCCATCATCTTCCCCTGGGCCTCGCAAAAATGGTTCGGCGGACATTTCTGGGTCTGGGGCCTCGTCCTGCTGGCCGTGGTCTTCGTCGCCTTCAAGATGCGCGAGGCGAGCCGGCGTGACCGCGATGTCGCGGCCATCCTCTGGTTCAACCTCGCAGTCGCCATCATGGCGGTGGCGATGATGGTGACCGTCTATCCCTGGATCGTGCCGGGAACCTGGACGATTTACACGGGAGCCAGCCCGGCGGTCTCGCTCTTCACCTTCACCCTCGCCATGGGCGGCTTCTTCCCGGTGATGCTGATGTACAACGCCTATCAGATCTGGGTTTTCCGGGCCCGTATCTCGGCGCTCGCCGCCTATCACTGAGGCGGCCGGCGCAGACCCAAAGGCTTTGCCATGACGTCCCATAAGGCCCCCATGCCGCGTGCGGTCAGCCGCGCGCTGGATGGCTGGCTCCGCCGCCGGGCCGCCATCGCCAAGCGACCCTTGCGGGGTGCGATCCTGCTCGGTGCCCTGAACGGCCTGCTGCTGGTGCCGGAGGCCTGGCTGCTCGCCCGCAGCATCACGGCGGTGATCTTCCAGCATCGGGGGCTCGCAGCCGTCGCGCCATTTCTGGGTATCATTCTCGGCCTGGCCTTGCTGCGCGCGCTCCTCAGCCATGGCGCGACGGTCGCCGCGATGGCGGCGAGCACTCAGGTGAAAACCGATGTCCGGCGCGCGCTGCATGCGAAAATCGCGGCCCTCGGGCCGGGCTTCCTCGGCACGCAGAGAACGGGGGACGTGGCCAATTTGCTTGTCGAGGGCGTGGACGCTCTCGACAATTATTATGCGTCCTATCTGCCGCAGATGGCCGTCGCCGCCTTCCTGCCCCTGGCCCTTCTCGCCTTCATCTTTCCGGTGGACTGGGTCTCGGGCGTCATCCTGCTCCTGGGCGCGCCGCTCATCCCCATCTTCATGATCCTCATCGGGCGCGGCACCGAACGGCTCAACCAGACGCAATGGCGCCGCCTCGCGCTGATGAGCGCGCATTTCTTCGACGTCGTGGAAGGACTCTCGACCCTGAAGCTGTTCGGCGCGAGCCGGGACGCGGCCGGGCTGATCGGCCGCATGTCGGAAGACTATCGCCTGAGCACGATGCGGGTCCTGCGCGTCGCCTTCCTTTCCTCCCTGGTGCTGGAATTCTTCACGACACTTGGCGTCGCCATGATCGCCGTCTTCGTCGGCTTCCGGCTCTATTACGGGGAGATCCAGTTCCTGCCCGGGCTCTTTGTGCTCCTGCTGGCCCCGGAATTCTTCCGCCCGCTGCGCGCCATGGGCACGCAGTATCATGCCAGGATGGAGGCGATCGCCGCCTCCGAGCGCATCGTGGCGCTCCTGGAAATGCCCGAGCCGGCGAACCCCGCTGGCGTGGCGGCCCTGCCCACCGGGTCGGGCATCATCCGGTTCGAGCAGGTGGGGTTCGGCTACCGGCCGGAGGAGCCGGTGCTGCAGGCGACCGATTTCACGCTGCGGCCCGGAGAGCGCGTGGCGCTGGTGGGTCCGAGCGGCTCCGGCAAAAGCACGGTGGCGCGGCTGCTGCTCGGCCTCGCCCGGCCCAGCAGTGGACGGATCACGCTCGACGATACGGATCTCGGCACCATCAAGCCGAGTGCCTGGTTCGCCCGCATTTCCTGGATGCCGCAGCGGCCAACCCTCTTTGCCGGCACCCTCGCCGAGAACATTCGCCTCGGCGCGCCCGACGCGCCGATGACGGAGATCATCCGTGCGGCAGAGGCCGCCGAGGCCCACCGCTTCATCTCCCGCCTGCCCCAAGGCTACGAGACGGTGATCGGCGAGCGCGGCCAGGGCCTGTCGGGTGGCGAGATCCGGCGTGTCGCCCTCGCTCGCGCGCTGCTGAAACCCGCGCGCCTTCTGGTGCTGGACGAGGCCGAAGCGAGTCTGGACGCGGAGACCGCCTCCCTCATCCGCGCCGCGATCACCCGCCTGCCACGTGAGATCACCGTGCTCCTCATCGCCCACCGCCTGGAGAGCGCCGAGGCCGCCGACCGCATCCTTGTGCTGCGCCAGGGCCGGATCGTGGAGGAGGGCACACCCGCTTCGCTTCGTGCAAATGCCGGAGATTATGCGGCGATGCGCGCGCTTTATCACGAGGGCGCGGCATGAGGGATTTCCTGCGCCTCCTCCGGCTGCTCGGGCCCAGCTGGCACTGGCAGGCAACCGGCATCCTGCTCGGCATCATCGTCATCCTTACCAATGTCGGGCTGCTGGCGCTTTCGGGCTGGTTCATCGCCGGCATGGGGCTGGCAGGCCTCGGCCTGCTGCGGATCGAGTATTTCCTGCCGGCCGCGGCAATCCGCGCGCTCGCCATCATCCGCACCCTCGGCCGCTACCTGGAACGACTGGTGACCCATGAGGCGACCTTTCGCCTGCTCTCCGATCTGCGGGTCTGGTTCTATACCCATCTCGAACCGCTGGCGCCGGCGCGCCTGCAGCGGCATCGCGCGGGCGACCTTCTGAGCCGCATCCGCGCCGATATCGACAGTCTCGACAATGTCTATCTGCGTGTGCTGGCGCCGAGCGTCACTGCCCTGCTCTGCGTCATCCTGATCGTGGGCTTTCTGGCACGGTTCAGCTCAGGGGCGGCACTCGCCGACTTCGCGGGCCTGGCCCTCGTGGGGCTCGCATTGCCGATGGCCGCCTTCGGCGCCGGCCGCCGCGCGGGCCAGGAGGCCGTGGCACGCCGCGGGCAGCTTCGCGCCGAGATTGCCGACACCGTGCGCGGCTTCGAGGAGCTGCAGATCTTCGGTGCGATGGAACGCCAGATCGCGCGGCATGAGGCGGACTATGCGGCGTTGACGATGCTCCAGCAGCGGGAGACGCGCGTGGAGGCGGCAGCTGGCGGCGCCACCCTCTTCCTGGTCCAGGCTACGATGTTGGCGGCCCTCGCGCTTACCATCCCGCTCGCCCTCGCCAAGACCCTGCCGGCGCCCGACCTCGCGATGATCGCGCTGCTTGTGCTCGCGAGCTTCGATGCGGTGAGCGGTCTGCCCGCCGCCTATCGCGCCCTGGGGCAAACGCTAGCTGCTGCCCGGCGCATTTTCGAGATCGTCGATACCGAGTCTGCCGTGCGGGAGCCCGTGCAGGAAGCAGCTCTCCCCGCCAGCTTCGACATCACCTTCCGCCATGTCTCCCTCCGCTACGACGACGAGGAGAGCTGGGCGCTGCGGGATGTGAGCTTCCATATTCCGGCCGCGAGCGCGCTCGGCGTCATCGGGCCGACCGGATCGGGCAAAACCAGCCTCGGCAATCTTCTTCTCCGCTTCTGGGAGTTTCAGGAGGGGGAGATCCTGCTGGGGGGCGTGCCCATCCGCGCCCTGTCCGGCGAGACGATACGGGCCCATTGCGCGGTGATCGCCCAGCAGACGCATCTCTTCAACACCAGCATCCGCGAGAACCTGCGCATCGCGCGGCCGCAGGCGACCGCCGCCGAGATGGAGCAGGCGCTAGACGATGCCGGCATGCTGGACGAGGTGCGGGCGATGCCGCAGGGGCTCGACACCATGGTGGGCGAGATGGGCACCCAGCTCTCCGGCGGGCAGGCGCGTCGCGTGGCGATCGCCCGCGCCTTCCTCAAGGACGCGCCGATTCTCATCCTGGACGAGCCGACCGAGGGGCTGGATGCCTTCTCCGAACGCATCGTCGCCGATGCGCTGACGCGGCTGATGCCCGGCCGCACGACTCTGCTGATCAGCCACCGGCCACAGACCCTGCGCGGCCTCGGCCCGATCATGACGATGGCGGATGGCCGGTTGTCCTGCACCGTCGGGTGATCGCCCGAGACAAGATACGGCGAGCGGACTGACGATTGCGCGAGCGGCCTGGGACCGGGCGCCCTCCTGCCCCAACTCCAGTCTCACCGCAGTTCTAAAGGGAGTTCCAACCATGCCCCTCGCCCGTATTGATGTCGCCGTCAAGGAGAAGCCCGTTCCCGGCGAGAAGTTCACCATCGCGCTGCAGGAGAACAGCGAGATGCTGGGTCTGCTGGATGGCGGCCGAACCTTCCGTTTCAAGGCACCGACCGCGACGGAGGAGGATTATCAGCAGGCCAATCGCGTATTGAAGGTGGTGGGATTCGATCTCGACCTCCATATCGAGGGCGAACCGCGCCTGCTCGGCTCACTTACCTACTCCGAATAATCGACAACGCTCGAACCGTTCTTGTTCTCCGAGCGGGCCCGCGCGGCTTGCTGCTGACGGCCGCCGCGGCGGCGTTGCGTCGCCCGGATTTGTTGGTGATCAATCAATTAATATGAACGGGCCGCTCGAGTCGTGCGACCCGGGTTAGCTCGTCCCATCGTTGGGCCTGCATCGTTTCGATCTGGGTCGCAGCGACCCGCGACCGGCCGGCCCAACCGGTCGTGACGCATTGCGTCCTCTCCTGAATGTGCCGGTTCCAATCTTCCCCCTCCGTGCGTGACAATACGCAGCGAAGATCAAAATCGAAACACTCGGTTGCCGCCAGCCTTCAACAGTTCTAGTAACATCTGTCGCCGACGCACGCGGGGAGCGCAACCAGGGACTGTCAAATGCACGTCCATGATCAAAAAAAGCGCGTTTCAGGGGTGGATATTACAAGAAGAGCGGTTCAATCTGCGATTGGTCAAATCAGAAACATATCAAACGCAACACTAAGGTTAGCGATTACCTGAGACGACATTATTACAGCTCTCTTTGCTCAATCAGAATAACAAACGATCCGCGGGGGAACATATGTCCAATCAAGATGAGCAGCGCGGCATGATCGATCGCCGTCACCTGATGAAAATCGGCGCCGCAGCCGGGGCTGCGGGCGTTCTCGCCTCCTCGACCTCCAGCTGGGCCGCGAGCGGCGCGCCGGTCAAGATCGGCATGCTGGACCCGCACACCGGCACCTATGCCGCCAATGGCGGGGACGAGATTCGCGGCGCGCAGATGGCGGTCGAGCAGGTCAACAAGGCAGGCGGCGTCCTCGGGCGGCCGCTGCAACTCGTGGTCGAGGATTCGCAAGGTCTTCCTGGCCCGGCAATCTCCAAGGCGCAGAAGCTGGTCAGCCAGGACAAGGTCGATTTCCTGATCGGCGCGGTCAGTTCGGCGGTGGCCGAGGCGCTCAGCCAGTTCGCCCAGCAGAACAAGCTGGTCTATGTCGATACCGGCGGCCATGCCGATGACGTGACGGGCACGAAATGCGCCTGGACCACCTTCCGCACCTGCTCGACCACCTGGATGCTGACATCCGGCGATTTCGAGACGCTGTTCAAGAAATTCGGCAAGAAGTGGTATTTTATCACGCCGGACTATTCGTTCGGCCATGCGCTGGAGCGCGACTATATCGCGCAGCTGACCAAGGCGGGCGGCAAATCGCTCGGCAGCGCCCTGGCTCCTCTCGGCACCACGGACTTCTCCTCCTATCTGATCCGCGCCCGCGCCGCTAACCCTGACGTTCTGATCTGCCTTCCCGCCGGTGACGACCTGGTCAACCTGCTGAAGCAGGCTGTGCAATTCGGCATCGACAAGAAGATGACGATCGCCGGGGCGATGCAGGAAATGGAAGTGCTCGAAGCATTGCCAAAACAGGCGCTGCTCGGATGGTGGACGATGGAATGGTACTGGAACCAGCCCAACGTTCCGCATGTCGCTGAGTTCGTCGAGGAATACAAGAAGATCTCCGGCGGCAAGGTGCCGACGGCACGCGTCTGGTTCGGCTTCGTCTCCGCCCATGCCCTGGCACTGGCCGCGAACAAGGCACAGTCTCTCGACACCATGAAGGTTGTGAAGGCCATGGAAGGGCTGGAACTGCCGCCCGAAGTCGCCCTGCAGCCGGGCAAGTGCTACTACCGAGCCGAGGATCACCAGATGATCGCCAATATGTATCCGGGCTACGTGCCCAAGAACGCGACCTATCCGAACCTGTTCACCGTCGCCGAGGTCGTGCCAGGGGACCAGATCGCGAAGTCTGCCAGCGACGCGGGCTGCAAGATAACTTACCCAAGCTGATCTCTCACGATTGCTGAGCCGACCCACCGCGCCGGAGACGGCGCGGTTTTTGGAGCACCGCCGTGGAACTCGTACTGTTATACAGTCTGTTCAACGGGCTCATCGTGGGCATCTTTTACGCGCTGATGGCGCTGGGCCTGTCGCTGATCCTCGGATTGAATGGCGTCATCAATTTTGCCCAGGGCACCTTCATGGCCCTGGGCGGCTATCTTGCCTATACGATGGAGCCTTATGTCGGCTTCTGGGGCGCGCTGATCCTGGCGCCGCTGGCCTCAGTGGTTTTTGGCATCGCAACGGAACGCCTGCTGATCCGCCCGCTCTATGGTCGCGATCCCCTGTTTTCCCTGTTGCTGACCTTCGGCCTCGCGATGATCATCGAGGATCTGATCCGCACCATCTGGGGCGCGGTCGGCGTGCCGTTTTCGCTGCCCGACTACCTCAATGCGCCGCTCAGCAGCAGCCTGTTCTTCCTCACCGGCTACCGGCTGGTGCTGATCGCGATCACCATCGCCGTCACCGGCGCGCTCTTCGCGACCTTGCGCTATAGCCGGATCGGCATTCGTATCCGGGCCGGCAATGCGGATCTGGAAACGATTGCGTCACTCGGCGTCAATATCTATTTCCTGCGCGCCGCCAATTTCGGCATCGGCATCTTTCTCGCCGGTCTTGCCGGAATTCTAGCCGCCGGTCAGCTTGGCTTGTCACCCGACATTGGCAGCGCACTGATCATGCCCTCCTTCGTGGCTATCATCGTGGGCGGCGTCGGCAGCCTCGTCGGCAGCGTTCTGGGTGGGCTGATCATCGGCATCGCCTCCGGCGTGACGGCGGCTTTCTTTCCGGCAGCCCAGGAGGTGGTCATCTACGTGATCATGGCCGCCGTTCTCATCGTCCGGCCGCGTGGCCTGCTTGGCCAGGAGGGCCTTTTCGAATGAGCATGACGATCGGCGATGCCCCCGCTCCGCACAGACGGATGACCCTCGGCGCCCGCGAAATCGCCGCCGGCCTGATCTGGCTCGTGCTGCTCTTCGTGCCGCTCTGGCTGCCCGCGCTCGGCGGCTACACAGATCTGGCGACCCGCGTGCTCATCTACGGCATGGCCGCAACCGGGCTGAACCTGTTGCTCGGCCATACCGGCGGTCTTTCGTTTGGCCATGCCGCCTATTTTGGGCTTGGGACCTACGGCACCGGATTATTCCTCATCCACGTCATGCCCTCGCTGCCGCTGGCTATTCTCAGCGGCACGCTGCTTGGCGGGATCGCCGCAATCCTGGTCGGGCCACTGGTGATGAAACGGAAGGGGATCTATTTCTCGATGATCACCATCGCCTTCGGCCAGATGTTCTATTTCGTGGCGGTGCGCTGGAACAGCCTGACCGGCGGCGAGGACGGGCTGACCGGGTTTTCCCGGGTGCCGCTCCATCTCGGCAGCCGCGCGATCCCCCTCGGCCCGACCGGCTTCTATTATCTGGTCTTTGGCCTTTTCGCCCTCGTGATGCTGATCGTCTGGCAGATCCTGCGCTCACCGCTTGGCCACGGCTTCGTCGCGGCGCGGGAAAACGCGACCCGGTTGCGCTTCCTGGGCGTCGCCGTGGATCGCCAGATCTGGGCGGCCTTCGCCATCTCCGGCTTTATCGTGGGCCTTGCCGGCGCGCTCGATTCCCTTCTCGTCAGCTTCGCCTCGCCCGCCAATCTGCAATGGCAGCTTTCGGGCGAATTCGTCGTGATGTGCGTGCTCGGCGGCATGCGCAGTTTCTGGGGGCCGCTTCTGGGCGCGCTTATCTTCATCGGCGCGCAGGACTATCTGAGCAGCGTGACACAGAACTGGATGACCTTCATCGGGCTGATCTTCGTCCTCTCGGTGCTGTTCTTCCCGAACGGGCTGCTCGGCTTCATCAAGGGGAGGGCACGCGCATGAGCCTGCTGGTTCTCGACCAGGTGACACGACGCTTCGGCGCGCTGCAGGCCCTCAAAGGTATTTCTCTTTCCGTCGATGCCGGGGAGTTGCGCGCCATCATCGGACCCAATGGCGCCGGCAAAACGACGCTGTTCAACCTGATCAGCGGCTATTTCCCGCCGTCCACAGGCAGCATCAGCTTCGAGGGCCGCCCGATCGTCGCCGTCAGCCCCAACGCCCTGGTGCGCCGTGGCATCATCCGCACCTTCCAGATCACAAAGGTATTTCTGTCGCTGACAGTTTACGAGAACCTTCGCGTGGCGGTGGAATGCGCGATGGGCCTGCAACTCCGGCCCTTCATCTCGCGCGCCACACATGCGCAGATCGAAAGCAAGGTCGACGAGTTGATCCACGTCACGCGCATCGGCGCCAAGGTCAACCGCATCGCCGGCGAGTTGTCCCACGGGGACCAGCGTGTCGTCGAAATCGGCATCGCCTTGTCACGCGCGCCGAAACTTCTGCTGCTGGACGAGCCGACTGCCGGCATGGGAGATGAAGAGACCCGCCACATGACCGATCTCATCCGCCGTCTCAATCGCGACAGCGGCATCACCATGCTTTTCGTCGAGCATGACATGGCCATCGTCTTCGGCATCGCCGACCGGATCACCGTGCTCGACAATGGCGCCATGCTGGCGGAAGGCACGGCCGCGGAGATCGCGGCCAATCCGCTCGTGCAGGCGGCCTATCTGGGTACCGCGGTGGAGGAGCGCGCGGCATGACCACCGTCCTCGAAACCGAAGGGCCTGCAGACCTATTAGGCAAGAGCCACATCCTGCGCGGCGTATCGTTGAAGGTGAAGGAGGGCGAACTGGTCGCACTCCTCGGTCGCAACGGGGCAGGCAAGACGACGACGATGCGCAGCGTGATGGCCTGGCCCCGCCAGGAAAGGGCGGCATAAAACTCTTCGGCAAGGACGTGACCAGATTTCCCGCCTATGGGATCGCCAATACCGGGGTCGGCTATGTGGCGGAGGGGCGGAGGGGCGGAAGATCTTCGCCCATATGACCGGACACGAAAATCTCCTCGTGCCGCGGGACGTGAGACGATCGAGACCATCTACAAGCTGTTTCCGCGCCTCGAGGAGCGCCGCACCAGCAAAGGCGGCAAGCTGTCGGGCGGCGAGCAGGAGATGCTGGCGATCGGCCGCGCCCTGCTGCTTAACCCGCGCTTCCTGATTCTGGA
>NZ_DATJJK010000169.1:0-13471 GCF_035492295.1 Acidisoma sp. | reverse complement strand
TCAATCCAAGGCCAAGCACGCCACCCAGAAAACGCTTACGCATCATGGTCGGGGTCCCTCGCGGCTGATTATGCCCAGCAACGCAGCAAGAGGCATGCCAGAGGATTTGGGCGGCCGGCCGGCCGGCCAAGCGCATAATTTCTGGCTGAATGCCGAAAAACTGCCCATCCGGGACATGGGGTGCAGGTTAATTGTTCAATTAAAATGGAATATCCACCCGGGCCGCCAGATCAGAAACAAAACGGCTCTCCGTAAGGCGCCTTAGTCGTCGGGATGATTTTGAAGCGCGCGACCGTGCCGACTGTGAGGTCCACCACCGCGTCGGAGACTTCGACCGTCTTCATTTCGATGGCCTTGATGAAAGCCTGGCGCGGCCGCGGCGTGCTTGCGCGCCAGGTGGCGAGATCAGCCTTGGTCGGTTCCTCGAGCCGAGCCCTTCGGACGCCCTCAGAATGGCAATCGCCCTCGCGATGTCATCAAGGCTGAGTACATCGACCGGGTGGGACCCAAACCGGTACGTCCATGACGGGCAATCCTTGACTGCGGCGGCCAAGGCTAGAGAGAGAAACTGCTTGCGCGAATGACAAAGCGCGCCCTCTATTCGATAAAAGGCGCGAGGCTTGATCACGCCGTCGTCTCTCATCGGCACGGCGTTTGCTTAGACTTCGGATTAGGCTTTGCGCCTGACGGCCGCCCAAGGTTTCGGAATGCCCATGCGCCCGCTCGCCCCGGCTCAAACGCAGCACTTCGCAATGATCCGCGCCTCAGTGCCGGCCATGCTGCTGCGCGCGGCGCCAGGGCAGGATGTCAGGCTGGAGCGCGCCATGAGGGGCTGGACGGGAAAGGCGCCGACGGCGCTCGCCCGCGCCCGGGTGGAGGCGCTGGCATGAGCGCTTGCGCTAAGCGACGCGGTTCGCCGATCAAGCCGCTGGCGGCAGCTGCCGCGGCGATTCTGCTCAGCTTGGTTTTGCAGCGCTTTGGCGCCTTCGACATGCCGATGCCGCCGGGCTGCGGCCCCGGCCTCGCCCTGATCGAAGCGAACCTTACCCTGGCGCTGCGCATGGCGGCGCTGATGACGGTGATCGGCGTGGTAGTGCCACGGCCGGCGCTGCTGACCTCGCCGCGCGGCCTGCTCCGGCTCGGGCTCTGGGTGCTCGGCCTGACCCTCTTCGGACTGATCGAGATGCAGACGGGCATGGTGGCGATGGCGGCCGAAAACCCGGCGCTGGAAGCAATCCTGACTTATGGTCCGCTCGCCGCCGGCCTCGCCTTCGCCCTCCTCGTGCCCACTGGGGAAGGCTGCTGCATCGCCTTCATGCTGGCGATGTCCCATTTCGGACTGATGTCCTGGCCATGGATGGGTCTTTGCGCCGTGCTGGGCAGTATCGGCGAAGGCGGCATGCGCCGCGTCCTGGCCGTGGCGCGGACAGCTTAAACCAGCGCGGCGGTCTGCACCAATTCCACGAGCGGCGCTGCGCCAGCGAGGATGCCCAGTGTCTGCCCATGGGCTTCCGGCGTCCCGCCGGCGCAAGCATCTGTCGCCAGCCGCACGAACCGGCCGGCATCGATGGCGCCGAGTACAGTTGCGAGCACACAGCATTCGGTGGCGACGCCGCAGATTGCAAGCGCCGCATCCTGCCCAACACGAGCCGCCATCGCCGCATCCCATTTACCGAAGGTCGCCCGGGTTTCCACAAAGACACCTTCGCCCGGGGGTAGTTTCAACTCCCAGGCCGGATGCTGCTCTGGCAGAAGAAGGCTCGGCCATGCCTCGAAATAAGAGACCCAGGCACCTGTCGGCGGCATCGGCGCCACATAGCGCGTGAGGATGACACGACCGCGATAGGCCTCCACCAACCGCTCCACCTGCGGCAACGCGCGGTAGAAGTCGGCCGAAGCCCAGGGGCTGGGCGGGTCAGCGAAAGCGCGCTGCATATCGACCACGATCAGCCATTCATTCTGACGCGCCGGCATCGCCGTCACTCCTTCAGCAGGTCCCCGAGCCGCGGATAGGCGGAAGCGGGCGCGGCGTCCAGCATCCTCATGGCCGGAATGAGCGCCCCCCAACTGTAAAAGCGGTCGGCATCCACGCTCTCATCCCCCAACGGATCCGCGCGATGAAAATTCTCCCGGCAGATGCGACTTTCAACCCAGCCGGGCGCGAACATGGCCCAGGCGCGCGCCGCGACCTCGGCTGCAAGATCATCCAACTCGTGCCGACGCAGCCCTTCCCAGACGAGGAAGAGATGCGGTGGCCAGATGCGTCCACGCCAATAGACATTGTCGACGCTTGCCGGATCGTCCTGCGCGGAAGACGGCAGCACGCGCGGCCCCCAGAACTTTTCGACATTCAGCAGGTATCCGTCGATCAGCGCCTTCGCCTGGTCTTCGGTGGCCGCACCGCAGAGCAGCGGGTAAAAGCAGGTGACGGAGAGCGAAGCCTCGAACTCTCCGGACCAGTGCCGCGCGGAAAAGACACCGCGCAACGGGTCCCACAGTCTTTGGGAGATACGGGTATTCAGATCACGCGCCGTCTGTCTCAACGTCGCCGCCGTCTCGCCCTCGTCCAGAACCTCGGCGATCCGCGCAAGGCACTGCGCGTCGAGGGAGATGAGGCAATTGAGGCCGGGCTCGGCAACGGTCAGCGTATGACTCTCGGCATCAAAACCGGCACGGTCGAAAATCGGCGCGTTGTCCATGAAGGATTCGTCCATCGCACCCTGCTTGGTATGGACGAAAGCACCCGTGCCAGTGGGGCTACTGCCGTATTCGATAAGCCCGTCGCCATTCCCGTCTCGTTTCTCCAACCACCAGCGATGCGCGCGCAGCAGTGTCGGAAAATGCTCCGCAAGCAGTGAACGATCGCCGGTCATTTCGTAGAGTCGCCACAGCACGTAGGCGCCGATGGGAGATTGGGACCTATCGATCCATTCCTCGTTCGTCGTGCGCAGGCAGGCGAGATTGCCCTCCGGTGACTGATACCCCAGTGCCGCTTCGAGATTGTCCCGCGCGGTTGCGAAATCCCCCACCATGCCGGCGAGCAGCGCGTGAAAGAACATATCGTTCAGCCACACGCCCCAGCCTGAAAATTTTCCTGTCAGCCAGTTGCGGGTGAGCACGGTGGTCGGGCGATGATTCGCCGTATCCCAAAGCGTGTTCCAGGCGATGATGTCTCTTACTGCATCCCGGGCCGGCTCGGCCTGCATGAGCGCTTGTACGGGCCAGCGAGCGAGAAGCGCCGCACTGCCCGCTTCCGCCATTGCGCAATCGGTGCCGAGTGCAACGGCGACCCGAATTTCAGGGTGCATCTGGGCATTGAAGCGCAGGACGCCCCAGCGCGCCTCGGGCTCTTGCCGCGGTGGCGCGTAATAGCCGCGCGTATTCAAATCCTCGCCAAAGGTCTCGATCTCCTGATAGGCACCCCCATAAACCGCAGGCTCGGCCGACTGGATGGAGGCGAAGAGCGAGCGGTGGCGGGCCAGCAGCCTTGGGGGCAATGCGGGCGGCATCGGCTCGGCATTCTCTGCCTGCACCCAGGGCTCACCCGCACGCCAGGGCGGCGGCCCGCCATCGAGTGGCCGGAAACCCACTTCCAACGCCGCCCAGGAACGCAGCCCCCATTCGGCGAGTCTGAGAAAACGGAGAGAGACCGCGACGCGGTGCGGATCCGGCTTCGTGTAGGTCAGTTCCATTTCGCTCCCCGCATGGGCGATGCGGGCTCGGACGAAACTGCCGTTCGATGTGTGCTCGAGCAACGTGACACCCACTCCTTGCCCCGCCAGCCGGTAGCGGCCGTCGGCACTGCTGAAGAGGGAAAAGCGCAACGAGAGCCCTGTCGGAAGATGGACGAGACAGAGCGGGTCCTGTGCATCCCAGGTGTTCCATTGTCGAGCGACGGAGACGGTCATGCCCTGCCTGCTCCCACCGACAACAGTTGCCCGGCGCGGATACGGAGCCAGAGCGGCATTCCCGGTTCGGTCAGGCCCGCGTCCAAAATATCGGGCGAGAGGGCGAGGATGGAGATGACCTGCCCCGCCAGGGAGACCTTGAGCGTCACCACCGGACCACCGAATTCGGCAACGATCAACTGTCCCTTCAGTACATCGGAAGGATCCCCCTCCCCAGCCGAGACGACGAAAAATTCCTCAGGCCGCACGGCAAGGTTGAAACTGCCGCCTGCTGCCGGCAGCACGAGGCCCTGCGGCGGCGCAATGACGCTTTCACCCAGACGCAGTTTTCCATGCTCCAGCACGACGGGCAGAAGGTTGATGATGCCCAAAAAACCGGCAACGAATTCATCGGCCGGATTGCGGTAGATGGCCGCGGGTGCACCCTGCTGACGGATGGCGCCACCCTCCAGCACTACAACACGGTCCGCGAGAAACAGCGCCTCCTCCTGATCATGCGTCACCATCACCGTGGTCACATGCGTCTCGGCCTGAATACGCTTCAACTCCTCCCGCACTTCCTGCCGCACCTTGCGGTCCAACGCCGAAAGCGGCTCATCCAACAGAAGAAGCGCCGGGCGGATGACGAGGGCCCGGGCCAGCGCCACGCGCTGCTGCTGGCCGCCCGAAAGGGCGGCGGGCTTGCGATGGCCGAAGCCCGTCATGCGGACAAGGCGGAGCACCGCCTCTACCCGCTCTGCACGTTCGGCCTTTCCCACGCCGCGCATCCTCAGGCCGAACGCAACATTCTGAGCCACCGTCATGTGCGGAAAGAGCGCATAGTTCTGGAAGACGACGCCGATGTTGCGATGTTCGGGCGGCGTATTGGTGATGTCCTGGCCCGCGAGCGTCACGTGGCCGGCATCGGCCGGTGTGAAGCCCGCAATCACCTTCAGCAGCGTCGTCTTGCCTGAGCCAGAGGGGCCAAGCAGCGTGTGAAATGCGCCGCGCGGCACGTTCAGGCTGACCGCCTTCAGAACCTCGACCGCGCCAAAGGATTTGCCGACGCCAGCAACGGAGAGCCCTTCGCTCACAATGCGCTCCCCCCAGGCAGGCCCGCATTGCGCATCCCCAGCCGATGCAGGATGGCGATCATCACACAGGTGACGCCGACGATGAGCGTTGCCAGAGCATTGAGATCGGGCAGGTAGCCGGTGCGGATCAGCGTGTAGATCTTCAGCGGCAGGGTCTGCACGCCGAAAGGCGCCAGGAAATACTGGATCAGGAAATTGTTGAAGGAAACCATGAAGGATAGCAGCGTCCCGCTGAGGATGGAGGGGAGGATCAGCGGTGCGCTGACCCTCAGAAAGCTTGCAAATGGGCTCGCGCCGAGCGAGCGCGCCGCATGGTCCAAGTCTCGGTCCAGCGCATGCAGCCGGGCGGCGACGATGAAGACGACGTAGGGCAGCGTTGTCGCGACAAGTCCGAGATAGATCGAGAAGAGGCTGCGACCGAGGCCTACGGCATTGACCACTAGCAGCATGGCAAGGCCCAGAATAAGCCAAGGCACGGTGATGGCCGAGAGAAGCGACAGCCGAAAGATCGGGCCTCCGATGCGTGAGGACCGGCGATCCAGCCAAACCGCCGCCATGGTGCCGAGCAGCGCCGAACTTGCTGCCACGGCGAGGGAAAGCTCGACAGAGAGCCATGTAGGGCCAAGCAGACCCGAATCCGTGAAAAGCGCCCGATACCATTTCAGAGTCGCGATGAAGGGAAAGGTGCCGTAGGGCGACGTGTTAAAGGAGAGCAGGATGATGATGACGAGCGGGACGAAAAGGATGGCGAGCACGACCGCCAGCATCGTGCCCATGAAAGGCGAGAGCGCCTCCGCATCCCGGATACGGCGTTCAGACATGCGCCCGCCTCCCGAGCCAGGCCGCAGCCGGCCGGATGCCGGCGAGCAGCCCAGTGACGATCAGCATCCCGAGGAGAAGAAAAAGCGAAAGCGCCGAGCCGAAGGACGGATCATCCGCTCGCGTCATCTGATCGGCAATCACATTGCCGAGCAGCAGCCCGTTCGGTCCGCCCAGAATCTGCGATTCGACGAAGGCCCCGCCCATCGGAACGAAGACCATGACAAGGCCGGAGAGGAGCGCAGGCGCTGCCATGGGAAAGACGATATAGACCATACGCCGCATCGCACCCGCGCCAAGCGAGCCCGCAGCCGACAGTAATGAGCCGTCCACCCGCTGCATGCCGGAAAAGAGCACGAAGATCATCAGCGGCAGATTTTCATAGACCAGCATCACCACGGTCGCGGCCTGGGTATAAAGAAGGGAGGCGCCGGGGGAGGCGACCCCCAGGATGCGCGCCAGCATCATGACCGGGCTGCCTGAGCCCAGCACCACGAAGATGCTGTAGATCAGGAGCAAGTAAGAGGTGAGATAGGGAATCACGATGGCGAGCAGGATGAGGTTGCGCGTGCGGGCCTGCAAACGCGACAGCGCCCAGGCCGGGCACCAGGCGAGTGCGGCCGTGAGCAAAGCCGCGAGCCCCGCCGTCCACAGCGTCTTGATCGCCAGCCGCGCATAGAGCGGGCTTTCCACCATGCGCCTATAGCTATCGAGCGAGAGCGGCGCCCCGGCCCCGTCCGGCGCGAAACTGAACCAGACGAGAACGGCGAGCGGGATCACCACCATGAGCGCCAGCACAATGGCCGCCGGCAACAGAAGAAAAGGTGTCGTCACCCAATCGAGAAGGCGCCGTCGCATTTCCTCAGGATGCCTTCACATCTTCCCAAAGCTGCGTCCATTTTTTGAGCGCCTTGGGCGAGATGCCAGTCTGCAACGCTACCTTGCCCTTGTAGCTGAGCAGCGGGCCGGCCATCAGCTTGTCCGCTGCCGCCTGCGGCAGCGCCTTCACAGCATCGGCATTCACCGGCACGGCGAGTTCCTGATTGGGGCCGGGCTTGGTGATCCATTGCGTGAAATACGCTGGGCTGGTGAGGAAATTAACCCAGGCATAGGCGAGGTCCGGATGCGGCGTATCCTTCACGATCGCCCAGGTATCGCCCCAGACAACGGTGCCGTCATCCGGCAGGATGAAATCAAGTGCATGGCCGTTGGTCTTAAGCGTGCCGGCAAGGCCCGACCAGAGATTGCCCATGGTGATCTCGCCCGAGAGATAGGCCTTGTTCCAGTCATCGCCGGACGACCAGAACAGTTTCACGTTTTTCTTGAGATCGAGGAGGGCCTTGCGGATCTTGGAAAGATCGGGGTTCTGCGGATCCTCGCCGAGGTAGAGGGCCGCGGTCATCACCGCCGTCGTCGGGTCGTCGAAGAAGCCGACCTTGCCCTTGTTCGCGGGGTCCCAAAGCACGGACCAGCTCGTGGGCGCGGTCTTCACTACATCCGGGTTGACCGCAAGCGAGGTTGCCCCCTGCACCCAGGGGACGGCGTAGACTTGGCCCTTCAGCCGGATCGAAGGATCGTTCGCGAAGCGTGGCTCGAGTGCGGACCAGCTGGTAACCTTCGCAGTGTCGATGGGCTGGAACAGTGACTGCTGCGCGCCCGGCATGACGTATTCGAGGTTCGGCAGGACCACGTCGATCTTGCCGACGCCGCCCTGGCGCAGCATCTGCAGCAGATCGTCCTCGGAGGTGAAGTAGACGTTCTTGACGGTGGCACCCGTCATATCCTCGAACATTTTCAGGGTTGCCGCGTCATCGGCCCCGTAGTTCTGCCAGGATGCAACGGTGAGCACCTGACCCTTGAAGGCAGGCGCGGCAGCACGGGCGATGGACGGCAGCGCCATCAGGGCGCTGGCGGCAAGCACGGAACGGCGGGTGATCGGCATTCTCAAGCTTCCTCGTGTAATGGGTGAAATAATCAGTCTACAGTCAGCACTGGGCAGCACTCCGCTCGGTCAGCCCATCGGCGCTTGCGAGAAAGCGGTCAAGCTCATCGCGGCTCGGCGCGGTTGCGGGGCCGGCGCGGGTCACGGACAAGGCCGCGGCTGCGTTGGCACGCGCGACCGCTGCCCGGGCCGGCATCCCCGCCGCAAGTGCCGCGATCAGCACGCCGGCATGGCTATCGCCAGCGCCGGTCGAATCGACCATGCACACAGAGGGCGACG
Source organism: Acidisoma sp. (assembly GCF_035492295.1). GTDB lineage: Bacteria > Pseudomonadota > Alphaproteobacteria > Acetobacterales > Acetobacteraceae > Acidisoma. Next base: position 5,450 of record NZ_DATJJK010000169.1, on the reverse strand, counting down.
GGACATGGACGGAAGACCGCCCCTCGCCCTCCGAAATCCAGGCGCCGGCTGCGCCATCGCGCAGGACGAGCAGCGCGTCCGGCGAAAGTCCTGGTTCGAGATGGGTGCGCAACGCAGCGGGGTCCGTGACGCCCGTGAGAAGAAACGCCTCCCGGCGATTCATGCTCCAGACCGTCGCGCGGGGCATGGCGCGCGCCATGACCGGAGTCGGGATGTCCGCCACCAGCGGACCAGGATCGACCACGAAGCGGATGCTGCGCGGCAGGCTCTCCATCCAGACCGCGATGGCAGGACCGAGTTCGGGATAGGCAAGATCGTAACCCGAGGCGAAGACCGTATCGCCGGGCCGCAGATCAAGATCGGCGAGACGCCGGCCGCCGAGCGTAGCCTCCACGCCAGGGGAGGAGACGAAGGTACGTTCGCCATCGGGCTCGACCATGACGAGGCAAAACCCGCTGTCGCTCTCGGCCGTCGGTAGCAGCAGGGCAGCAATTCCTTCAGCCGCGAGATCGGCGCGGATGCGCGTGCCGTAAGGCCCTGTGCCATGCCGCCCCGCGAAGAGACATTCCATGCCCTGGCGCGCGGCGGCGGCGAGGATGTTGAAGCCGCCACCGGCCGAAAGTGCCGCGCCCGCGCCGATCACGTCCCCGCCGCGTACCGGAAGATGCGGCACCTCCAGGCGGATGTCGGCCAGAATGCTGCCGACGGTGAAGAGGCGCGGGGCGTGCCGCATCAACCGGTCGCCTTCCGGCGCAGCGCGAGCAGCCCTCGGGCGAGGCTCTCGAGGGCGAGATCCGGATTGGCTTCCTTCAGCGTCGCAACAGCCTTTGCAGGGAAGGACGCGGCGCCGTGGCAGGCGCCCATGATGGCGCCGGCAATGGCGCCCACGGTATCGCAGTCCCCGCCGAGGCTCGCCGCCAGGCAGCAAACGCGCCAGGGATCCGCTGGCGCTACGGCGCAGATCGCGAGGGCGGCCGGCACCGCTTCATTCGTGGCGACGCCTGTGCCGACGAGGCGATAGATGAGGTCGAGCGCGTCCTCCTCCGATCGGCCGTGCACGAGGTCCAGGGCCCAGCGGCTACGCGCCGCGACATCTCCGCCCGCGAAATAGAAGCCGCGCTTGGCCCCAGCCTCGGCCGCGCGCAGCGCGGTCTCCAGCGCTTGCGGCAGGCTTGCACCGGCAACCCCTGCACTGACGGCAGCGGCAACCGCCGATGCGCCGGCAAGGGCGACGGTCGTGTTATGCGTGACATGGCCGGATTGGAACACGGCATCGACCAGCGCTTCCATGGGTTCGGCGGCAAAGGCGATGCCGACCGGGGCCACGCGCATGGCCGCGCCATTGGTAGAGCCGGTGCGGCCTGTCAGTTCCGTCGACATGCCTTGCGCCACCAGTGTCAGCGCATGGCGCGTGGACGGGCCGAGAAGATCCTGCGAACCGACCGCGATCATCCGCGTCTCCCAGGCAAGCAGCGCCTGGGCGAAGGCTTCCGGGTCGACATGCCCCCTGCCTGCCACAAGCATCTCTCCCAGGATCACCGCCTGATCTGTATCATCTGTCACCCGGCCGGCGGCCATGCCGCGGCTGATGAAGTTGTCCGGCGGACCGGGCTGGAACCAATCGAGAATGCCGTAGCGGTCTATGATCGTCTCGCGCGCCGTATACTGCGTCGGCATGCCCAGCGCATCGCCGATGGCGAGACCCAGCAAGGCACCATAGGCGCGGTCATCCATGTTCATCGGGCAGCGTCTCCAAAACTCAGGCTGAGCGTGAAATGCCCCGGGTGCAGCAGGCTTTTTACATGTTCGAGGATGGCGCCGTCACGATCATGCACAATGCGGGTGGTGCTGAGAAACGGCTCCCCCACGGACTGTGCAAGGGCCTCGGCCTCAGCCTCCCCAAGGCGCAGGAGCGCCACCGCCTCACTGCCCCCCATGGGCTTGAGGCCAAGATTTTCCAGCGTCCGGTTGAGCGAATTGTCAACTAAGCCACTCTCGAGTACGGCGCCAAACGCCTTCCGCCAGGGCAGCCGGCTGCGTTCGAGCGAGACAGGTTTCCCCTCATTCGTGCTGCGCACACGATCCAGCGCGAGGAACTGCGCATGGTCGAGATCGAGCGCGGCGGCCAGTTCACGATCCTCCAGCCGCTCGAAACGCAGGATGCGCGCAGCCACCGCCACGCCGTGGTTTGCGAGCGCACGGGACCAGCCGAGCCCGTCGTCTATCCGCGCACCATTGTAGCAGACGAAGGAGCCCGCACCGGTCCAGGTCTCGATCAGTCCGGCATTCTGCAGGCTGGAGAGCGCCTGCCGGATGGTGCTACGGCTCACCTCGAAGCTGCGGGCAAGGTCGATCTCGCCCGGTAGGCGTTCGCCCGGCTGGAACGCGCCGGTCTGAATTCCCCGCGTTAAAAGCTCTGCAACCTTTTGGTATTTCGCCGCCACCTGTTCGAACCTGTCCGTTCCTGTCTGATCCTAGGCGACGATCCTGGCAGGCCGCAAGAATAAAAGATTCGCATCCGGAGGGTAGCATGTCCAAGTGGCGTTTTTGTTTGGACTCCATTACGGTTTTGCAGCCTGTCGGCCCTGATCTCCGATCACGAACGAGTGAGACGATGGCCAACCTCAATTTGCCATCCCAACCGAGGCTCTTGATCCTGGTCAAGGCCCGATTGGGGGAGCATCCTACTGTCCCCTGATCATCGCGTGGTTGCCTCACCAAAAGGTTCGATGAGATCATGGCTTTTGTCCTGACCGCCCTGAAGGAAACGCAAGCGGGAGAACGGCGCACCGCCGTCACCCCCACGACCGTTCCACGACTGCAGAAGATCGGCGCCGATATCCGCCTCGCCTCCGGTTGCGGCGAGTCCGCGCAATTTGCCGATGCGCTGTATTCGGGCTGTCGCATCGAGGCTGATCAGGAGCAGTTGCTGCGCCATGTGAACGTGCTTCTTGCCGTGCACCTTCCGCCCCTGCCCGTCATTCGCGCACTTAAGCCTGGCACGGTTCTGCTCTCCTTCATCCATGGGGCAAACGTTCCCGACCAGGTTCGCGCGCTGCGGGACGGCCGGATCAGCGCTTTCGCCATGGAGCAGATCCCCCGCATCAGCCGCGCCCAGACGATGGATGCCCTGTCAAGTCAAGCAGCCCTGGCTGGCTATATCGCCGTGTTGCTCGGGGCCGCCCAGATGCCACGCATCTTGCCGATGATGACGACGGCGGCCGGTTCGCTCCGCGCCGCAAAAGTCCTCGTCATGGGTCTCGGAGTCGCCGGATTGCAGGCGCTGGCCACTGCGCGGCGCCTCGGTGCCGTGACTGAGGGCTACGATGTGCGGCCGGCGACGCGGGAAGAAGCTCAATCCCTCGGCGCAAAATTCGTCGATACCGGCATCGATGCCCGCGCGGCCGGCGGCTATGCGCGGGAACTGACGGAGGAGGAGAAAGCCAAGGTCGCCGAAGTGATCGGCCGGCACATCGCCGAGGCCGATCTTATCGTCACCGCAGCCTCGGTACCGGGCCGGCCAGCCCCCCGCCTTGTCTCCGCGGCCCAGATCGCGGCAATGAAGCCCGGCTCCGTCATCGTCGACATCGGTGCCGAAAGCGGCGGCAACTGCGAGGGGACGGAGCCCGGCGCGACGGTCGTTCGCGGGCCGGTCACGATCCTTGGGCCGCTCAATCTCCCCTCCATGGTGGCGCAGCATGCAAGCGAACTCTACGCCAAGAATCTCCTCAACCTGCTGTCAGTCATCGTGAAGGACGGCGCCCCGCAGATCGATCTCGCGGATGAGATCGTCGCCGCCACGCTGCTGACGCATGACGGAACGATTCGCAATCCGGCCGTTCTTTCGGCAATCCATTCCTGAACGGAGCGTGAGACAGCCGCCATGACAGTCGACACAACCCTCAGTCTTCTGATCGCCCTTTACATCTTCATGCTCGCCGCTTTCACCGGCTACGAGGTGATCAGGCGCGTACCGTCAATCCTGCATACGCCGCTGATGTCGGGATCGAATTTTATCCACGGCATCGTCGTCATCGGCGCCCTGCACGCGCTGCTGCATGCGACGAGCCTGCCGCAACAGATCATCGCCTTCCTGGGCGTGCTGCTCGGTGCGGCCAATGCCGCCGGCGGCTACGTGGTGACGGACCGGATGCTCGCCATGTTCCGTTCGAGCACCGCGCGAAAGGGCGAACGATGACAGCCGGCCCGATGCTGCTCAGCGGCCTTGAGGAGGTGAGCGGTCTACTGGCCGCTGGCCTCTTCATCTTCGGCCTGAAATCCATGTCCTCGCCGGTCACCGCATTGCGCGGCATCAAGCTTGCCGGGCTCGGCATGGCAATCGCCGTGCTGGCAGCCTTCCTCACCGTAGCGCGTCTGCCCGTCGAGGCGGCCAGCCGCTTACCGGAAAACCTGGCACTCGCCCTGATCGCCCTCGCTCTGGGCGGCGGCTGGGCACTGTGGAGCGGCCGCCGCGTCGCCATGACTGCTATGCCGCAGATGGTTGCACTTTATAACGGCATGGGTGGCGGAGCGGCCGCCGCGATCGCCGCCGCCGAGGTCGCGCGCGGCGTGCCGCATTCCGGCGTGCTCGCCGCCGTCACCTTGGCCGGTGCGCTGATCGGCGCCGTGTCGCTGACCGGCTCCATCATCGCCTGGGCCAAGCTCGACGGACGGCTCGAAAAGCCGGTCCGCTTTCCGCGGCAGCAATACATCAATTGCGCCTTATTCCTGATTGCCCTCGCCCTCGGTATCGGCGCCATCCCCGGCCTGGTCAACGGCAGCATCAGTATCGCGGTCATCCTCTTCTTCCTCGCTGCCCTCGGCTTCGGCGTGATGATGACTCTGCCGATCGGCGGGGCGGACATGCCGGTGGTCATCTCCCTCTATAACGCCTGTACCGGCCTCGCGGTGGCGCTCGAAGGCTATGCCCTGCAGAACCCGGCGCTGATGATTGCGGGCATGGTGGTGGGCTCGGCCGGCACCCTGCTCACCCTGCTGATGGCGCGCGCCATGAACCGTTCCCTCGCCAATGTGCTCTTCAGCAATTTCGGGGAGATCGCTGCCGGCGGCGCGGGCCCTGTCACCGGCAGCATGCGGCCTGTCGAAATCTCGGACGCGGCGGTTGCGATGCGCTATGCAAGCAGCGTCATCATCGTCCCCGGCTACGGCCTGGCCGTCGCCCAGGCGCAGCAAAAGCTCTACGAATTCGTCAAGCTACTCCAGACAGCCGACGTGCAGGTGAAGTTCGCAATCCATCCCGTTGCCGGCCGCATGCCCGGCCACATGAACGTCCTGCTCGCCGAAGCCGGCGTTCCCTACGATCTCATTTTCGATATGGAAGACATCAATGAGAGCTTCGCAACGACGGACGTCGCCCTCGTCATCGGTGCGAATGACGTGGTCAATCCTGCCGCGCGCACCGACAAATCCTCCCCCATCTACGGCATGCC
>NZ_DATJJK010000168.1:0-24990 GCF_035492295.1 Acidisoma sp. | reverse complement strand
TGGGAATGGCTGCCGTCCGTCATGATGGCGACATGCGGCGGCATGCCGGCGGCGCAGCATTGGGCGATCAGCCCGCCGCAGCCGAGCGTTTCGTCATCCGGATGCGGTGCCAGGATCAGCGGCAACCTGCCTTGCAGCAGCACCTGCAAATCCACCAGCGGCAAATCGTTCCAGGCTTTCCGAACTGCACCCATACGCATGTGACCGCTCCCTCAGACGGCGCCCGGATAGGCGCCGGCGGACAAGGATTCTAGCACGCGATTTTTGTTCCGTCAGGCGCAGGCGGGCGCTGTCTGCGCATATTACCACCGTTCTTTTAAGTTCAGGCGATTATCCTGCCGTTCTTCCACAGAAGCGGCTTTTCATCAGCTCATCTAAAGAGTTTGGAAAGTATTTTAACGCATTGAAATAACGGTATTATCGGAGTTGAGGCCGCTCCGACCAGATCTCGGCCACCTCCGCCGCGGCCTCCCGCGCACCACGGCCGAGGAAGCGGAGCAGCCCCCGGCTTCGCTTCGGCCGCAGCCAGGCAGCGCGAACCTTCGTGCCGCCCATCTCGCGCAGCAGCCCGTCGACATCGCCCAGCCGGTCCACGAGCCCTGCCTCCACGGCGCGCGACCCGATCATATAGCTGCCGTCGAACAGCTCCTCCTCGGGCCGGGTGAGCTTGCCGGCACGGCGCCCCCTCACCCAGTCCTTGAAATGGCCGTGGAGATCGTCGAGCAGGGCGCGGGTAAATGCCACGTCCTCGGGCTTTTCCGGACTGAATGGGTCGAGCCGCGCCTTGTTGCGGCCGGCGGTATAGACCCGGCGGTCGATATCCAGCCGCTCGATCAGCCGGTTGACGCCGAAGCCACCGCCGATGACGCCGATCGAACCCACGATGCTCATCGGATTGGCGCGGATCTCGTCGGCCGCGCAGGCGATCCAGTAGCCGCCGGAGGCACCGACATCGCCGATCACCGCTGTCACCCGAACGCCCGTCTCCTCCGCACGCCTGCGGATGAACTGCCCGATGAGGTCGGATTGGACGGGCGAGCCGCCGGGACTTTCGATTGCGAGCACCAGCCGTTTGCCGGCGAGCTTGCCGAGAGCGAAGCCGCGTTCCAGCAGCGGCCCCGCCGATCGAAGGTTCAGGGCACCGGCCCGCGAGGCGATGATGCCCTTCAGCTCGACGACGGGAATGGGCTTGGTACGCCAGAAGAAGATGGACATCTGTGCCTTATGAACCCGATTGATCGTCGAGGCGAGATGTGCGGGCGGCCCGCTCCGGCAGCTCGACCTTGACGTCAAGCGGGTGCTGCAGCGCCATCACCGTGCCGTTCGGCATCAGCACGATCCCTTCCTTCTGGAAGGCGATCTTGATGCGGCGGTTGAGTTCGCGCTGCACGCCCCAGCGCATCTTGTCGGTGCAGGCCACCTGCCCCATCAGCGTCGCCGCGCGGCCGTCGATCGAATCCACGCCCCAGTAGCCGAAATCGCTCAACATGCCGTCCCGGTAGGCGTCCTCGGCGCGCATATCGACGACGATCTGCTTGAGGAGATCGGCCACCCGGTCCGTGTCCTCCTCGTAGGAGACGGTGACGGAGAGGGTCGCGTTGCCGCGCCCCTTGTTGACGTTCGTCACCGTCGTGACCGAACTGAAGGGGATGATATGGACCGATCCGTCGCTCGCCCGCAGGCGCAGCGTGCGGATGGAGAGATTCTCAACCGTGCCGGAAAGCCCGGCGGCGGTCACCCAGTCCCCCACCTGCATGGCGTTTTCGAGCAGCAGGAAGATGCCGTTGATGAAGTCCTGCACGAGTTTCTGGGAGCCGAAGCCGAGCGCGACGCCGATGATGCTCGCACCTGCCAGCAGCGGCCCGATATTGACCCCGATTTCGCTCAGCGCGGTCAGCACGAAGATCGCGAGCAGCGCGATGAGGAGCGTGTTGCGCAGCAGCGGCAGGATGGTTCGCAGCCGTGCCGCCCGGATCACCATTCCCTGCTGGCTGAGCTCGTCGAGATAGACCTGGATGAAGAAGTTCAGCGTCTCCCAGATCACGATGGCGAGGACCAGGGTGATGCCGATGGTGCCGAGGGAGCTGAGCAGCCGGCTGCCGAGATCGCCGACTGAAAGCCACGAGAAGGCTCTCAAGTCCCACAGCCGCAGCAGCGACAGGACGAGCCCGAGGACCACGGCGACATTGAGCAGGTAGCGCAGCGGGGCGTGGTAGCGGGTAGCGCGGGCGGTGATCATGGCATAGCGCCCGCTCGTATCCGCCCCGCCGATGGTGAAGGCTTTTTCGAGCGCGCCCAGCAGCACGATGTGAAGCACGCGGAACAGCACCAGCAGGCCGAGCGTGAACAGGATCAGCCGCGTCGGATGCTGCACATGATTGGTCACTTCGGTTGCGAAGAGAAGCCAAACCAACACGATGAGTATGGTCGCCTGCCAGTGCCAGACATGGGACAGCCGGAGTTTCAGGCGATGCCAGGTGCCGCCCCTGTCGTCCGGCTGGCTCAGCCAGGCCGCCACCTCCCGCCGGCGCTTCAGCACCATGATGACCAGCATGAGATGGACGATCAGGCTGAAGATGCGGCTGATACCGTTCTGAAGCCCGAACGTCATGCCCGCGATCGTGCCGATCTGCACGACCGAGAAGCCGACGAGGATGACAAGGCCGATGCGCCGGCTCCAGGTCGCGAGGAAGGCTGCTGCCTCGTTCGAGATGTGCAGCAGGCGCAGCTTGGCGGTTGGCGCGCAGACGGTGCCGCGTGCCACGACCAGCAACAGGCGGACGAGCGCATAGGCATTGATCACGGCCGCGATCGTCAGCCGGATGAGGATATCGCTGACCAGCGGGGTCGCGAGCAGCGCGGTCGCCGCCACCATGAAGGCGAGGATCGGGATCGCGTCCACGATCATGGCAAGCAGGATGAAGGGCAGCCGCCGCAGCAGCGGCCAGCCGCTGTGCAGCGGGCGCGACGGACGGTGCCGGACCTCGTCCTCAGCCGGCTCGGTCCCGACAGGGAGCCCCGGTTCCGGTTCCGGTTCCGGCGCGGCGGCGGCCAGTGTCACCGGAGCGTCAGGATCGGGTGGCTCGAGGCGTTCCTGCTCGCCGAGGACTGCCAGGCTTTCCTCAGCTGTGCCCTCAGCCTCCTCCTGCGCCTCGCGGTGCGCCTCGGCCTCGGCCACTGCCCGGTTCGAATCGGCGACGGCGAGCCGCGCATGCGCCTCCGCCGTGCCCGACTCTCGCCCGAGACGGTCATAGAGGCGGCGCGTGCCGAGACGAACGAAGTATTCGCAGATGAGCCCTGCCAGCATGATCACCGCCAGCCGCCAGATCGCGGCGAGAATGATCCCGGCGGCGGTGCTGTTCTGGACGAGGGTCGAGAACCATTTCCGGAGGTCGTGAAAGTCGAACATGGAGGCGCCGGCCCGGCTGAGATCTGCGGCGACCTGAGCGAGCACGGTATCCGCCTGGCTGAGGAGATCGGCGCCGAGGCTGTGGGGTTCCAGCGTCACGGCGGTTTTCGCCGCAGCGGCGGGGGCGGCCGCTGCCGGTGCCGTTGCCGCAGGGGCCGCGCTCGGCGCCGCTGTGGTGCCGGTCGTGGCACTCGCCTTTTCCAGGTTCTTGAGCGTCGTGACGAACTGCTCGCGCTTCTGCGGGTTCTGCAGCACGGAGAGCAGTTGCTGTGTCTCGGCCGTGGTCAGGCCCGATGCCGTGGCGTCTGCCGCCGGCGCGGCCGGCCCAGACGCGGTTGCAGCCGCAGCGGCCCGCGCATCCGGTGGATGCGCGGCCCAGCTGATCAGCAGGAGGGGCAGCAGGAGAAGGATGGTCGCAAAACGGGGTCGCATGAAATCCTCCGGGATCATGCGGCCCCGCCGCTGTCAACAGCCCGGCCCATGACGAGCCCGCGAGCCCCCAGGGTCTGATCGCTTCAGATTTAATTGCGATAGGGATTCAATCTGAAACGGAAACCAGACCCTTCTCAATAGCTTAGCGTGTGATTCTCACGATCACGCTCTAGTAGCCGAGGGCGAAGCCGTCCTTGCGTGGTTCCGAACCGCCGTAGAGCACGCCTTTCTCCTCGTCGATCCAGATCGCCTGGGCGCCGCCGATCGGATCTTGGGTGGTCACGATCTTGTGGCCGAGGGCGACGAGCGCGGAACGGGCCTCCTCCGGCAGCGTCGCCTCGGCTTCCACGTAGTCTTTCCCCGGCACCGGGAAGAGCCGCGGCAGAGACATCGCCGATTGCAGGTCCATGCCGTAGTCCACCACCTTGGTAACGAGATGGGCCTGCCCCATGGCCTGGAAATGGCCGCCCATGACGCCGAAGGCCATGCGCACCCGCCCGCCCTCGGTCATCATGCCGGGGATGATCGTGTGCATCGGCTGCCGCCCGGCTGCGAGCGTGTTCGGATGGGCCCCATCGAGGGAAAAACTCATGCCCCGGTTATGGAGAAGAACCCCGCTTTCGGGCGCCAGGATGCCGCTGCCGAAACCGTCGAAGACCGAGTTGATGAAGCTGACCACATTGCGGTCGCGGTCGACCACCGTGAGATAGACCGTGTCCCGGTGCTCCGGCCCGGTGAAGGCGGGCAGTTCCGTCATCACCCGGTCAGGGCTGATGCGGCCCGCGAGTTCGGCCGCGAATTCAGGCGACAGGAGACGCTTGCCGGTCACGGGTGAGCCTTCGGCCAGGATCGCGCCGCGCACGGCATAGGCAAGCCGCGCTGCCTCGATTTCGAGATGCAGCCGCGCCGGGTCCATCGGGTCTCCCTTCGCGGAGAACTGCGACAGGATGTTCATGATGAGAAGGGCGATGATCCCCTGCCCCGGCGGCGGGCATTCATGCACCCGGTACTGCCGGAAGGACGTCTCGATCGGGGTCACGAAGCATCCGGTGGCGGCCGCGAAATCAGCCCCCGTATGCACGCCGCCCTCATCCCGCAGCACGGAGACCAGTTCCGCCGCAACCGGGCCCTCATAGAAGGCGGCACGGCCGCTCTCGGCGATCGCGCGCAGCGTGCGACCGAGCGCCGGCAGTTTGAGCACGTCGCCGGCCACTGGCGCACGCCCGTCGATCAGATAGGTCGCGGCCGTCGTCGGGCGGCTCCTGAGCAGGTCCATCGTTTCCGCCCAGTCGAAGGCCACGCGCGGGGTCACCGCGAAGCCGCCCTCGGCATGTTCGATCGCAGGGCCGAGCAGCTTGCTCAAGGGCATGCTGCCATGCTCGGCCGAAAGCGTGGCCCAGGCGTCGACCGCGCCCGGCACGGTCACCGCATGGGGGGAATTGTGGGGGATGGCGGCGAGACCCTGCGCGCGCAGGGTCGCCGCATCGGTCGCCGCCGGCGCGCGGCCGGCGCCGTTATAGGCGCGGATCTCGGCGCCGCCGCCGGGCGCGTAGAGCACGAAGCAGTCGCCGCCGATGCCCGTCATCGCAGGTTCGACCACGCATTGCACGGCGCAGGCGGCGATGGCCGCATCCATGGCGTTGCCGCCCTGGCGGAGGATATCGACCGCCGCGAGCGTCGCGGCCGGGTGCGAGGTCGCCGCCATACCCTGGCGGCCCACCGCGACTGAGCGACCCGGCGCCTGAAAGTCGCGCCCAATACCGTTCTTCATGGTCTCTGCTGCTTTCGCGTTTACGCGGTGATGTGGCCGAAAAGGGCGCGGCGCGCGGCCTCGTCATTCTCGGTCTTGAAGGCGTGACGCTCCTTCAGCGCTTCGGCGCGCTGGGCTGCCGGGCGCGCGTTCATCGCATCCATGAAGCGCTTGACATTAGGAAATGATTCCCATGCATCCGGCCCGATGACATAGGGCACCATGCGCGCCCAGCCCCACAGCGCCATATCGACGATCGTGTAGGTCTCACCCAGCATGAAGGACCGCGTGGCGAGGCGGGCATCGAGAATGCCGTAATGGCGCTTCACCTCGAACAGGTAGCGCGTCACCGCATAGTCCTTGGGCTCCGGCGCGGCATGGCGGAAATGCACGCATTGGCCCGAATAGGGGCCGATGCCGGTCGCCACGAACATCAGCCAGGAGAGCATCTCGGCGCGCTGGTCCGCGGGGGCCAGGAACTTTCCCGTCTTCTCGGCGAGATAGAGCAGAATGGCGTTGCTGTCGAAGACGACCGTGCCGTCATCCACGATCACCGGGACCTTGTGGTTCGGGTTCAGCGCGTCGAATTCCGGCGCGTGCTGCTCGCCCTTGCGGGTATCGACGGGCACGGTTTCGTAGGCGAGGCCCGACTCTTCCAGGAAGAGCGCGACCTTCATCGGGTTCGGGGCCATGTTGTAATAGAATTTGATCATCGCTCGCTCCTTGGGCTGCCGGTCACGCAATTGCGTTGGGTCAAAGGGCTGCCAGAGATCAACGAGCAGGGGAAGAGCCCCCGTCGCCCGATGACATCCCGCCCATCTTTCCTAAGTGCCAGGAAAGACCGGGGCTAGGTGCATGACAAGACGGCGACGGATCAGACTTTGGCTATTCCTGGGCACCCCGATCCTCGTTGTCGTCCTGCTCATCCTGTTCTGGAGTTGGGATTGGTTCATCCCCCTGGTGGAGGCGCAGGCTTCCGCCCAACTCGGCCGGCCGGTGACGATCGCGCATCTGCATGTCCATCTCGGTCGCAAAATCCGCATCGTCGCGGACAAGGTCGTGATCCAGAACCCGAAGGACTTCCCGGGCGACCTGCCGCCCCTCGCCCGCATCGCCCATCTCGGCGTCACCGTTGACGCCATGGCCTATATCCGCCACCGGATCATCTCCGTGCCGCTGATCGACGTGAACGGGCCCGAACTCGAACTCCGCGGCCTGGCGGACGGCCGCAACAATTACACGCTCGCGCTGAAGAAATCCCCAGCCCTTAAGCCGGGGCAGAAACCCGCGCCTTCGCCCAGGCTCGGTGACCTCACGATTGAGGACGGCCAGCTTCATGCCGAAATCCCGAAAATGAAGGCCGATTTCTCCGCGCAGATCGAGACCGCGAAGGCGGAGGGCGTCATCGCCCAAAATGGCCAGACGACCGAGCTTCGGGCCAAAGCGCATGGCACCTATGCCGGGCAGCCGGTCACCGCCACCCTGCTCACCGGCGCGCTGCTTTCGGTGACCGACACGAAGAAGCCCTTTCCGATCGACATGCACATCGCCAACGGCGCGACCCACGTGGCACTGGCGGGCACCGTGCAGGATCCGATGGCCTTCGCCGGCACCGATCTCGACCTCACGCTGCAGGGCGCGGACATGGCTGATCTCTATCCCCTGACCGGTATCCCGATTCCCAAAACGCCGGCCTACAAGATCACCGGCAAGCTGAACTACGAAACCGCGACCCAGCGCATCCACTTCGACGATTTCCGCGGCGTTGTCGGCAACAGCGATCTCGAAGGCACGATCACCGAGCAGCCGCAGGGCAAGAAGCCGGATGTAACGATGGATCTTGCTTCGCGCCGGGTCGATCTCGCCGATCTCGGCGGGTTCCTCGGCACCAATCCGGGCCGCGCGACGACCAAGAACGCAACCCCTGAGCAGCGCAAGAAGGCCGCGACCGGCGCGGCCAGGGCCGGGCACCTTCTGCCGACGACGCCGATCAACCTGCCCAAGCTCGATGCCGCCAATATCCATCTCCATTACCTCGGCCACCACATCGAGGGACGGAACATCCCGCTCGACAGCCTCATCGTGACGATGGATCTGGTCGACGGCGCAATCGACCTCCATCCGCTCATCTTCACCGTCGGAAAGGGCCGGGTGCAGGGCGACATCTCCATCGCCCCGGTCAGCGACCACCGGGTGAAACTGAAGGCCGACGTCCATTTCGATCAGGTGGACGTTTCGCGCCTGATGGCCGCGACCCATGCCTTCAAGGGCGCGGGTGCCATCGGCGGCCGTGCCACGATCGACGGCACGGGCGACTCCGTCGCGACCCTGATGGGTGACGGCAATGGCGGCCTCGCCGTCTATATGGCCGGCGGCAGCCTCAGCGCCCTGCTGATCGACCTTTCGGGGCTCGAATTCGGCAAGGCGCTGCTTTCGGCGCTCGGTCTACCGAGCCAGACCAATGTCGATTGCATGATCGGCGACTTCTCGCTGCGCCAGGGGATGGTGAAGACGCAGGCGCTGCTGGTCGATACCGGAGAGGCGCTGATCGGCGGCACGGGGGTGATGAATTTTAAGACGGAGGCAATCAATTTCGAAGCCGAAACCAGATCGAAGAATTTCAGCATCGGCAATCTGCCGGCGCCGATCAAGGTGACAGGCACGCTTGCGAAACCTGCGATCGGCATCGGCGTCAAGGAGCTCGCGGCGCGCGGCGGCCTGGCGGCGGCCCTCGGTTTTCTCGCGGCCCCGCTTGCCATCTTGCCGACCATCGAGCTCGGCGTCGGCGATCCGCATAAGTGCGGGGAGCTCGTCGCGGAGGTGAAATCCCAGGTCCGTCAGGGCAAGCCCGGCCAGAAGGTGCCGGGCACGCCGATCATCAAGAAGTAGCGCGCGCTCCCCTCCCCGCACTGGCCGGCTCTTGACGAGGCGGCCAACTGGGCGAAGCCTTTGGCCATGAACGCTCCCATGATGATGACGGACCGGCAGCTGCATGACGCGCTGCTGACCATCGACAGCCATATCGACATTCCCTGGCCGCCGGGGCCGAGCCCCTTCGAGGACGGACCGCGCCGCGTGGATCTTCCCAAGATGCGCCGCGGCGGTATCGGCGCCGGCTGTTTCGCGGCCTATATCCCTCAGGGAAAGCGCGACGAGGACGGGTTTCAGTCAGCCTATGCGCGGGCGCTCGCCATGCTGCGCGCCATTCGCGACATGGGTGAGGCCGGGGACAATGCCCGGGGGCTCGCCGGGCGTCTCGCCACAACCGTCGCTGAAATCGAAGCCGCCCGGCTGGACGGGGCGCCCGCCATCATCCCCGCGGTCGAGAACGGGCATGCGATGGGGCTGGACCTCGGCCGGCTCGACGAATTCCGCAGCTTGGGCGCGCGCTACATGACGCTGACCCACAACGGTCACAATGCCTTGGCCGATTCCGCTGTGCCGCGGAAGGACCTGGGGGACGCCGAGACCCTGCATGGCGGCCTTTCCGATCTCGGCCGCGCCGCGATTTCGCGCATGAACCGCCTTGGCATGATGGTGGACGTCTCCCATGTGTCGAAAGCCGCCATGCTGCAGGCGGTGGAGGTCTCGGACACGCCGTTGATCGCCACGCATTCCTGCATGCGGATGCTGTGCGACCATCCGCGCAATCTGGATGACGAGCAGCTGGACCGACTGGCCGAAAGCGGCGGGGTGGTTCAGGTCACTCTGGTTTCCTTCTTCCTGAAACTCGGACGCAAGGAGAGCGAAGTGACGCTGAGCGATTTCGTCGATCACATCGACTATGCGGTGCAGCGCATGGGGATTGCGCATGTCGGGATCGGCTCCGATTTCGATGGCGGGGGCGGTGTCGTGGGTTGGCGCGACGCCGGGGAGAGCGCCAATGTGACCGCCGAACTTCTGCGGCGCGGCTATGATCGAACTGCCATCGCGGCGCTCTGGGGCGGCAACTTTCTCCGCCTTCTGCGCCTGGCCGAGGAGGCACAAGCATGAGAACCGTCGCCATGCCCGATGGTCGGGCCTTCCCCGTCATGGGGCTCGGCACCTGGCACTTCGGGGAGGACAAGCGCACCGCATCGAATGAGGTCCGGGTGATCCAGCGCGCGCTTGATCTTGGCGTCACCCTCATCGACACGGCCGAGATCTACGGCCAGGGCGGTTCGGAGCGGGTGGTGGGCGATGCGATCCGCGACCGGCGCGACGGGCTTTTCCTGGTCAGCAAGGTGGCGCCGAGCCATGCCGGCTTCGAGGGGACCTTGCGCGCCTGCGAGGGCAGCCTGAAGCGCCTGGGCACCGATCATCTCGATCTCTATCTCCTCCACTGGCGCGGCGGCGTGCCCCTGACCGAAACGGTCGAGGCATTCGAGCGCCTCCGCGCCGACGGCAAGATCCGGGCCTGGGGCGTCTCCAATTTCGACGTTGAGGACATGGAGGATATGCCCGAAGGCGTTCAATGCAGCGCGGACCAGGTGCTGTATAACCCACAGACGCGGGGCATCGAGTTCAGCCTGCTTCCATATTGTCAATCTCGTAGCATTCCCATCATGGCGTACACGCCCTTTGGCCAGTCCGGGCGCGTTCTGCGTCATCCGGTCATCGCGGCGGTTGCGCAGCGCCACAATGTGACACCCGGCCAGGTCATTCTTGCCTGGGGCATCCGCCATCCCGGTGTCGTCACCATTCCGAAGACGGCAACCTATGAGCGGGTCGAGGAGAATCTCGGCGCGCTCAAGATCGAACTTACCGCCACCGATCTCGCCGAGATCGACCAGGCTTTTCCCCCGCCGCGCCGCAAGCGCGCACTGGAAATGCTTTAAGGAGCAACGCATGACTTTGACCACAAGACGGCTCGGCAGCCAGGGGCTGACCGTCTCGGCCATCGGCCTCGGCTGCATGGGGATGAGCCAATCCTACGCCCCGGCGGTGGAATCGGACTCGATCGCAACCCTGCATCGCGCGATTGAAATCGGCTGCACCTTTCTGGACACGGCCGAGGTGTACGGGCCCTACACCAACGAAGATCTGCTCGGCCGCGCCCTGATGGGCCGCCGCGATGCGGTGACGATCGCGACAAAGTTCGGCTTTCGTATCGAAGGCGGGAAGAATGTCGGTACCGACAGCCGGCCTGCCCATATCCGGGAGGTCGTCGAAGCGTCGCTCAAGCGCCTGCGCACGGATCATATCGACCTGCTCTATCAACACCGGGTCGACCGCCAGGTGCCGATCGAGGATGTGGCGGGCGCAGTGGGCGATCTCATCCGCGCCGGCAAGGTCAAGTATTTCGGCTTGTCCGAGGCGGGTGTGGACACCATTCGCCGCGCCCATGCGGTGCAGCCCGTCAGTGCCGTGCAAAGCGAGTATTCGCTATGGGAGCGCAACCTTGAGACGGATGTGATTCCAGCGCTCAAGGAACTTGGCATTGGCCTCGTGCCCTTCTCGCCTCTCGGCCGCGGTTTTCTGACCGGCCAGGTGAAGCGCGCGGAGGACTATCCCGAGACCGATTTCCGCCGCAACGACCCGCGCTACCAAGGAGCGAATTTCGACGCGAACATGGCCGCGGCCGAGGCGGTGCGCGAGATCGCTGAAGCGCGCGGGGGGACGGCGGCGCAAATCGCGCTCGCCTGGATCCTCAACAAGAGCGAGGATTTTGTTCCTATTCCCGGCACGCGGCACGTGGCTAATCTTGAGAAAAATGTCGCTGCCGCCGGGTTCCGGCTGGATGCTGACGAGATGCGGAAACTGGAGGAGGCGCTTGCCCCAGGCAAGGTCTCTGGCCCGCGTTACGGCGACAAAATGATGGCGATGGTCGATCGCTGAGTTCGACCACGCACAGGAAAGGAATCCTATAGATGGCAACCGAAAAACCCGTCTGGTTCATCACCGGCTGTTCCACCGGCTTCGGCCGCGATCTCGTGACCTTGCTGCTGCGCCAGGGCTATTCCGTGGTGGCGACGGCGCGTGACGTGACCAAGGTGAGTGGCCTTGTCGAAGGCCACGAGGATCGGGCGCTGGCCCTTGCTCTCGATGTCACCGATCAGGATGCGATCGGCCACGCCGTGAAGCAGGCCGAGGAAAAGTTCGGCCGTATCGACGTACTCGTGAACAATGCCGGCTACGGCTATTTCGCGGCCATCGAGGAAGGTGAGGACGCCAATGTCCGCACCATGTTCGACACCAATGTCTTCGGCCTCATCGACATGACCAAGGCGGTGCTGCCTGGAATGCGGGCGCGGCATTCCGGTTTCATCGTCAATCTCTCCTCCATCGCCGGGCTGCGCGCCTTTCCGGGCAGCGGCTACTACTCGGCGACCAAGCATGCGGTGGAGGCGGTTTCCGAATCCCTCGCCCAGGAAGGCGCCCCCGTCGGCATCAAGGTTCTGCTCGTCGAACCCGGACCCTTCCGCACCGATTTCGCCGGTCGCTCCCTGATCCGCTCGAAGACCGTGATCGAAGACTACGACAGCACGGTCCATGCCCGGCTGCGCATGATGCAGGGCTATAGCGGCACCCAGAAGGGCGATCCGGTGCGCGCCGCGCAGGCGATTATCGATGTCGTCGCCGCGCCCAACCCACCGCTGCGTCTCGTGCTCGGCCAGATGGCGCTCGACGGTGCCCGCGAGAAGCTCAAGCTGGTCGCCGCCGATATCGACACCTGGGAGGAAACCACGCGCGGCGCGGATTTCCCTGACGCCTGAGGACCTGAGTATGAAGCAACGGAAGCTCGGGGCCCACGGCCCCATGGTGAGCGAAATCGGCCTCGGCTGCATGGGCATGTCCGCCTTTTACGGCGGCCGGGACGAAGCTGAATCCATCGCGACGCTCGAACACGCGGTGGAACTCGGCGTCACTTTCTTCGATAGCGCCGACGTCTACGGCATGGGCGAGAATGAAAAACTCGTCGGCCGCGTTCTCGGCCCCGTGCGCGATCATGTCGTGATCGCCACCAAATTCGGCAACACCTGGGATGCGGAGGGCCGGCGCGGCCCGGTGCGGGGTGATCCGGCCTATGTGCGCTCCGCCTGCGAGGCGAGCCTGAAACGCCTCGGCCTCGATGTCATCGACCTCTATTATCAGCACCGGGTCGATCCGAACGTGCCGATCGAGGAGACGGTCGGCGCCATGGCGGCACTCGTGGCAGAGGGCAAGGTCCGTTATCTCGGCCTGTCCGAGGCGGCGCCCGAGACCATCCGCCGCGCCCATGCGGTCCATCCCATCGCGGCTCTGCAGACCGAATACTCGCTCTGGAGCCGCGATCCGGAGGCCGGGATTCTGCAAGTGACGCAGGAGCTCGGCATCGCCTTCGTGCCCTACAGCCCGCTCGGCCGCGGCTTCCTGACCGGACAGATCAAGAGCCTCGACGATCTTGAGCCGGATGACTGGCGGCGCGGCTCGCCCCGTTTCCAGGGCGAGAATTTCGCCAAGAACCTCGATCTCGCGCGGAAGATCCAGGAATTCGCGCAGGCGCGCGGCTGCACTCCAGGTCAGTTGGCGCTGGCTTGGGTGCTGGCGCAGGGAGAGGATATTATTCCTATCCCTGGCACCAAGCGCCGTGCCTATCTGGAGGAGAATCTCGGCGCCGCAACAATTACGCTGACGCCCGCCGAGCTTGCCGAGATCGACCGCATCCTGCCGCCGGCTGCCTTCGCCGGTGCGCGCTATGCGCCGGAGGGGATGAAGGCCATCGGTCTCTGATCCCCCGCAAGGTGTGACAAGGCCGGGCGGATGACAAACGCCCGGACCTTGCGCAAATGATACGCTTGGCCATGGCCAAGGCGGATGGTTTTCTCTACCCTCCGCCCGATCATGATGCAGAGTCCTTCTCCGAACGAACCGAAGGCGGGGCGGCGGAAGCCGCCCCGCCGCGCCGGCGACGGTCCCGACCGCGTCTATGCGGCGCTCCGCCGTGACGTCATTGAACAGGCGCTGGTGGCCGGCGCGAAGCTGCCGGAAAGCGAAATCGCCCAGCGTTTCGGGGTCAGCCGCACAGTGGTGCGCGCGGCTTTCGGGCGTCTCGTCGCCGAGGGGCTGCTCGTCCGCGCGAGCAACCAGGGTGCCCGGGTGGCAAGGCCGAGCCAGGACGAGGCGGCCGACATCCTCGATCTTCGCCGCAGCATCGAACTCATCGTCATCGACCGGCTGTTCCAGACCGCGCTGGCGGCGCCGGATGTCGCCCTCCTGCGCGCCCATGTCGCGGAGGAGGAACGTGCCTTGGCGGCGGGGCCCGCTGCCCACGCGGAATCGATCCGCCTCTCGGGTGAATTCCACGTCCGTCTGGCCGAGGCCGCGGGCAGTGCCCTCCTTGCCCGCTACGTCTCTGAACTCGTCTCCCGCTGCTCGCTCCTGATCTCGGACCACCATCTGCCCCATTCCGGGCGTTGCGCGGTCGCGGAACACGGTGCGCTCATCGACTGTCTTGAGCGTGGGGACAGGCTCGCGGCCCTCGAGCAGATGCACCAGCATCTGGGCGGCGTCGCAGACCGGGCGCTGCATCGACAGGCGTCGAGCACCCGAGAATGACCGGTCTCAGCTTCATTGCCATCCTGCTGACGCTCTCTGCCGTCTGCGGGATCATCAACTATCGGCTTCTCCGCGTTGACGCCTCGACCGGAGTGCTGATCGTCGCCCTTGGCGTCTCCATCATCGCGATCGCCGTCGATCCGCTGGTGAGCTTCGTCAGCTTCCGCACCCTCGCGCTCGACCTCCTCGATACGATCAACCTGCCCTCGACATTGATGAACGGGGCGCTGGCCTTCCTGCTCTTCGCAGGCAGCATGCATGTCGATATCCGGGAACTTCTGCGCCGGAAATGGACCGTGCTGGCACTCGCCACCTTGGGTGTCATCATCGCGGTGGCGGTCTTTGGCACCGGCATCTACTATGTCTTCCGCGCGCTCGGCGAACCGGTGCCCTACATCTGGTGCCTCGTCGTCGGGGCGATTCTGGCGCCGACCGATCCGGTCTCGGTCGTGGGCCTGCTCAAGCGCCTCGGCCTGCCCGCCGGCTTCCGGGCGATCTTCGCAGGCGAGGCACTGTTCAACGACGGCGTCGGCGTCGTCGTCTTCACCGTCTTCCTCGGCCTTGCGACCTCGACCGGCCATGTCGACGTCGCCACCGAGGTCGCGACCTCCTTCCTCGTCGAAGCCGTGGGCGCCGCGGTGCTCGGCTTCGTCACCGGCTGGGTGGCGCTGCGCCTCATGCGCCGGGTGGACGACTACAATCTCGAACTCATCCTCACCCTGGCGCTGGCCACGGGCACCTATAGCCTGGCGAGTTCGCTCGGTCTCTCCGGCCCCATCGCGGTCGTGGTCGCGGGCCTCGCGATGGGCAGCGAGACCGGCCACCACGCCATGAGCGAAGTCGCCCAGCATCATGTGAAGACCTTCTGGTCGATGATCGATGAGCTGCTCAACACCCTGCTCTTCCTGCTCATCGGCCTGGAATTCGTCTCCGTGCCCTTCACCGGCTTCGATCTGCTGGCGGGCGGCATCGCCATCCTGCTCGCCCTTTTCGCGCGTCTCGTCAGCATCATCATTCCCGCCGCCATCCTGCGCCTGCACGACATCCTGGAACCGCATGCCATCGCCGTTCTGACCTGGGGAGGGTTGCGCGGCGGCATTTCGGTGGCCTTGGCGCTGAGCCTGCCCGGCGTGGCGCCGCGCGGCCATCTCCTGCCGGTCTGCTACGCCGTCGTCGTCTTCACCATCATCGTGCAGGGGCTGACCATGCCGCGCCTCGCGCGGCGCTACACGGAGGCGGTGGGGGCCGAGCCTGCGGTGGCGGAGGGCGACTGAGGGGCGCCCCCGGTCAGCTCTCCTTGCTGCCCTCGCCCTCCTTGAACGGCGTCGTGAAGCGCAGCGTCGCGAAGGTCGCGAGGGAGAGCAGGATCGCGATCCCGAACAGCCCGTAGCCGACCGCGGCGCCAAGCGCCCCCGTGGCCCAGAGGCTGGCGGCCGTCGCGGTGCCATGGGTATGATGCGCGCCCTTGATGATGGCCCCGCCGCCGACGAAGCCGACGCCCATCAGCAGCCCCTGGATGACCCGCGCCTGCGCCGCGCCGTTGCCCGCCACCGCAGTTCCGATCAACACGAAGCCGCAGGCGGCAATGGCGACGAGGGGAAAGGTGCGCAGCCCGGCCGAGCGCTCCGCCTGCTCGCGGTTCCAGCCCACCGGCAGCGCGAGCAGATAGGCAAGAAGCAGCGCCATGCCATGGCCCGCAAAGGTGCCGAAGGCGGCGCTGGGGTCATGCCAGGCTGCCGCGACGCTCGCGACGAGATCCGCATTGCTCTGCATGGCGTGCCGGCGGAAGCCCTCCCTCTCTCTGGAATGGTTCCGCGGGCGGCATCGTCAAGGGCGCAAGGCTCTTGTCCTGGACCGCGATTTCCGCTGATTGCAATGGATGAGCACCGCCGCCCCTACCCTCTCCGTCCCCGTCTCCCATCGCCGCGTGCTCGGCATCGCCATACCGATGACGTTCGCCTATGCGAGCACAGCGTTGGTGGGTGCCGTGTCCACCGCCACGATCGGCCAGTTGGCCGAGCCAAAGCTCGCCGCGGGAATCGCGATCGCCGCGATCTTTTTCGATGTCCTGCTGGTCAGTCTGAATTTTTTGCGCAGCACGACGTTGGGATTGACCGCTATCGCCCTCGGCCAGGGCAATGTCGCCGAAACGCGGGCAGTGTTTCACCGCGCGCTGGTCACCGGCCTCGGCCTCGGCCTGGTCATCCTGGCCCTGCGGGGCCCGGAAATCCGAATCGGCCTGCCGCTGCTTGGCGCGGCCGGAAAGGTCTATGAGGCGGCGGCCGCCTACGCGGCGATCCGCATCCTGTCGGCGCCCGTGGCCCTGGGCAATTACGCGATACTCGGCGCGCTGCTCGGCCGTGGCCGGGCGAGCACCGGGCTCGCGCTGCAAATCCTGCTCAATGGCACCAATATTCTGCTGTGCCTCTGGACTGTGCTTGGCCTCGGCTGGGGCATTACCGGGGCGGCCTGGGCGGCGGTCGCCGGGGAGACGGTGGCCTTTCTCGGCGGGCTCCTGCTGCTCGGCCGCATCATGGGCGCGGGCGCCTGGGAGCAGTTCCGCCGCTCGTTGGGGGACGGCGCCGGCTGGCGGCATATGGGCGTGCTCAACCGCGACACGCTGCTGCGCACGATCGCCCTGCTCTTCGCCTTCGCCTTCTTCACCCGCCAGGGGGCAAGGCTCGGCGCGGTGGTGCTGGCCGCCAATGCCGTGCACATGCAGTTCTTCGCCCTCTCCGCCAATTGTCTGGACGGTTTCGCGGCGGCAGCCGAACAGCTCGCGGGCCGCATGATCGGCGCGCGGGACAGGACAGGATTCCTGCGTGCGCTCCGCCTGACGCTCGGCTGGAGCCTGGTCTCGGGTGCTGGCATTACCCTGCTCTATCTCGCCTTCGGCCAGGAATTCGTGGCGCTGATGACGCGTGCCGAGGCTGTGCGGCAGGTGGCCGCGCGAAGCCTGGTCTGGGCCGCGCTGGTGCCCATGGTCGCGGCGGCCGCCTTTCAGCTCGACGGCGTTTTCATCGGCGCCACCTGGTCGCGCGACATGCGCAACATGATGCTGATCTCCCTCGCCTTCTTCCTGCTCTGCTGGGCGCTGCTTACCCCCACTTTCGGCAATGCCGGGCTCTGGGCGGCATTTCTGCTGTTCTTCGGCGCGCGCGGGTTGACGCTCGGCGCTGTCCTGCAAGCCCGCCTGCGGTCAGGCCATCGGCTTGCGGCCTTCGAGGGCTAGGGTGAGAACAAGCGCGCTTCATCCATGACCACACAACTGAATGGGTGATCCTTCTGAGGGAGCCGCTCATGTCCGTCAAACCGCACGTCAACAACCATGCCTGAGCGTTCCGGCTTCTGCTCAGCTGTCAATCCAGTCGAACGTTTCACTCGGTTGAATGATCAAAACAGACCCGATCCTGTCTTTCCAAACATGGCCTAGCCATGCCTTCGCGTTCGCGAAGTTCGCGCCATATTGCGGAATAAATGGACCCTGCGCCGGTCTCGCCCATTGGGCGTAATACATTTGACCATTGCTCACTGGCAGCGGCGCTCCTTGGCCGGGCCTTAATATAGATACTGATGGACAACGGTTGCCGCTGAGTTTACAGCGGCCCCACAGCCGACCAGATTTTCACATTGGGGGCTTTATCATGATGTCGATAACAGACACAGCCCACGCGTTCTTTGTGGCTTGCGAGAGCGGCAAAGGTTGGGAGAAATGTAAGCAATATTGCAAATCTGGAGCGACATTTTCCTCTCAAGCGGAGCCAATTTCCGATCTGACGACCCTTGAACAATATACCGATTGGATGAAGGGTCTCATGACGATACTGACGGACGGGACCTACACGCTGAAGTCATTTGCGACTGACAGCGAAAGACAAAATGTTGCCGCTTACGCTGTTTTCTCGGGGACACATCTTGCTGGCGGTCCGGTTCCACCCACCGGAAAAAGAACGAATACTGACTATGTCTACGTAATGCAGTTCGCGGACAACGAAATTTCGCATATGACCAAGATCTGGAATGCGACCGCCACCCTTAAAGAACTTGGCTGGTCGTAAGATCGTCTGTCCGCTGTCTCGAGATACGTGCTCCTGAATAGTTTCCATTTCAGGGCAAGCCCCTATCTCAAAGCGACCGTGCAACCGCGGGCGCGTTGTTCTTGAGGGTGAGCAGATAGGTCAATCACGCACCGGCCAATCCCTGTTAGTCTTGCTGACTGAGCCTGCCAAAGCGGACAGGCTACTGCTCACCCCCCCTCCCCGACTGGTCAGGATTTCAGAGCCCCCGCGTACGCACCGGGTTGAAGCCGGCGCCCGCGAACCGGGTCCGGCGCCCCTGAGGTCGCGGAGCGTTTATCAGGCAGTTGCCCCAAGCGGGGCCCGGCCCCTTGGCGAATGGTCGTTGATCGGGTCCTTTACACCCAAGCGCACAGGCCGGAAGAACGGGCAAAACCCGGCCCGACCTCGCCAAGGGACCGCCACCAGGAGCATACATGCCAACGATGATCGCGGTATCCGCCGTCACCAAGACCTATAAATCCGGTTTCACCGCTTTGAAGGGAATCGATCTCGCCGTTGAGAAGGGCGAGATTTTCGCTCTCCTCGGCCCCAACGGCGCCGGTAAGACGACGTTGATCAGCATCATCTGCGGCACCGTCACCATGACATCGGGGAGCATCCTCGTGGGCGGGCACGACATCCGCAGCGCCTACCGCGCTGCCCGCTCGCTGATCGGCCTGGTGCCGCAGGAGATCGCTCTGGATATCTTCGCGAACGTCTGGGACACGGTGAGCTTCAGTCGCGGCCTGTTTGGCCGGGCGCCGGACCCGGCCTATATCGAGCGGCTGCTGCGCAGCCTGTCGCTGTGGGATAAGCGGGCCAGCCGCGTCATGGAACTGTCCGGTGGCATGAAACGCCGTGTCATGATCGCCAAGGCGCTCAGCCATGAGCCGGAAATCCTGTTTCTGGACGAGCCGACGGCCGGCGTCGATGTCAGCTTGCGGCGCGACATGTGGGCCCTGGTGCGACAGCTGCGCGAGCAGGGGGTGACGATTGTCCTTACGACCCATTACCTCGAGGAAGCCGAGGAAATGGCCGACCGTGTCGGTGTCATCGACGACGGCCGCCTGCTGGTGGTCGAGGAAACCGCCACGCTCATGCGCAAGCTCGGCAAGCGGCAGTTGACGCTGACGCTGCAGCACAGGATGCAGATGCTGCCGCCTGGGCTCGCCGATTGGCCGCTCGAACTCGAAGAGGATGGTCAACGCCTGACCTACCGATTCGATGCCAATGCCGAGGACACCGGCATTCCCAGGCTGCTCAAACTGCTCGGCGAAAGCGGCATTGATTTCAAGGATCTCGATACCAGCCGCACCTCGCTCGAGGATATTTTCGTAAGCCTCGTGGAGAATCCGGCATGACCGCGCCCCTGATCAACACGGCCGGAATCTGGGCGATCTACCGCGGCGAGATGGCGCGCATGCGGCGCACGGTCTGGCAGAGCGTGGCGACGCCGGTGATTACGACGGTGCTCTATTTCATCGTCTTCGGCAGTGCGATCGGCTCGCGGATTCAACATGTCGGCGGCGTCGGCTATGGCGCCTTCATCGTGCCCGGCTTGATCATGCTGTCCCTGCTGACACAGAGCATTTCGAATGCCTCGATTGCGATCTACTTTCCGAAGTTCACCCGGACGATTTTCGAAATCCTGTCGGCACCGCTGTCCTTCGGCGAGGCGGTTTTTGCCTATGTCTGCGCGGCGGCGACCAAATCCGTCATCCTCGCCGTGATCATCCTGGTGACGGCGACCTTCTTCGTGCCGGTGCAAATCCTGCACCCCGTCTGGATGGTGGCCTTCATGCTGCTGACGGCCGTCGCCTTCAGCCTGTTCGGCTTCATCATCGGCATCTGGGCTGAAAGCTTCGAGCAACTCGCCATCATCCCGGCCCTGGTCGTGACACCGCTGACCTTCCTGGGCGGCGCGTTTTATGCACTCGACATGCTGCCGCAGCCGTGGCGGACCATCAACATGCTGAACCCGGTCGTCTATCTGGTCAGCGGCTTTCGCTGGAGTTTCTACGGCATCGGCGATGTCGGCGTGGGCACCAGCCTCGCCTTCACCGGCCTGTTCATGGCGCTTTGCCTGGCGGTGCTGTGGTGGATGTTCCGCACCGGCTATCGCCTCAAGCCTTGAAGGTTCCCCAGCTCCGCGCCGGGTCAAGGCCGGCACCTGCGAAACGCGGCAGATCGGCGACGAGGGCCGCAATGTCGGGATAACGTTCCGGGTGGACCAGGACGGAACGCGCGAGCGCCAGGGCGCCGGCCTGCGCTTCCGCCCGCTGCGTTTCGTCATCAATGACGAGGAAATCCGCGATCTGCGCGAAGCCCAGGACACGGCGGATGATTTTGGCGGCCATGAACATCATCGCGTCCCGGAACAGATCCGAGACATAGGCACGGCGCAGGCTTTCGAGCCGCGCGGCGGCCACGGGCTCCGCGAAATGGTTTTCGGGAAAACCGTCCGCGGAGCCCCGGAAACTGCGCCAATGGCCGAGGAAACGGGTTTCGAATTCCGCCCAGAAGGTCAGGATCTCGGCCGTGATCCAATCCTGAAAGCCGGGGGCCGGAGCGTGCCACGGCTTGGCGTACCAGGCCATCACGTAATGGGCGATGAACGTGCCGATGTCGAAACCCGAGGGGCCGATCCAGGCAAACTCCCCGTCGATCACCCGCGTTTCCGCCTCCGTCACCATGATCGAGCCGGTATGGAGATCGCCGTGCAGGAGCGACTGGGCGCGCGTGAGATAGGCGAGGCGCGCGCGGGCGATGGCCTCCTTCAGATCGATATCGGCGCGGAAGCAGCTGGCCCAGGCTTCAAGCGGCTCTGTGATGCGGTTGCGCTCGCTGACCGCATAGGGATCGGTGAAGACGAGATCGACCGAAATGCGCTGCAGAGCGCGATTCTGCGTGAAGATCGCCTGGTCCGCTGCCTTGACCTCGAAGGGGGAAGCGAGGTCCGAGGTATAGAAGGAGGCGGCCGCCACGTATTCCGCGACGTCCCGGGCCACAAGCGGCATCGGCCTGCCCTCGATCATCGCCTGCCGCAAAATAATGTGCGGCTCAAGCTTCTCCATGGTGATGACGAATTGCGTCTCGTCGAAATCATGGAGTTTCGGCGCAAGGACCCCGACGAAAGGGGCAAGCCGCCGCGTGTAGCTCACCTCGAAGAAGGCGCGGTTGACATCCATGGGCCAGCTTTCCCCGGCGACGCGGACATAGGGGAGCGCCTGTTTCACGCAGAGCCCGCCGGCAGGCCCATCAACCAGGAAGACAGAGTTGAGGTTGCCGTCCGCCACGTCCCGCACCTGCCAGTCCCCGGCACCTCCGCCCAGGCGCTCGGCGAGATGCGGACGCGACGATAGATATGCGGGCACATCGGCGGCGGTCAGGATACGATAGGCGTCGTTCGGATGGTCACGCATCGGCGGCGGTTGCCTTTCTCTGGCGCGGGCCGGTTGGCGGGGGCAATGCCGCTCCGGCTTCTGGTCTTGGACAGGAATCATCCTAGCGCCTGAATCCCCTGCTTCACACTCCCTCGATAACCCTGGCTGGCGCTTGACCTGCCCGGGATCTCTTGGATTAGTCGTGCGATGTCAGAGCGAAAGACCATGGCGCAACGGCCGCAGCCTGAGGCTCAAATCTCGGCCGAGCCGGGTCTGGCCGAGCCACGCGCGGCCGAGCGGCGTGCCACGGGAACCTTTGCGGCCCTTTCCGACAGCGAGGCGCATTATCGCACCCTGTTCGAAACCATGGACGAGGGTTTCTGCGTCATCGAATTCTTCGACGGCCCACACGGGCCGCTCAGCGACTACATTCATATCGAGGCCAACCCAGCCTACGAAGTGCATGCCGGCATTTCCAACGTCGTCGGCCGGACGTTGCGTGAGATGGTGCCGGACGAGGCCGATGCCTGGGTCACCCGGTACGGCGGCGTTCTCGCCTCCGGCAAGCCCATTCGCTTCGAGCAGGAGCTCGTCGCGACGGGGCGGTATCTCGAAGTCACCTCCTTCCGGATCGACCCGCCGGAGCGACGGCAGGTCGCGGTCCTCTTCAAGGACGTGACCGACCGCAAGCGGGCGGAGCAGACCCTGCGCGAGCTGAACGAGACGCTGGAGGTGCGCGTCGCCGCGGCGCTTGCCGAGCGCAGGCTGCTTGCCGAGATCGTCGAGAATTCCCAGGCCCTCGTGCAGGTAGTGGATATGGACCTGCGTTATCTTGCGATCAACGGTGCCGCGGCGGATGAGCTCGCCCGCATCCTGGGCGTGCGCCCCAAGGTGGGGGACGCCACGGCCGACCTCTTGGCCGACCGCCCGGCCCTGCTCGAAACCGTGCGCGCCAACTGGGCCCGGGCACTTGCCGGCGAAGACCATGTGGTGACCCAGGAATACGGCGATCCTCTACTCGACCTCGGCTTCTACGAGCAGCATTTCGGCATTCTGCGGGACGGCGCGGGGCGGCAGATCGGCGCCTATCAGTTCGCCTATGACGTGACGGAGCGGCTGGCCGAGCAGGAGCGGCTGAAGGTCGCCGAGGAGGCGCTGCGCCAGGCGCAGAAGATGGAGGCGGTGGGCCAGCTCACCGGCGGCCTGGCGCATGATTTCAACAACCTGCTCGCCGGAATATCCGGAACCTACGAGATGATCGGCATCCGCATCGCGCAAGGACGGACAGCGGATGTCGAAAAATACCTCGCCGCCGGCCAGGGCGCCGCGCGCCGCGCCGCCGCCCTCACGCACCGGTTGCTGGCCTTCGCCCGGCGGCAGACCCTCTCACCCAAGCCCACCGTCATCAACCGTCTGCTGACAGACCTTGTGGAGCTGGTGCAGCGGACCGTGGGGCCAGCGATCCGGGTGGAGACGATCGCGGCGAGCGGGTTGTGGACCGCGCTCGTGGACGGCAACCAGCTCGAGAATGCCATCCTCAACCTCTGCATCAACGCGCGGGACGCGATGCCATCGGGTGGACAGATCACCATCGAGACGGCCAACCGCTGGCTGGATGAGCGCACCGCACGGCTGCGCAACCTGGCGCCCGGCCAGTATGTGACGGTGAGCGTCAGCGATACCGGGACCGGGATCGACAAGGCGATCCTTGATCGCGTCTTCGACCCCTTTTTCACGACCAAGCCGATCGGGGAAGGCACGGGCCTCGGCCTCTCGATGGTCTATGGCTTCGCCCGCCAGTCCCATGGTCATGTGCGGATCTATTCGGAACTCGATCAGGGCACGACCGTCAGCATCTATCTGCCGCGCCATCTGGGGGCGACGGATGAAATGGAGATGCCGCAATCCGCACAGGCGCCGCGTCAATCCCACGCGGGCGAGACGGTGCTGATCGTCGATGACGAGCCGACCGTGCGCCTGCTGGTCTCGGATGCGCTCGGCGACCTTGGCTACGCCTGCATCGAGGTCGAGGACGGTGCGGCGGCGCTCCGGATTTTCGAGAGCGATCAGCGGATCGACCTGCTCATCACCGATGTCGGTCTGCCTGGCGGGCTGAACGGGCGCCAGGTCGCGGATGCCGCGCGGGTCTCCCGGCCCGATCTGGGGGTGCTCTTCATCACGGGCTATGCCGAGAATGCCGTACTCAACCACGGCCATATCGCGCCGGGGATGGAGGTGTTGACCAAGCCTTTCGGCGTGGACGACCTCGTCCGGCGGGTCGAGCGTATGCTGGCGGAGAGCAAGGGCGTGGCTTCGGGAAAGTAGGCGTCCGCCAGGCGTCAATTGCAGGCAGCGGCGGGTTCTGGCTTCAGCCGCACGGACCAGACCCAACCCACGATCTGGCCGGGTTCGGACAGGGAATTTTGGCTGGTCAAGAGGCCACATGAGTCTTTTGGGGTAATCACAAAGATCTAGTCTGATGCGGGAAAGTCAGGACATGACCCGGAGAGCGGGCGTCTTGCACCGAACGTATGAGTGGCGTCGGGATGGGCAGGCGACGACGACCTGTTGCCAATGGAATCAAAAAGGCGGGCCGCGTCATGCGGCCCGCCCGCTTTCATCTCAGGGTCCGTGGCCGCCATAACCGCCGCCATAATAGCCGCCACCATGACCACCACCGTGGTGCCAGCCGCAGAAGCCACCGCCCCAGGGGCCGCAGCAGGCCGAGAGGCTGGTCGCCGTCAGCAAGCCGCCGACGATCAGCAGAACCTGTTTCCAATTTCGCATGATGTTAGTTCCTTCAGGCCGAAAAAGCGGCAGGGCGCCCGCCGTATGGGCGCCCTGCCCTCCGCGTCCGCTGAGCGGTTACGGATAAGGCTGCGGCGCCATGGTCGCGCCGAGCACGGCACCGATGATGCCGCTGGTGATCGCCACCAGCATGTATTGGTTGTTATACCAAATCCATTGTTGGCCCGGCGGTGGCGGATAGAGGCCGCGATAGGCATGCCAGTTAGGCACCGGGCGCCAGTAGCCGTGCGGCGCATCGAAACGCTCGCCTTGGCGCCAGTGGTGCCAGCCGCCCGGCGGCGGCGGGCCGCCGGGGCCCCAATGGCCGTGATCGTAACCGTGATCGTAACCATGATCGTGGCCATGATTGTAACCGTGATCGTGGCCATGATTGTAACCGTGATCGTAACCGTGATCATGGCCGGGCGCACCCGGTCCGTGGTCGTAGCCACCCGGCCCGCCATGCGGTGGCGGTGGTGGGCCGCCGCCCGGCCCATTCATGGGCTGGGCCATGGCCAGCGGGGCCGCGGCGAGGGTGAGTGCCAGCGTGACTGGCAGTAGGCGTTTCATGTCGGCGTCCTCGTCGTAAACAGCAGGGGCAGACATCTAAACGGACACCGAACCGACAATGCGGCGACGCCCATTACGAAAGGT